>JASLBU010000043.1 GCA_030146365.1 Candidatus Limnocylindria bacterium | reverse complement strand
CCGACGACGATGGCCCGAGCCGTGCGCGAGATCCAGTCAGCCACCCGGCCGGACGCGACCGTGGTCACCGGTGCCGGCCTGCCGCAGGGCATGGTGAAGCAGCGCTGGGTGACGCGCGAGCCTCGAACGCACATCACCTCGGGGGGCTTCAGCACGATGGGCTTCACGCTGCCGGCCGCCATCGGCGCGCAGCTGGCGAAGCCGGAGGCCCAGGTGCTGGCCATCGCCGGGGACGGGGACTTCCTCCAGACGATGCAGGAGCTTGCCGCCGTGGCCATGCTGGGCGTGCCGGTCTGCACGGTCGTGCTGGACAACTCCGGCTGGATCAGCATCAAGGGCGGTCAGCAGGCGCACTTCGGGCGCACGGCGGTGACCGACTTCATACGCGACGGGCAGCCGTACTCGCCGGATTTCGCCGCCATCGGCCGCGCGTTCGGCGTGCACACCGAGTCCGCCCACGAGCCGTCCGCGGTGCGTCCGGCCGTCGAGCGCGCGCTGGCATCCCGCGGCCCATCGCTCGTGCACGTGCGGGTCGAACGCGACCTTGCCACCGCCGGGCCGGACAAGACCGGCTGGTGGGACGTCCCGGTGCCGGAGGGTCGCCCGGCGCACGAGGACCAGCTCGCGGGACGGCGAGAACGGCAGGAATGAGCCTCGCCTCCGCGCCGATCGGATGCGTGCCGATCGTCTGGAACAACGTCGACCTGCCGGACCTCGCCCCGGACGTCAGCTACGGCGAGATCCTGGACACCTTCGCGCGACTCGGATTCGAGGGGACCCAGTTCGGCCGCGGATTTCCCGAGGGCCAGGAGCTGGCGTCCGAGCTGAGCGAACGAGGGCTCCGCTTCGCCGAGCTGTATTCCGCCCTGCTCGCCGATGCAGACGGACTGGCCACCGGCGCGGAGGAAGCCGCCCGCACCGACCTCGAGCGGCTGGTGGCCGCAGGAGGTGAGGTCCTCGTCGTCGCCGTTCACGGGACCCCGGAACGCGACGCGTTGAGCGGCCGCCTCGGCCCCGATTCGCCACGATGGCCCGACGCCGCGTTCGACCGGCTGGCGACCCTGCTCGCCGAGCTCGCGGCCGCCGCACCGGAGGGCGTGCGCGTGGCGTTCCACCCGCACACGGCCACCTGGATCGAGTCGCCCCCGGAGGTCGACGCTCTCGCCGCCCGCCTGGCGGGCACCGGGGCGGGCCTGTGCCTGGACGTCGGGCACTACCTGGTGGGCGGTGGCGACCCCGTCGAGGCGATCCAGCGCCACGGCAGGCTCATCACCCACCTGCATGCCAAGGACGTGGATCCGCTGGTGCTGGCGCAGCTCCGCTCCGGCGCGCTGGCCGGCTTCGGTGACGCCGTGCGCGCTCGGCTGTTCACCGAGCTGGGCAACGGGGCGCTCGACATTGCCGGCGTCGTCTCCGCGCTGGACGAGATCGGCTTCGACGGCTGGCTCATGGTGGAACAGGACTCCACCTGGCTGGCTCCCGCCGAAGCCGCGGCAGCCGGCGGACGGGTGCTGCGGTACGCGATCCGGGAGCTGGCGCGGTGAAGGTCGCGGTCCTCGGCGCCGGGAGCATGGGCGGCATGCATGCCCAGCTGCTCGGCGGGATGGAAGGCGTCAGCGAGGTCCTCGTCGTCGACACCGATACGGAGCGTGCGACTTTGGTCGCCGCCAACGCCGGAGGAAGGGCGGTGACGCATGACGACGCCTTCGACCAGGCCGATGCGGTGGTCATCGCCACGCCGGCTGGGCTGCACGCCGCCGCCGTGGGGGCCGCCGTGGCGCGCGGCATTCCGGCTCTGTGCGAGAAGCCACTCACCGACGACCTGGCCGCGTCCGCTGCCCTGGTGCAGCGGGTCGAGGAGACCGGCGCGAACGTCCAGATGGGCTTCCAGCGCCGCCACGAGGGCAGCTTCGCCGAGGCTCGCCGCCGGGTCGCAGCCGGGGAAACAGGCCGCGTCCACCTGCTTCGGCTCACCGCCTTCGACCCGCGCGTGACGCCGAGGCCGGCGAGCGAGTGGACGCCGAATGACGCCGCGCCGCTGTTCCTCCACTCGTCGGTCCACGACTTCGACTTCGCGCGATGGATGACCGGACAGGAGGTCGTCGAGGTCACCGTTGACGGCAGCCGGCGCGACGACCCACGGCCGGCGGATCCCCGAGGCGTCGAGACCGCGCTCGTCACGCTCCGCATGTCCGGCGGGACCCTCGCGGTGCTGGTCGCCACCTGGCTGCACCCGGCCGGCTACGACAGCCGGGTCGAGCTCATCGCTGAGCACGCGCACCTGACGATGGGACTCTCGCCGCGCACGCCGTCACGCCAGCTCGACTGGCCACAGGCGCAGGGCGAGCCGTGGACCGGCTATTTGGAGCGGTACGAGGGCGCCTACCGCACGGAGCTGGCCGCCTTCCTGGCGGCCGCGCGCGGGGAACGGCCGCCGGCCTCGACGGTCCGCGATGGCCACGAGGCCCTGCGCGTCGCCGTGGCGGCGACCCGGTCCTACGTCGAGCGGCGAACCGTCTCGCTCGCCGAGGTCTGAGACCCGTGGCCGCGACGATCGCCGAGGTCGCGCGACGGGCCGGCGTGTCGACGGCGACGGTCTCGCGGGTCCTCTCCGGCGCGGCGCCCGCCAGTGACGCAACGCGCGCCCGCGTGCTGGAGGCCGCCGATGCGCTGGACTACCGGCCATCAGCCCTGGGCCGTGCGCTCAAGCGCCGCGAGACACGCACCATCGGCCTGCTGGTCACCGACATCGGCAACCCGTTCTTCCCGCAGGTCGTGCGCGCCGTGGAGGACGAGGCGCATGCCCGCGGCTATGGCGTGGTGCTGGGCAACGCCTCCGACGACCCGGAGCGCGAGCTCGCCTACATCGACCTGCTGCTGGACCGTCGCGTGGACGGCCTGATCGTGGCGTCGTCGCGCGCGACGCGACGCCACGCCGAGCGCCTCGCATCGGCGCGCATGCCGGTGGTCCTGGTGAACTCGGATGCGCCCGCCTCGGAGCTGCACGGCATCGCCACCGACCATCGCGCCGGCTCGCGGCTCGCCGCCGAGCACCTGCTCGCGCTCGGCCATCGGCGCATCGCGCACATCTCGGCCTCCGACGAGCTGGCGGCCGCTGCGGCCCCACGACGGGAGGGCATCCAGGATGCGCTCGCGGCGGCGGGGATTGATCCGGCCACCCTGCTCGTGGCGGAGTCGGACGGCAGCGTGGACGGCGGCGCGGCCGCGACCCGGCGGCTGCTGGCGGAGGATCCCCGACCGACGGCGATCGCCTGCTACAACGACCTCGTGGCCATCGGCGCGTTGCGGACGCTTCGGCGTGCCGGCCTGTCCGTGCCCGGTGACATGTCGGTCATCGGCTTCGACGACATCGATCTGGCAGCGTGGACGGATCCACCGCTCACGACCGTCCGGCAGCCGACCGGGGAGCTGGGCCGACGTGCGGTGGAACGCATCGCCGCCGAGCTGGCGGATGGTCGGGCCGGATCCGGCGCGCCCAGCCGAGCGATCCTTGCGCCGAGCCTCGTCGCGCGCGGCACGACCGGGGCACCACCAGGCTGATCAGGGCACCGCGTAGACCAGCGGCTGCGCCTCGGCGACGGTGAACGAGCCGAGGACCGTGGTCCGCACCGCCTCGACCGAGATCGTGAGCGTGGTGCCCGAGTGGAGGGCGCCGGTGACCAGCTCCCCGGAGCTCTGATCCGAGATGACCGCGATCACCGCGGCAGGTCCACCGGCCGGAGTCACCGTCACACGATAGCTGCTGAAGCACTCGGAGAACCCTCCGTATGGCTGCCACGCGATCCGGGTCCGCCCATCTCCCGCCTGGCCGGCCCGCACCGGCCCAAGGTCCACGGCGGGGTCCATCCGGCCCGCGCGCACAGGCGACGACCCGACCACCCGGTTCTCGGCGTCGTAGGCCATCACCCGGTAGAACCAGCTGCGTTCCGACAGGGTGACGGTGTCATCCGCGGCCGAGGTGACGAAGCGGTCCGTGGTGTACGTGTCGCCCCAATCCACCGCTGGCGCGATCGGCGGCCAGTCCGGCGCGATCTCCCGCTCGGGGCTCCGCAGCGCGCTGTAGTGATGGAAGTCCGTCGCGATGCTCGCGGACCAGTCGAGCACCACGCCCCCCTCGCAGCTGGTCGTCTCCAGCTCCAGCGCCGTCGGATCGAGCGAGGCAGACGGTGGCGGGGGCGCAGGCGAATCGGAGGCGACTGGCGACACGAAGGGAGACGGCGTTGCGCGCGCCTCCGTCGCGATCGGTGTCGCGGATGCCAGCGGGGTCGGGCTGACCGGCGCAGACAGCGATGCGCAGCCGGCGAGCAGCAGCAGAGGGAGCACGGAACCACGCGCCATTCGCGGACCGTACCACGGCCCTCCCGTGCAACCCGCCCCCGACGATTCGACTCCGGCAGATGACGTAGGTCTTCTCCCGGCTCCCGACGGATGTCCGAGCGGGGCCGCCTGGCGAGCATGAGCCCATCGATCGGGCGCGGCGGGTGCCTCCGCCGCCTCTTCCACCCACTTTTGCTCGGGAGATCCCCCTTTCAATGTTCAAGCGCTTCGCGCGAGCCGGCGTGCTCGCCATCGCCCTCGTCGCCGTGACCTCCAGTGCCACCTTCGCTCACGAGTGCTACAACGCCTCGCGCTCCGCGAAGGGCAATGCGGGCGCGGACCACTCCGATGTCTGGGCGACCGAATCCGTCGCAGGGCTGTTCGGCTTCCTGCACACCTTTGGCATCCCGGGCGTCAGCACGCCGCTCGATGCCGCCCAGCAGCAGGTCGCCTTCCAGGCCGCCGTTCAGATGGGCGTTCCCGCCGAGGTCACGCTCTTCTTCGGACGGAACACCATCGGCGGACACGGGCGAGCCTTCACCGACGGTGGCAAGGGGGCCGATGGGAAGGGGATCGACCACTTCTTCGGCGCTCACGGGCAGGCGATCGTCACCGCCTACTTCATCGGCCTGAACTCCGGCCAGTAGCCATCCGATCAGCCGTCAGGACGGGCCGGCATCACGCCGGCCCGTTCCATCGTCTTCGGGCCGCTCCCCCTATGCTGACCTGATGCCTGACCCATCAGCCGCGATGCTCCGGCGCGCGCGCAAGCTCCTGGCCGAGCACCCGCTGATCGACGGACACAACGACCTGCCCTGGGCGATCCGCCAGCATCCGGACGCGCCCGGAGACCTGGACGCCTACGACCTCACCAGCTCGACGCCGGGCCACACCGATCTGCCCCGGCTGCGGGCGGGCGGCATCGGCGGCCAGTTCTGGAGCGTCTTCGTGCCCGCCGAGCTTGGCGGCGGCTACGCCCGGGCGCAGCTCGAGCAGCTGGACCTCGCGCGCCGGATGGTCGCGCGCTACCCCGGCGATATGACGCTGTGCCGGAGCGCGGACGAGGTCGAGGCGGCCATGAGCGCCGGCCGAATCGGCTCGCTGCTCGGCATGGAGGGCGGCCACGTGCTCGAAGGGTCGCTCGGCGCGCTGCGCGCATTCCGGGACCTCGGTGCGGCGTACCTGACCCTCACCCACAACGCAAACAACGAATGGGCCGACTCGGCCACCGATGAGCCCGTTCATGGCGGGCTGAGCGACCTCGGCCGCGACGTGGTGCGCGAGATGAACCGACTCGGCATGCTGGTCGACCTGTCGCACGTGTCACCCGCCACCATGGCGGATGCGCTGGACACGTCGGAGGCACCCATCATCTTCAGCCACTCGAGCGCGCGTGCGCTGTGCGACGTGCCCCGCAACGTCCCGGACGACATCCTGGCGCGGCTGGCGGGCAACGGAGGAATCTGCATGGTCACGTTCGTGGCCGGCTTCATCTCCAAGGCCTCCGCCGACGCGGTGGTCCCCGCGAACGACGAGTTCAAGCGCCGGTCCGCCGGTATGGACGACCCGACGCAGCTGCGCGCCCTGCGCAACGAGATCCTCGACGGCGTGGTCGTCCCCCGGCCGGCGCTGTCGGAGGTCGCCGACCACGTCGACCACGTGGCGCGAGTGGCAGGCGTCGACCATGTCGGCATCGGCGGCGACTTCGATGGCAGCGTCGTGTGGCCGATCGGCCTCGAGGACGTCTCCGGCTACCCGGCGCTGTTCGCTGAGCTCATGTCCCGCGGATGGGCCGATGCGGACCTCGTGAAGCTCGCGAACGGCAACATGCTGCGGGTCATGCGGGAGGCGGAGGCGGTCGCGGGCGTCTGAACCCGTTGGGCGGTTTGCGGGCGCCTCGCCGTTGATCTGGAACGCGCCGAGGAGCGTACATACCTCGTGATCGATCAGATCGGCTGGCCGAGCGTGCCAATGGTGGCCCTGGGCGCGGTGCTGACGATGGGTACGCTCCTCTGGGCCCTCAGCCTGCGGCTGCGGGACACCAGCATCGTCGACATCTTCTGGGGCCCGTTCTTCCTTCTCCAGGCCGTGATCTACGCGGCGCTCCGCCCGCAGGGGCTCGAGGCGCGCCAGCTCCTCGTGCTGCTGCTCGTCACGGTCTGGAGCATTCGACTCGCGACCCACATCGCGTCGCGGCACGCCGGCAAGGGCGAGGACAGCCGCTACGGGCGGTGGCGCGCCGAGCACGGGGACCGCTGGCCGTTGCGGAGCCTCGGGCAGGTGTTCCTGCTCCAGGGGGTGCTCGCCTGGATCATCGGCATTCCGCTGCTGGTCGCGATGAGCTCGACGGCGGACCTGGGTGTCCTCGACGCCATCGGCGTGGCGCTGTGGCTCATCGGCTTCTTCTTCGAGGCCCTCGGGGACTACCAGCTCAGCGCCTTCACCCGGGAGGCTGCAAATGCGGGCAAGACCATGCGCACGGGCCTGTGGCGCTACACGCGGCACCCGAACTACTTTGGCGACGCGGCAGAGTGGTGGGGAGTGTGGCTGATCGCGACCTCGGCGGGCGGCTGGTGGACGATCTTCGCGCCGATCGTGATGACGGTCCTGCTCGTCCGAGTCTCGGGCGTCGGCCTGCTCGAGCGGACGATCGCCGACCGTCGTGCCGGCTACGCGGAGTACATGCGCACGACCTCCGCCTTCATCCCGATGCCGCCCCGGAGCCGCTAACCAGCAAGCGCCTCACCGGCGAGACAGCGCAACGCCTCCGGCGCGCCATAGACTCGCGCGATGACCGCCGGGACCTCCAGCCTGCGCCCGCTCGACGTCCTGCTCGTGCGCCACGCGGAGCCGGTCGCGGTGGGCACCCTCGGCGTGGCCGACAACGATCGGCCGCTCACCCCGGAGGGCCGGTCCGCGGCCGCCGAGCTCGCGGCGGAGCTCGACGGGTGGGAGCTGACGGCGATCTACTCCTCCCCCTACGCCCGAGCGTTCGAGACGGTGCGGGTCCTGGCGGATCGGCGCGGCATGCGGATCCACCTGCTGGACGACCTGCGTGAGCGGCTCCTGTCCGTCGAGCCGCACGAGGGCTGGCGCGACAGCCTCCGCCGGGCGTGGGCCGACGCCGACTTTGCCCTCCCGGGCGCGGAGTCTGGACGGGATGCGCAGCGGCGCGCGATGGGCATCCTGGACCTCCTCCGCTCTCGCCATCCGGACGGCGGCCGCCTGGTGCTCGGGAGCCATGGCAACCTGATCAGCCTCATCCTCCAGGCACTGGAGCCCGGCGTCGGCTACGACTTCCACCTGGACATGCCGATGCCGGCGCTGTATCGACTCACCCACGACGGGCTGCGCTGGCGGATCATGGGCGGCCACGGATTCGCGCCTGTCGACGACGAGCCGGCGGGCGGCGTCCACTAGCGGGCGCCAGCATCGGCATCGGCGCCGGCGTGGGCGTCCCGGGCCAACACGTCCTGGAGCGTTTCGCGCCGACGGCTCAACCGCAGGGTCCCGTCCTCGACGACGGCCTGCGCCGGCCGCAGCCGGCCGTTGTACGAGCTGGCCATCGCGAGGCCGTAGGCGCCCGCCTCGCCGATCGCCAGCAGTGCCCCCGCCCCGGCGTCCTCACCCAGGTCCACGTCGCGCGCCAGCGTGTCGCCGCTCTCGCAGACGGGG
The DNA here is from genome assembly GCA_030146365.1 of Candidatus Limnocylindria bacterium. Classification (GTDB taxonomy): domain Bacteria; phylum Chloroflexota; class Limnocylindria; order QHBO01; family QHBO01; genus JACDBZ01. The sequence continues at coordinate 3,670 of JASLBU010000043.1, read as the reverse complement.
CCGGAGATCGCCCACGTTCCCCGTCGGCGCAGCCGCTCGCCGGGACGGAGCAACGTCACCGGGTGTCGGGCGCCGTAGAGCATCGGCCGCAACAGCTCGGTCATGCCCGCATCCACGACCAGGTGCCCACGCGGCTGGACGCGCACCACGGTGGTCAGGAGCCAGCCGGCGTCCCGCACGATGCCGCGGCCCGGCTCCAGCACCAGGCGTGACGGATCCGGGATGTGGGGCAGCACGTGTTCCGCCCACGTCCCGGCATCGCCGGCGAACCCGCCGCCCAGGTTGACGCGCTCGGCGCCCAGCTCGTCCGCGAGGCCGACCATGAGGCGGGCCAGCCGGCCGAAGGGCTCGGGGTCCTCGATCGCAGATCCGATGTGGGCTCCCACCGACTCCGGCGCGCGGCCGGTGGCCCCGAACCGGCGCCGCACCTCCCGCAGCTCGTCCAGCGCGATGCCGAACTTCGCCTCGGCAGCACCGGTGGCCAGGTGCGCATGGGTGTCCGCTTGGATGCCCGGGTTCACCCGCAGGCCGATGCGCTCGCCCCCAGCCGCCACGAGCACGTCGAGCGCGGCCAACGACTCCGCGTTGACGAGCGCTCCCGACTCCGCCGCCGAGCGCAGGTCCGCGTCGGTCTGGCCCACGCCGTTGACCACGATGGTCTCCGGCCGGAATCCCGCCCGCAGCGCCAGCGCCAGCTCCACCGGTCCGACGACTTCGGCACCCAGCCCGTCGGCCGCCAGCCGGCGGAGCAGGGCAGGGTCGGGGTTTGCCTTGACCGCGAACGCGACCAGCGCTCCGGGTATGGCCGCGCGCCAGTCGGCTGCCGCGGCCGAGGCCGTGTCGAGGTCCGTGACGTAGAGCGGCGTCCCCCACCGCTCCGCCGCGTCCACCAGCACGTCGTTCATGCGGGCAGCCTACTCGCGGCCTTGCCAGCAGGTGCCAGCATCGGCTTCCATTGCGCCCATGAGCACCCAACCTTCACGCCCCGGAGTCCTGCAGATGCGCCTCGTGGTGGAGGCGGACGACTACGAGCAGGCCGTTCGCTTCTACCGAGACGTCCTGGGCATGCCCGAGGAGGCCGCCTTCGAATCGGAGGGGGTGGCGCGCGTGGCGATCCTGGACGCGGGGCGGGCGACCCTCGAGATCGCAAACCCGGCCCAGAAGCGGATGATCGACGACGTGGAGGTCGGCCGCCAGGTGGCTCCCCGGCTGCGAGTCGCCTTCGAGGTGGCCGATTCCCCCGCCGCGACCGACGCGCTGGTCGGCGCCGGTGCCGAGCTCGTGGCGCCGCCGACGGAGACACCGTGGCGGTCGCTCAACTCACGGCTGCAAGCTCCGGCCGGCCTCCACATCACCCTCTTCCAGGAGCTGGAGACGCCGGAGGAGCGGCACGTCCGCCCCGGGTTCGGGACCGACGCGGCGCGCGGCCCGTCCGGCTGACGTATCGGAGCGAGCGCGCCAGGCTGCACGACGGGCGCCATGGTTGGAACGAGAGCGGCCGCCACCCCGGGGAGGGGCTGGTCAGCCAGGTGCCGCCTCGGCCATCACCCAGTGAGCGGGGGCTTCGAGCTCGTCGGCTCGGCAGCTGATCGGGCGTGGTGGTGCGGCGACCACACGGCGCACCCGCAGCACATGCGGCACTCCCCCAGGACTGGAGAGGGTGACGGTGGCGAGGTCGCCGTCGACGTCCACCGCTAGGAGCCTGACGTCATCCAACGCGACCAGGCCCAGGCGTCCGCGCAGCTCCTGCTCGGCGGCCTGCGCCGCGGGGGGCCAGGCGGAACGTCCCCGGAGCGGCACCGGATCCATCCGTCCGGCAAGGTAGGCATCGGCGAGGCGAGGGCCGTCAGCGGGCCCGACCCGGCCGTAGACGATGCCGTCCGGCAGGCAGACGAGGTTCGCCGCAAATCGATGACCGCCGAGATGGGTGCACTCCCACGTCCGCTCGGCATGGTCGGCGGCGAGCGACGCCATCACCGCACGTCCGCGCAGCGCGCAGCAGGCGTCCCGCTTGCCGTTCGTGCAGACGAGGAGGATCGGATCGCTCAGTGGCGCCCCGAAGTCCTCGACGGCGGCGTCGAGCAGTGCCTCGAGCTCCTCCACGGCCTCGATCGCGCGCACGGCCATGCGGCCTGCCGCCGTGTCGACCAGAAAGGCGCGTCGCACCACGTCGGCCGCCGGATCGCCTTCTCGACGCCTCACCAGGAGCAGGCGCATCCCCCGCGCCTTTGCCGCGGACTCCAAACCGGGGCCCAGCACGTCGCGGACGGCCTTCTCACCCCATGCGCTGCGATCCTCCACCAGCAGCCAGCGGACACGCTGGTCCACGCTGCCGATCATCGGCTCGTCCAGTTCCTCCGCCAGCGCCGAGCAGCGCATCGGCGCCGCGAGGCTCATGCCGCCTGCTCGGGGATCTCGCGCAGGCTGCGCACCGGTGAGAGGAGGACCGGCAGGAAGCCGAAGAACGAGCCGATCGCCGAGACCCACAGTGCCGCGGTGAGGCCGACCGTGCTGCCCAGGAAGCCGCCGGTGACCGCGCCGACCGGGATCGTGCCCCACACGATGAGCCGCATCGTGGCGTTCATGCGGCCCAGCATGCGGTCAGGCGTGATGGCCTGCCGGAGCCCCACCTGGTTCACGTTGTAGGCCACCGCGGAGAAGCCGCTCACGATCCCGCCGGCCACCAGGAACCAGAACGGATCGTCGCGCGGGGCCAGCGCCACGAACAGGAGGCCGACGCCCGTGAGGGCCGCCGTGCCGATGATCGTCGGTCCCAGGCCGATCGCCTTCGCGATCCGGCCGCCCCCGAGCGCACCCAGCAGCACGCCGATGTTGCCCAGCGCGAAGATCAGGCCGATCGTCGCCGGCTGGAGTCTTAGGTCCTCGGAGACATAGAGCAGCAGGATGACGCCGCTGATGTTGCCGAACAGATTCAGGGTTCCGGTGCAGGCGGCGATGTTGCGCAGGTACGGGCTGGCGGCCACGTACCCGAGGCCGGCGCGCGCCTCCTGCCACATGCTCGGCCGCGAGCCGGTGGCCGGATCGTGCGGCTCGGGCAGCGGCTCGTCGCGACGGATGAGCCCGACGAACAGGGCCGCGCCCAGGTAGCTGAGGGCGTCGAAGATGATGGCGATCGGCGCGGTGACGGCCTGGACCAGGAAGCCGGCCACGGTGGGGCCGGCCACCGACGAGCCCGCGCGGGACAGCTCCAGCTTCGAGTTGCCCTCCACCAGCTCGTCCCGTTCGACGACGGTCGGCAGGAACGACTGGTAGGCCACGTCGAAGAACACCTCGAGCGTGCCCGCCAGGAACGCCACGGCGTACACCTGCCACAGGGTGAGCCAGCCGCCGAGATACGCGACCGGGATCGACGCGAGCAGTGCGGCGCGTGCGAGATCCGAGCTCACCAGGATCGGCTTGCGGCGCATGCGGTCGACCCACACGCCGGCGGGAAGCGTGAACAGGATCCACGGCAGGAAGCGAAGGACGCCGAACAGACCCATCTCGAAGGCGCCGGCACCCAGCGTCCTGATCGCCACGAGTCCCATCGCCAGGCCGGTGATCTCGTCGCCGAACTGGCTGATCGTCTGGCCGGTCCACAGCTTCATGAAGTCCGGCTGACGCCAGAGCGAGGTGCGTGGACTGCGGGTCCGAGCCGCGGCGACCTCCG
>JASLBU010000249.1 GCA_030146365.1 Candidatus Limnocylindria bacterium | reverse complement strand
AGCGTTCGCTCCGCCAGCTCCACCATGCCCGCACGGACCTCGGGCGGCTCCAGGACCTCCACGTGGTCGCCGAGCGCGAGCATGCGTCCCGGCACCTCCTCCGGCCAGTCGACGCGCAGCCGCAGCCGGAGCCATCCGTCGGGCCTGGCGTCCTCGAGGCGTTCGGCAGCGCGCAACGCCCGCACGCCGACCAGGTCCGCGAGGCTCCCGCGTGCGGCCGGGTCGATGCGAATGACAATCTCCATCGCCGGCGCGTTCTCCTCGTAGGCGGCGGTCGCCTCACTCCAATGTGCGGCGAGGTCGAAGCCGGCGGGCCGTGTGAAGGCGGCGTCGGTCCGCGTCACGCGGCTGAAGCGCGAGACTCGATAGGTCCGCACCTGGCCGTCTGCGAGCGCCACGACGTACCAGATGCCCGCCTTGAGGACGAGGCCGAGGGGATCGATCATTCGGTCGACCTCGCCCCCGGCCCTCCGGTACGCGATCGTGATTCGCCGGGACTCCCACACGGCCTCGGCCAAAACCCCCAGGTACGGCACCTCGTCGCTGGCGTGGAACCACCCGGCGGCATCGAGGTGGAAGCGCTCCACGAGCCGCGACGCCCGCGTCCGGAGCTCCGTGGGCAGCGACGCGAGCACCTTCAGCCGCGCCGCCGCCACCACCGTTCCGAGGCCCAGCTCCGCGGCCGGTCCCGGAAGGCCGGAGAGGAACAGCGCCTCCGCCTCGTCACCGGTGAGTCCGGTGAGCCGCGTGCGGTAGCCGTCGACGAGCTGTATTCCGCCGTGCGGCCCCCGCTCGGCGTAGATCGGCACCCCGGCCGCGCTCAGGGCCTCGACGTCACGGTGGATCGTGCGCTCGGACACCTCGAGCTCCTCGGCGAGGACCGCCGCCGTCAGTCGTCCGCGCGACTGGAGGAGGAGGAGCAGCTGGACGAGCCGGGAAGCGCGCATCGGCGCGAGCATACGCGCCGATAGGCGTCATGGCCTGTCAGGTTATCCCGGTGCTGAACGCCCCGATGCGCTCGAGGACCTCGTCGAGGACCGGGTGCAGCCCGTGCCCGAGGCGGGGGAACGTGACCAGTTCCGGGTTCGGCAGCCGTTCGACGGCGCCGCGGAGCAGGTCGAGCCGGGCGAACGGATCCGCCTCGCCCGAGAGGAGCAGGACGGGGCAGCTGATCGCCGGCCAATGGGCGGTCCGGTCGTCCCACGCCTCGTGGCGCCCCGGCGCGTGGAGCGGGTACGACAGGAGGACGAGGCCACCGGGGTGCAGGGTGGGCGCAAGGAGCGACGCGACGCGGCCACCGAAGGAGTGCCCACCGATCACCACCGCGCCGCCCCTCGGCTCCAGCGCCGTGACCGCCTCACGGTACACGGGCACTGCCCTCTCGGCCGGTCCACGCGGAAGCGTGATCAGCGAGACGTCGAGGCCACGCGCCCGGAGCCCTGCCTCGTACGGCGCGAGGCGCTCGATGCCGCCCGTCGCCCCGGGTGCGAGCACGACGCGCGAGGCTGCCACGCGCGAAGGATACGGGTTACTGCAGCTCCCAGAGCACCAGCCGCGCCGGCCTGCCGCCGCCCGCGATGGTGGCGGCGAGGTCGCGACCGACGTAGCGGTAGTGCCACGGCTCGTAGTCGTAGCAGGTCTGGGCGAACGAGCCGGCCGGATAACTCATCACGAAGCCGTAGCGCCAGGCGTTCCTGGCCATCCACGCCCCGGCGGGAGTGGTCGCCCAGTCCGCGTACTCCCACGGCGCCTTGCCGCCCTCGCTGGTCACGTCGATCGCCGTCCCGAGTTGGTGCTCCGAGTGCCCGGCGCGCGCCGAGGTCCGCAGCGCCTGCTCGTACCCGCCGACGCTGACCCAGTAGTCGAACGTCGCCTGCTGTTGCGCGTGGGAGCGGTAGCCGCTGACGAGCGCGATCGGCGCGCCGGCCGCGCGAGCGTCGGCAGCCATGCGGGCGAGCTCCACGGCCACGAATCCGCGCAGCGGATACCCGCCGTTCACGCCACCTGCCGAGCTGTCGACGAGATCGCCGGGCGCGTACCAGGCGGGCAGGTGATGAATCGTGTCGAGCAGGGTGATCGACCACTCGTCGTAGCCGTGGTGTGCGGTCGGCACGTCGCCATAGGTGCATGGCGGCGGTCCGCCCGACTGCGGCGGCGGCGTGGGCTGCACCGCGGGCGGCGCAGTGGGAACCGGCGTCGGCAGCGGCGTGGCGACGGTCGGGGCGGTGGGGATCGGGGTCGGGGGCGCTGTCGGACTGGCCGTGCTCGTCGGCCTCTGGGTGGGCCTCCGCGTCGGCGTCGGGCTCGCGGTCGGTCGAGGAGTCGGGGAGGGGCTCGCCGGCGCGTCCGCAGACGTCGTGGGCCCGGGGGCGGGTGCGACCGGCCCGCCCGGGGAGCCCGGCGCGAAGCCGAGCTCGACCCCGAGCCGAGCGATGCCGACGAGCACCGAGATGCCGATCATCGCGCTCAGCAGGACGGCCACTGCCGGCGAGGCGGCGAGCACGGGGGTGGGGGGAGTCGCGGGAGGGGAGTGAATGGCCATGGGCCCATCGTCGGGCGGCGGGGCGGCGCGCACGACGGCCAAAGCATCGCACCGGTCGCCCGACATTCGGCCGAGGCGAGGTCATGCAGCGCGCCGAGCTCCTCATCGGCGTACCCTGCGCATATGACCACCGACAAGATCACCAAGACGGACGAGGAGTGGCGAGCTGAGCTGACGCCCGAGCAGTACCACGTCCTCCGGGAGAAGGGCACCGAGCGGCCGTTCACCGGCACCTACTGGGATGAGCACGGCGATGGCGTGTACCGGTGCGCCGCGTGCGGCGCAGCGCTGTTCGAGGCTGGCACGAAGTTCGACTCCGGATCCGGCTGGCCATCGTTCTATCGCCCGACGGCCGACGGCGCCGTGGAGACGGAGTCGGACCGCACCTTCTTCATGACGCGCACCGAGGTCCACTGTGCCCGCTGCGGCGGCCACCTGGGCCACATCTTCGACGACGCTCCGGATCAGCCCACCGGCCTGCGGTACTGCATCAACTCGGCGGCGCT
>JASLBU010000237.1 GCA_030146365.1 Candidatus Limnocylindria bacterium | reverse complement strand
TCCACCTCGATCGGACCGGGGAGATGCTCGGCGAGCATCGCGCGCAGCGACTCTCGCTGATCCATCGCCACCATGGCGAACGCGCCGGATGGGCGGGCCAGACGCGCCATGGCGTCGTTGCGGCGCGCCGGGGAGAGGCTCATGGATCCTCCGTCAGCAGGAATGGTTCCGCGCGGGGTGCGGACGGCAGCAGCTGCTCGAGCTCATCCAGCGTCGGAGCGCCGCTGCGACCATCGAGGGCGCGGCAGCTCAACGTCGCGGCCAGGGTGGCGCGCCGCAGGGCATCCGGCAGGGAGTGGCCGGCCGCCATCGAAGCGACCATGGCGCCGTGGAAGACGTCGCCGGCGCCCAGCGTCGAGACGACGCCCGTCGCCAGGGAGGCCACGGACCACGCCCCCTCCGCGGCCGCGGCGACTGCGCCGTCCGCCCCACGGGTGACGGCCACGCGCCGCACGCCAGCCGCCAGCGCCGCCCGGAGGCCGCTGGCCAGCGTGCCGGTGCCCATCAGCGCGTCGAGCGCCGGGCGAGACGGGCCGTAGAGACCGACACCGTCGAGGTCGAGCTGCGGGATGGGGTTCCCCGCATCCACCGACAGCCGTGAGCGGGCGACACCACCCACGAGGAGGTGCCCGGCGTGGTCCACGTGCACCCAGGCTGCATCGTCCAGGTGCGCTCGGGCCACGGAGGAGAGGTCCTCGAGCGACACACCTGGCGCGTGGACGATGCTGCGGGTGCCGGCGGCGCGGTCCACCAGCACGATGCTCTCCGGCATCGACCCGGGGCGCCGCTCCGCGCCGGAGACGTCGATCCCTTCCCCTGCCAGTGCGGCGAGGAGAGCCTCGCCGCCGGGGTCTGCCGGCACCGCCCCGACGAAGGCGGTTCGCGCGCCGAGTCTCGCGGCCGCGACCGCCGCGGTGGCCGCCGGCCCTCCATCGGCCCGGGTGAAGGGGCCCACCACCAGGCGCCCGTCGGGTCGGGGATGCGTCGGAACCTCCACGATCGTGTCGCGGGTCCCCAGTCCCACGCACACCACGTCGAACGCGGTGCGGGTCTCGGGTGCTGGGCGCTCGGCGGGCATCGGCATCGGTGTGTGGTCAGGCTAGCGCCCCTGTGCGGCGTGCGCCGGCCGTGGCGCACGAAGCGCTTCTCCGGCCGATAGACTCGAGCCCCAAGTGTCCGATACCGCCCAGCTGAGCCCGCATCTGTTCCGCGTGGCCGACTCCTGCAACGTCTACGTGGTCGCGGATGGGCACAGCCGGGTGGCGGTGGACTTCGGCGGCGGACGCGTCCTCGACGTCAGCGAGGGCGGGCGGCTCGATGCGGTCCTGATCACTCACCACCACCGCGACCAGGTGCAGGGCCTCCAGCGCGCGGTGACGGCAGGCGTGCCGATCTGGGTGCCGCCGGTCGAGCGGGACCTCATCGAGGCCGTCGACGAGCACTGGCAGGCCCGGACGCTCACGAACAACTACGACGTCCGGGAGGACCGCTTCTCCCTGCTGCGCTCGGTGCCCGTCAGCGGATCGGTGACCGAGTACCGGCCGATGACCTTCGGATCGGTGCGCGTTCGTCCTCTCCCGACGCCCGGCCACACCATGGGGTCGGTGAGCTATGTCACGGAGGTCGACGGACGCCGAGTCGCCTTCACCGGCGACCTCATCTACGGCGCGGGGAAGGTGTGGTCGCTGGCGGCCACGATGTGGGCCTACGGGGAGCTGCCCGGGGTCGCGTCCACCATCCTGTCGCTCCTGACGCTGCGCGAGGAGCGGCTCGACCTGCTCCTTCCATCGCACGGGGAGCCGATCGAGGACGTCGAGGCCGCCATCGATGCGACCGTTGCCGAGCTGCGGCGGATGCTCGCGTTCCGAGGCTCGCACGTCGACCTGGACGAATGGATCCAGCGTCCCTACGTGTCGCTCACCGAGCACCTGCTCCACAACCGGACGAGCCACGCGTTCGGTTATGCGCTGCTGAGCCGGTCCGGCAAGGCGCTGCTGCTGGACTACGGCTATGACGCGAGCGCCGGGACGCCGCTCAGCAGCGACCGTGGCGGGCGACGCCCGTGGTTGTACACCCTCGAAACGCTGAAGCGCGTGCACGGCGTGGAGCACATCGACGCCGTCATCCCGACGCACTACCACGACGACCACGTGGCGGGCTTCAACCTGCTGCGCGAGGTGGAGGGAACCGAAGTGTGGGTCCCGGACAACTTCGCCTCGATCCTCGAGGAGCCGGCCCGGCACGATCTTCCCTGCCTCTGGTTCGATCCCATCCCGGTCGATCGGCGCCTGCCGATGGGCGGCAAGGTGCAATGGGAGGAGTACGAGCTCGAGATCCACGACCTGCCGGGTCATACGAGGTTCGCGGCCGCGATCTCGTTCGAGGTGGACGGCACACGGGTCGTGGCCACCGGCGACCAGCAGGACATGGCGTGGGGTCGCCATCCGCTCCCCGAGCGCCTCAACTTCATCTACCCCAACCGCGCGTCGCTCGGTGACTTCGTGAAGAGCGCCGAGCTGTACATGCGCCTGGACCCCGAGCTCATGATCAGCGGCCACTGGCCGCCGCGCTGGATCGCGCCGGATTACCTCGAGATGCTCGCCACGCGTGGCGCGATGCTCGACGAGCTCCATCGGTCCCTGCTCCCGCTCGAGGAGGTGGACCTCGGCCTGGAGGGCTTCGCGGCGCGGATCGAGCCGTATCAGGCCGAGGTCGCCGCCGGGGACCTGCTCGACCTCGCGGTCTGGGTGCGCAACCCGTTTCCTGAGCGTGACGTGGCGGAGGTTCGCCTCGTCCTGCCGGACGGGTGGGCATCGGAGCCCGCGGTCAGGCACCTTGAGATGGACGGACGGTCCGATGCGACCGTGCGGTTCGAGCTCCGACCTGCGGGGCAGGCCGTGCGGCGGGCCCGCATCGCGGCCGATCTCAGCATCGGCCGGCGCCGCCTGGGTGAGCACGCGGAGGCACTGGTCACCGTCCGATGAGCCCGGTGCTGGCCCGATCGGACGGACGCATCACGGTCGACGCGAGGTCGTACCGGCTCGCGATGCGGCTGGACGACCCGATCGCCGACGTGACCGCCTTGGACGGGACGCTGCCGATGCGCCTCTTCCTGCTCTCGGCGCTCGACACGGATCGTGGCCACGACGGCACGGTGGCGTGCGCCGCGCCGGAGGTCACCCAGGAAGGCGACGAGGTGAAGATCCACGTCGAGATGACGAGCACGATCTGGGACCGCAAGGTCGTCGAGCTGCGCTGCTCGGAGAATGACCTCACCATGGAGGTCGAGGTCCAGGGGCGCGGGCGGCTCGGCGAGGTGCGGCTCCTGGGCGGGCGGTACACCGGGAACGCACGCTGGGGCGGCGGCCTCTTCCACAGCCAGTGGCCGGCGCGCACGCTCTTCAGCCCGGCGCCGGACGATCCGCGCCGCGTCGTCGCACCCGCGGCCGAGCCCGCCGCCATCGGCGTGATGGGCAACTCGCTGCCGGGGCGGGGCCACTGGTTCTTCACGCCGGCCCCGCTGCTGTTCGCGGGCACGGCGGCCGCCACCGACGACCCCGCGCGCCCGGGCGGCGTCCCGTGGCAGACGCTCGAGCTGCGCTGTCCGGTCGATGCCGCGACGTTCACCGAGCTGCGCTACGCGCCGTTCCTCGGCGGGTTCAGCCTGGAGCTGACGTACGAGGGCGAGACCGGGGTCGACGGCTCGTTCCGGACTCCTCAGCTGGTCATCACGCCGAGCGTCGGCGACCCGTACGTGGCTCTCGCTGACCATGCGGCGGCATTGCGCCGGAGCGGGTCGGCGGCCGCCGTGCCGCGGCATCGGCCACCGTGGTGGACGGAGCCGATCTTCTGCGGCTGGGGCGAACAGTGCCGCCAGGCCGGTCTGAACGTCGGCCACGCCCCCGCGTACTCGACGCGCGACCGCTACGACGCCTGGCTGACCACGCTCGCCGCCAACGGCGTGGCCCCGGGGACGATCGTCATCGACGACAAATGGCAGACCAGCTATGGGCGCAACGAGGTGGATGCGGAGCGGTGGCCGGACCTGCGCGGCTGGATCGCGGACCGCCACAACGGCGGCCAGCGGGTCCTTCTGTGGTTCAAGGCCTGGGACCCTGAAGGGCTGGCGCCCGACGCCTGCGTGACCGACGCGCTCGGCCGGCCGGTGACGGCCGATCCCACGAGCCCCGCCTACCAGCGCATCCTGCGCGAATCGCTGCTCGACATGCTGGGCCCGTCTGGGCTGAATGCCGACGGACTCAAGGTCGACTTCACGGCCCAGACGCCCTCGGGACAGGGCCTGCGGCGGGCCGGCGAGGCCTGGGGCATCTCACTCCTTCATCGGCTGCTCGCGCTCATCTACGAGGGCGCGAAGGCGGCGAAGCCGGATGCACTGATCGTCACGCACGCCGCCAGCCCGCTCTTCGCCGATGTCACCGATATGGTCCGTCTGAACGATCTCATGCGCCTCAGCGATCCGGATCCGGTTGCCCGGGCCGTGCCGCAGATGCGACACCGGGCACGCGTGGCCGGGTCGATCGAGCCCGGCATGTTGATCGACACCGACGACTGGTGCATGCCATCGAAGGCCGAATGGCGGGCCTACCTCGAGGCCAAGCCGGACCTGGGCGTGCCGGCCCTCTACTACGCCACCGGCATCGATTACAGCAACGAGCCCTTTGACGCGGAGGACTACGCTGCCATCGTGGCTGCCTGGGACCGATGGAGGACGATGCGGTGACCGACGAACCGACCCGCGTCGCCTTCGTGCATACCGTCGCCGGCCTCGTGCCGCGCTTCCGTGAGCTCGCCGTGGAGCTGCTCCCCAACGTCGAGACCTTCGACATCGTCGACGAGACCCTCCTCCGCGAGGCGACCGCCGAACGCCGCGTCTCCATCGACGTGGCGAGGCGCCTGTTCGCGCACCTCGCCGTGGCCGAGCGGCACCGAGCCGATGCGATCGTGGTCACGTGCTCGTCCGTCGGGGACGTGGTCGATGCGGCACGCTCGTTCGCTGGCGTCCCGCTCGTCCGGATCGACCAGGCGATGGCGGAGCAGGCGGTCGAGCGCGGGAGCCGCATCGGCGTGCTCGCCACCCTGCAGTCCACGCTGGGGCCCACGGCCGGGCTCATCCGCCGCTCGGCCGAGGCGTCCGACCGTCAGGTGGAAGTACGCGACCGGGTCAGCGAGGGCGCGTTCGACGCGCTGCGCGCGGGCGACGCCGATCGGCACGACGATCTCGTGGGCTCGGGACTGCGTGAGCTGCTCGGATGGGCTGACGTCGTCGTGCTGGCCCAGGCGTCCATGGCGCGCGTGGTCGAGACGCTGTCGGAGGAGGAACGACGCACGCCCATCCTGTCCAGCCCCCGGCTCGGAATGGAGCGCGTGGCACGGCTGCTGTCGCGCTGACCGGTGGTCGCTGCGCCCTGGCCGGAGGACCCGCTCCCCGAGATCGCCCGTCGAGCGGCGCAGCGGCCGGCGGTGGTGCTCGACGACGATCCGACCGGGACCCAGACGCTCCGTGACGTCACCGTCCTCACGGCCTGGGATGACGAGACCATCGCCCGGAACCTGGACGACCCGGTCGTCTTCCTCTCGACGAATTCCCGTTCCCTCGACGTGGCCACGGCACGCGAGCGCACACGGACCGCGGTCGAGTCCGCGCTTCGGGGCGCCCAACTTGCCGGGCGTCCGATCACCCTCGTGTCACGCAGCGACTCCACGCTTCGGGGCCACTTCGTCATCGAGACCCGCGCGGTCGCGGACGCCCTCGAGCGGCCGGACGCCCGGGTGCTGCTCGCGCCCTACTTCGGCGAGGGCGGGCGGCTGACGGTCGGCGACATTCACCTGCTGGACCGGGACGACGTCCGCACGCCGGTGAGCGACACGGAGTTCGCACGGGACGCCACGTTCGGCTACCGGTCATCGAACCTGCATGCATGGGTGGCTGAGCAATACGCGCGCGCCGGGCTGGCTCGCCCGCCCACCCGGAGCCTGCCTCTCCCACTCGTGCGCGAGGGCGGTCCGGAGGGGGTGGCCGCGGCCCTCCGGGAGATGCGGCCCGGCTGTGTCGCGATCGCCAACGCCGAGGTGGACCGCGACATCGACGTCGTCGCCCTCGGCGTGCTGCTGGCGGAGGCATCCGGCGTGCCCGTGGTGGCGCGGACGGCCGCCTCGTACGTCCGCGCTCGCGCCGGGCGGACCCGGGCCCCGCTGCTGGATCCCGGCGAGCTGGACGCAGGACCGGCGGGCCTCATCGTGGTCGGCTCGCATGTGGAGGCCACCACGGCGCAGGTGACGTCGCTGCTTGCAGGCCCGGCAGGCCGGGACATCCGTCCGGCGGTGCTGTCGGTGGACGGCATTCTGGACGGCACGGTCGACCTGGAGGCAACCGCCAGGGAGTTGACGGCGGCGCTGGAGCGCGGCGAGGTCGGCCTGGTCACCACAGAGCGGGTACGGCGTGAGGTCGGGCTGGATGGTGGCCGGGCCGTGTCCGCGGCGCTCGTCGCGGTCGTCCGCCGGGTCGGCCGGCGGCCGGACTGGATCATCGCGAAGGGCGGCATCACGAGCAGCGACGTCGCGTCCGAGGCGCTCGGGATGCGCGAGTCACGTGTGGCCGGCCAGCTGCTGCCCGGCGTGCCCGTCTGGATCGGCGGACCGGAGAGCAGATGGCCCGGCATGCCGCTCGTCGTTTTCCCCGGCAACGTCGGCGGTCCGGGAGCGCTGGCCGACGCGGTCGCCATGCTCTCGGCGAGGGCGTCGCCCCGGTGACGTCGATCTGGTCGATCGCAGGCTTCCGGCGGCTGTGGGCCGGCCGCACGGTTGCGGCCGCCGGCTACCACGTGACGGTCCTCGCGCTGCAGCTGACCGCAGCGGTCACGCTCGGGGCCAGCGAGCTCCAGATGGGCCTGCTGGTCGCCGCACAGACGGCGCCGTCGCTGGTGGTCTCCCTCTGGGCCGGTGTGTGGGTCGATCGGCTGCTCCGTCGGCCGATGCTGATTGCCGCCGACCTTGGCCGCGCGGTACTGCTCGCATCCGTTCCGGGCGCGTGGGTCACCGGTCAGCTCACGATCAGCCAGCTCTACGTCGTCGCCTTCGGCGTCGGCAGCCTGACCATCGTCTTCGACGTGGCGGTCCACGCCTACGTGCCCACGCTTGTGGGCCGGGAGCGGCTGCTGTCGGCGAACTCGGCGGTCCAGTCCAGCGCTGCCGCGATGAACATCGGCGGGCCCGGGCTGGCGGGCGTCCTGGTGCAGTGGCTGACGGCACCGGTGGCGATCCTTGCCGATGTCGTCGCCTACATCGCGTCGGCAGCGTGCCTGTTCGCCATCCGGGATCCGGAGCCAGCACCCCCGGCACGAAGTGCCCGGTCGATGCGCGCCCAGGTGGTCGAGGGGTTCGCAATCGTCGTGGGCGACCCCGTGCTCCGCCGCCTCGCGATGGCCGCTGCGTCCTACGCGCTCTTCTTCGGCATGCGCTCGGCGGCGGTCGTCCTCTACCTCATCGGCCCCCTGGGGCTCGAGCCGCTGCGCCTCGGGCTGGTGTGGGGCTTCGCAGGGGTCGGTGGACTCATCGGGGCGGCGAGCGCGGGCTGGATCGCGCGCCGCATCGGCATCGGTCATGCGCTGATGGCGGCCCACAGCCTGGCGTTCTTCGCCGCCCTCACGCCCCTGGCCGGGTTCGTCCCGGAGCCGCTGGTGCTGCCGTTGATCATCGTGGGGCACCTCGGGACCGGGTTCTGGTCACCCGTCTACGGGGTGAACGAGCTGAC
>JASLBU010000224.1 GCA_030146365.1 Candidatus Limnocylindria bacterium | reverse complement strand
TGTTGAAGGCGACGATGCAGCCCATGTGGGTGCACCGCGCCGACATCGTCCGCATCCCCGCCTCCGGGTCGTGGTAGGCGGCGACCTTCTTGCCGTCGTGATCGACCACCGCGCCCTCGCCCGGCTTGAGGTCCTCGAGCGACGGTCCACTCGGAAGCCGATCCCCCACCATCCGCTGCGCGACGTTGAGGTTCTCCTTGAGCAGCGAGCCGGCGGAGGCCAGCGGCTTGAGGCGGGTCGGGTCGAAGACCGGCAGCCATCGGCCGGGCCGGCCCAGGATGAGCTCGGAGATCATGAGCGCGGCGGCGGGGCCGTTGGTCATGCCCCACTTCTTGAAGCCGGTGGCGACGTGGACGCGGCCGCCGTCCTTCAGCGGCCCGACGTACGGGATGCCGTCGGCCGGCACGTAGTCCTGCGCGGACCAGCGATGGTCGATCTCGGTGACGCCGAACCGCTCGCGGGCCCACTCCTCGAGGACCCGCAGTCGCTTGGCGGTGTCGTCCTCCTGGCCGGTCTTGTGGCCCTCGCCGCCGATCACGAGGTACGTGCCGTCATCCCCGTAGTGCGGGCGGACGCTGCGGCTCGGGTCGTCGACGCTGAGGAACATGCCCTCCGGCACCGCCCCGTCGATCCGGGCGCTCAGCGCATACGATCGGCTCGGCGCCGCCTTGGCGAACAGCCCGGCCGGATCGTGGAACGGCAGCAGGGTGGCGACGATCACGTGGCCCGCCTCGACGGTCCCCTGCTCGGTCGTGACCTCCACGCCGGTGTCGGTCTCCTCGATGTCCATCGCGCGTGTCCGCTCGAAGATGTGGCTGCCGTCGCCATCGGTGAGGGCGGCGAGCGCGAGGGCGTACTTGCGCGGATGGAACATCGCCTGGTCGTCGAACCGGATGGCGCCGGCGACCGGGTACGCCAGCGGAGTCTCGGTGACGAGCTCGGCGGTGAATCCGAGCCGGCGGGCTGCCTCCACCTCGGCCTCGATCAGCTCCATGTGATCGGCGGACTCGGCGTAGGTATAGGCCGGCATGCGGCGCAGGTCACAATCGATGGAGCGGTCCGCGATCAGCTGGATGATGTACTCGAGCGCGACGCTGTTCGCCTCCGCGTAGATCGCGGCGTTCTCGACGCCATGCTTGTCGATCAACGTGTCGTAGGTGAGGCCGTGGAGGGTCGTGATCTTCGCGGTGGTGTTGCCGGTGGTGCCCATCGCGATCCGATTTCCCTCCAGCACCGCCACCGAGAGGCCGCTGTGCTTGAGGAAGGCCGCGGCGGTGAGACCGGTGATCCCGCCGCCGACGACGGCGACGTCGACCTTCAGCCGCTGGCTGAGCTGGGGGTAGGCCGATTCGGGGGTGGTGTCGATCCAGAGAGAACGCTGAACGTTGTGCGGCACATCGGGCATGGAGAGACGTGAAGCATGCGGCGTGCCCCGCATGGCAGTCTCGGCCGGTTCGTCCACGTCCTCGGCCGGACCGTGCCAAGCCGACCGTCCCGCGCCATCTGGCCTCTCAGTCGCAGTCGAGGCTGTCAGCCAGCGCCTCGGACCGCGAGGTGTCGTCGAGCGGACGGGCCGGGACCGTGTCGACTCTCACGGTCGGCTCGCCCTCGGGGGGATGTCGACGAGGATCTCGAGCGCCTCGCTGGGGCCTGCGTCCGGCAGGTCAGCGTCCGACGTGATGACGACCGACCCCGCGACCGCGACGGTCCACGTCTGGTGCTGGCCCGCCATGCGGTCGACCCGCGCTCCACCGATGTCGCATGGCGGTACGTCGGCAGTCGCACTCCCATCACTCATGTGGACACCGGCGGCGCTCGTCTCCCGAGACGCCATCTCCGTGTGCACGGCGGTCGCGCTTCGGTTGAGGAACCAGACCTCCGTGATCCCCGGTCCCGGCGGAGCGCTCGTGGTGCAGGCGACGGCAAGGGCGGTCCACACGAGCAATCCGCTGGCGAGCCGTTGGCGCATGCGCATACGTTTGCGAGGTCTGTCCCGATGCGGGGACTAGCGCGCGATGTCTCCGAGCTCAGCGCCTCGCAGGAACGCGTCCGAGAGCCCGTCTCCCTCGAGTACTCGATCCGACACGCAGGAAGCGCAGACCCATGTCCGCTCGCCGGTCCTCGGGTCCTCGCGGCTGTGCCGCCCCGCGAAGAGCGGCGTGCCGACACCGGTGTCGCGAGCGCAGCCGGCACACCGTTGATCCGTCACGGATTCATTGTGATTCGCACGGTCAAGGCTGGCCCCGGTTCAGACATCGAGCGCGCCGAAGTTGCGGGCCTGATCGCAGTCGCCGCAGATCCACTCGGTGCCGTCCCTGGCGGGCGGCAGGCCGTCCGACCAGAGGTCCCGGCTGCAGATGGCGCATCGGCCCTCGGGCTGCTGCGGATCGTCGTCGATGATCAAGGTCATGGCGTCATCGCATCGTGAACGTGGCCGCGAGCCCGAGCGCGTCGAGCCGCTCACGAACGTGCGTGGTGGCCGCCGAGTCGCCGCGGCAGGCGGACGCGAGGACCTGGATCGCGGGGGCGGTGCTTTCCAGCTCCGGCAGCTCCGCGACGAGGGCCGCTGCCAGCACCTCCAGCTCCGGGGCGCCGATATGGAGCGCCGTCTCGAGGCCGTTCGACCCGAACCAGCGCTCGACCCCGAGCCCCCACGACTGGCTGCGCACGACGGCGCCGCGGCCGGCCGGCTCGACCCACACCAGCACCGAGTCCTCCCCGGCGCCACCGTCGAACAACGTCGTTCCGGTATCGATCATGTCGTCAGCCTGGCGCAGCCGCGTGACAGCAGCGTGTCACGCACCGCGCGGAGGACGGCGTCAGCGGCGAGCGGCACGACCCGAGGGCTTCGGCAAGGCCGCCGGGGCGGTGACCGCCGTGAGCGGGAACGGCACGGGGGCCGCGGCCTTCTTGCTCGAGGCGGGGGCTCGGTGCCCACCCCTCTCGTCGATCTCGTCGATCGTCGTCGGTGCCGATTCGACTCGGTCTCGGCCGGCCGCCTTTGCCCGGTAGAGGGCGGAATCGGCGAGCGAGACGAGGCCCTTGCGTTCGACCTGGTGCGCATCGGTGGCCGCCACGCCGATCGACACGGTGATGCGACCGTATCGGCCCGGGCCGATCTCCACGATGGTCTGCTGGACGGCCGCGCGGATCTTCTCCGCGACCGCGGCGGACTCCGCGAGGGTGGCGTGGTGCAGCGCCACGATGAACTCCTCCCCGCCGTATCGGGCCACGACGTCGGAGGTGCGCAGGACACTGCGGATCGTCCGCGCCAGCGCCCGGAGCGCCTCGTCGCCCGCCGGGTGGCCGTACGTGTCGTTGAACTTCTTGAAGTGATCCACGTCGAGCATGAGCAGGCCGATGCTGTCGCCGTCGCGCTGCGACAGCGTGTACTCCTGCTCGAGATAGGCGTCGAAGAACCGGGCGTTCCGAAGCCCGGTCAGGGGATCCGTGTTCGCGAGCCCCTCCATCGTCTTCATGAGCCGTGCGTTGGCAAGCGCGAGCGCGACCTGCTCGGCGATGCGCGATGCCCTTTGGATGTCGACCGTCGCGAAGCTGTTCGGCTCGGAGCGTTCCAGGTGGATGACGCCCACGATGCTGCCCAGCGCCGGCATCGGCAGACAGACGACCGAACCATGGTCGGCGGGATGGGCCGCGCAGCGAACGGCCAGGTCGTCGGAGACATCTTCGGTCACGTGCGCGGTCGCGCGGCGGATCCCGGGACACCGGTCGGTGCGCTCGACCGGGGCGACGGAGCCAAGCGTCGGCGGATCGGCACCCCAGGCGGCGGCCACCGTGAGCCGGTTCGTCGAGTTGTTCAGCAGCATCACCTGCCCGCGCGCAGACGGTGCGATCCGCCCGAGGACGCGAGTGGCCGCATCCACCAGGGTCGGCTCGTCGTGGGCGAAGGACGTGAGCTCTGCGAGCTGGTTGAAGATCACCGCCATCTCGGCCTCGCTCCTGGCCGATACGAACCTCGATGCGGCGTCCGCGCGCATCTGCTCGAGGACGACCGCCAGCCCGCCGATCTCGTCGTCGTTCTCCGGGACGAACCTCACGTTCTGGCCGGCGATGAGCGCCTGGGCGGTCCGGTTGAGGCGATGCAGCGGTCCGCTGATCGAGCGCACCAGCCACCATCCGCCGAGCGCCATCATCCCCGCGACGACCGCGATGATGGGGATGATGAGCAGCTGCTGACGTTGAATGAGGGCGTCCAGGGATGCCACGGCGGCCTCGCGCCGCTGCTGCGTCAGCCGGTCGACCGTCTCGACCGCAGTCAGGACAGGCTCGAACTCGCGGTCGCTGCTCTCCAGGAGGGTGCGGGGGGCGAAGAACTCGTTGTCGCGGGCCTCGCGCATGAAGGGCTCGGCCCACCGATCCCGCCAGTGCGCCGCGACAGTGCGTGCCTCGAGGGCGGCAGCGACGATCTCTCCATCGGCGGATGCCAGCCGGCCGATCTCGATGAACGCATCGACCTCGGCATCGACCGCCTCGCGGAACTCGTCCGGGCTCGTGGCGTTGGGCGCCAGCGCATAGCCGATGACCATCGCCTGTTGACGGGTGAGGCCGAGGTGAAGGGTCTCCTCCGCCTCGACGAGCTCGTGCGTGCGCCGCAGCTCGGCATTGATGGAGGTGATCTGGCTGCTGAGCATCGCGAAGCCACCGACCGTCAGCACCGTCGTGGCGACCACCAGCAGGGAGACAGCAAGCACCAGCCGATTCCGAATCTTGTTCGGGATGCGCGACGGGGCCGTTGGTTCAGGACGAATCACCAGGCCGTCAGCGTGGAGGCAGGCAGCGGATACCACAACGGGACATTCGTCATTCCGATCGGCCGGGCAGCATCACCTCTCAAGCGACGTGACGAGCTCCGGGCGGAGATCGGCGCCGTCGACCGTGACGTGCAGCAGGCTGAACGCGGGCTGCCGTCGCTTGTCGGTGGGCGAACCCGGGTTGAGGAGCCAGACGCCGTTCCGGCGGTCGATCAACGGCTGGTGGGAATGCCCGAAGGCGATGGCCTGCACCGGCGGATCGGCATCGCCGAAGGCGTTCAGGGCGCGGTCCGGCGTCGTACGGCCCGGGCCAAGGTGGCCGTGCGTGAGGCCGATGCGAATGCCCTCGACGGCGACGAGGCGCCGGAACCCCAGCCGTTCGACGAGCTCCGGAGGGTCGTTGTTGCCGGCCACCGCCTCGGTGGGGGCGAACTGCGCGAGCAGGTCGAGCACCAACGGATCGGTATGGTCACCGGCATGGAGCACGAGGTCGGCGTCGGCCAGTGCACCGAGCACGAAGTCCGGCAGCCGACGCCCGAACCGGGGCAGATGGGTGTCCCCGATGATGACGATCCGGGTCGTCACTCCGGCTGGCGTTCGCCCTCCGCCTGGCTGGGCGTCGGCGCACGCTCGACGTCGCCCCCGGTGTCGTCACCGGCCCCCTCACCCTCGGCCTGGCTTGGCCTCGAGGTCGAGGCGTCGGATGCGTCCGACCCGGAGACGCGGGGACTGCGGTCCCGCAGCTCGTCGATGCGGGTGGAGGCCTGTGCCTTGGTGAGGCTGTCGTCGAACGGCTCGCCGACCTCTTCGGAGAGCGTTCGGAGGTAGGAGGCCTGGGCCTCGGTCATCGGCTCGTCGCCGGTCTTCCAGTCCTGTGGGTCGCGCTGCAGCTGATCGGTCATGCCCGCCGCCGATGCAGGTTGAGTGCCCGACTCGCGCGACAGGCGAGCTGTCATGCCGAAGGCAGATGATGCCCCCATGCCCACCGAAACCGAGATCCGCCGCTGCCCCAGGTGCGGCTCCACGGAGTCCACGCCGATCCTGTACGGCTTCCCGACGAATGAGGCGTTCGAGGCGGCGCAACGCGGGGAGATCACGCTCGGGGGATGCATCGTGGGTGACGAGTCGCCCGACTTCGAGTGCCGCGGCTGCGGCGCTGCGCTCCCATGGCCCGCGTCCGATGACTGATCGGCGACGGGCCGCCATCTACGGGCACCTGGTCGGGGACGCGATCGGGGTCCCGTACGAGTTCACGGCGCCCGACCCGAGCCGCGTCGTCGAGCTGCGCGGCGGCGGCGCGCACCGCCAGCCGCCCGGGACCTGGAGCGACGACGGTGGGCTCATGCTGGCGCTTCTCGACTCCCTCCTGTCCGCCGGCTTCGACCCGGAGGACCAGGGTCGACGCGCGCTCGCGTGGGCCGATGCGAAGGCATACACGCCCGAACGGGACGGCGCGTTCGACATCGGCGGCGCGACCTCCGCCGCGCTGGCTCGGCTGCGGGCCGGCGTTCCGGCGCTCGAGGCGGGAGGCACCGACCAGGAGGACCAGGGCAACGGCAGCCTGATGCGGATCCTGCCGATCGCGCTGGTCGATGCGCCCGAGGACGACGCGGAGCTCGTCCGACGCGCCGAGCTGGCATGCCGCGTGACCCACGGACATCGCAACTGCCAGGTCGCCTGCGCACTCTACGTCCTGATCGCCCAGACGCTGCTCGAGCGGCCCGACGGGGAGCCGGAGGTGGCCCTGGCCCGGTCGATCGACCGGCTTCACGGCGTGTACGGAGCTGATCGCGGGTCGGAGGAGGTGCTCCAGGGGGTGCTCGCCCACCGGTCCGGCGTCCGGAAGTGGGGCGGTGGCTGGGTGCTCGACAGCCTCTGGTCGGCGTGGGAGGCGTTCGCGCGCGCCACGTCATACCGGGAGACGATCGAGATTGCGGTCCGGTACGGCCACGACACCGATACGACTGCCGCGATCGCCGGTGGCCTCGCCGGCATCCGCTGGGGGCTCGACGAGCAATCAGGCGGAATCCCGGCCGACTGGCTGGACGGGTTGCGCGGCCGCGCGCTCGTGGACGAGATGCTCGACCGTCTCCCCAATCAGACCTAAGTCTTGCGGCCCACCGCATCGGACGTCTGACGGTCGCCGCTCACGCGGCGGAGGACGAAGAGCGGAATCTCGCGCTTCGTCCTGCCCTGATAGGTGGCGTACTGCGGAAAGCGCTCGACGACCATCTCCCACAAGCGAGCCCGCTCCGCGGGATCGGTCACCTCCGAAGCGTCCGCCTCCCAGACCTCGAGGGCCACCTTCACGGTGGCGCGAGGGTTGGCCCGCAGGTTATGGACCCAAGCGGGGTGGCGGGCCGCCCCGGCGGACGACCCGACCAGCACCAGATCATCACCGTCCTCCCAGGCGTAGAGCGTGACGAGCCGTCGCTCGCCGCTCTTCGCCCCGGTGGTGGCGAGCTTGACCTGGATCTTGGGGTACCTCAACGGTCGTCAGTCAGCTGCCGGCTCCGGCAGCCGCCCGTCGAAGGCAGCGCGGTGATCACTCTCGACCGGCTCGCCCATCCTGCCGGCCGGCATCACGAGCAGCACGACGAGGGCCGCCAGCAGGGCAGTCAACACGCCGACGGTGAACGTCGCGCCGGTCGCGATCGAGAAGGCGGTGTGGATGCCGTCCACGATCGCCGGGATGATCGGCTCGACCTGCAGGCGGAACGCCTCGGGCACCTGGGCGAGGATGGCCGCGCCGAGGTCTCCCACGCTGGTCAGCTCGTTGAAGGACGAGGCGTCGCCGCCGGCCGAGAACTGGTCGGCGAACTGCGGTGGCACGCCGGCCGCGGCCAGCTGGTCGGGTACCTCCTTGATCAGCGTCGAGGCGAACAGCGTGCCGGTGATCGCCAGGCCCACCGTGCCGCCGACCTGCTGGAACAGCGTCAGGCTGGAGCTGGCGGTGCCAAGCTGCCGGATCGGCACGGCGTTCTGGACGGCCAGCGTGAAGACCGAGAACGTCGGGCCCACGCCCAGCCCGGTGATCGCCATCCAGAGCCACACCAGCGGCGCGGGCGTGTCGGGACGGATGTTCGTGAGCAGGAAGAGCCCGAGTGCGGTGACGACGAGCGCCACGGCGATCAGCGCCTTGTAGCGGCCCGTGCGCGAAACGAACTGCCCTGCCGCGACCGCGGAGACGATCAGCCCGCCGAGCAGCGGCAGGATCTGGTAGCCGGACTCCGTCGCCGAGGCGCCCGCCACCACCTGGTACCACCGCGGCAGGAAGACGACGGCTGCGAAGAAGCCCATGGCCGCGAGGAAGAAGGCGATGACGCTGGCGGTGAACGTCCGCATGCGGAACAGGCCGAGCGGGACGATCGGCTCGTGTGCTCGCGACTCGGCCCACACGAACGCGGCCGCGAACACGAGGCCCAGGGCGATCAGCCCGCCGACCTCGAGGTCGGTCCATTCGCCGAACTGCTTGTTGGTGAAGCCGATGAGGATCGGAACCAGGGCGGCGACCAGCAGGGCCGCCCCGAGGTAGTCGATGTGCCGGTCGGCGTTCTCCTCGCGGCGGGTCGGCAGCGTGCGCCAGATGATGTAGAGCACCACGATGCCGAGCGGCAGGTTCACGAAGAAGATCCAGTGCCAGCCGAAGTTGTCGGTGATCAGGCCGCCGATGGCCGGGCCGATGAGCGAGCTGAGGCCGAAGACGGCGCCGAAGAAGCCCTGGTACTTGCCGCGCTCCGAGGGAGCAAAGATGTCGCCGATGATCGCGATCGCGATCGGGAACAGCGCCCCGGCGCCGAGGCCCTGGACGCCGCGGAACAGCAGGAACTGCCACATCTCCTGACTCAGCCCGCACAAGAGCGAGCCGATGAGGAACACGCCGACGCCGAACAGGAAGATCGGGCGCCGGCCGAACAGGTCGGACAGCTTGCCGTAGATCGGACCGGAGACGGTTGCGGCCAGCAGGTAGGCGGTGAACGCCCACACGTAGAGGTCGTTGCCTGCCAGGTCGGTCACGATGCGGGGCAGCGCCGTCCCGACGATCGTCTGGTCGAGGGCGGACAGGAAGATGCCCAACAGCACCGCGCCAAGGATCTGGAGGCGGACTCGGTGCGGAAGCTCGATGGGCGCGCGATCGTAGGCTCGGGGTTCAGCGGTCACGGGGGTTCCTCAGCGGATGCACGACGATGGTCAGACCGCGCTCGGTGCGGAGACTCATCGGTGCAGCCGCATTCTCGCCCCTTTCGCGAATGACTGCGCAGCGGGCTCCGAAGCCCTCAGGCCGGAACGACCTCGTCGCCCACGCTCACCGTGCCGGGCGTCACGACATCGGCGTACACGCCGAAGTCGATCTTGCGTCCCTCCCGAAGCCCGCGGTACTCCTTGATGGCCTTCAGGGTCGGAAAGTCGCGGTGGCCGGTCACCGGGTCGAGGGTGGTGATGACGCAGCGAGCGTCCGGCTTGGTGACGCGCACCACGGCCTCCCCGAAGCGAACCTCACGGCCGAGCCACTCGTCCTCCTGATGAGCCTCCGCGCCGGCGACCTCGACCAGCATGCGAAAGCGTCCTCCGTCCAGCGGCGCGCCGTCGTTTCCCCGTCGCGCCAGCTCCTCCACCGAGGCGGTCGAGACGATCGACACCGGGTTGCGGTCCTGCTCGCCAGGCAGTCGTTCAGACCGGACGAGCTCCAAGGGGCGGCCCGCGTACGTGGACACCGCCGCCGCCCATGGACCGATCACCCGGCGCGCCGCGAAGTCACGCCCGTAGATCACGGCACGGATCGGCTCGCCGAGCTCGACTTCGCCACCGACGACCGCACCGTCCGGGAAGTGGAGCGTCAGCCGCTCGGGATCCGGCTCCAGCTCGGCACGGATCGCGATCAGCCGCCCGAGCTTCGTGGCGTCGAAGATCCGACCGTCCTCATCGAGGAGCACGTAGCGCCTGTCCTCCAGCACGCCGTGCTCCCCCAGCCGAACGCGCGCCGGATGGTGAAGCGCCATGCTGCGGACCGGCGTCGTGGCGAGGCGGGCAACGGTGAGCATCCCGTCACGATAGCGGCCCCGCGGTATGGTGAAGCCATGAGGAACGACCGCGAGGACCGCACGCGGGACGGAGCGCTCCCATCCAAGGCGTCGGCCGGCCACGTGATCGGCGGCCTGCTGGCGGGTCTCGAGCAGGTCGTCACCGGCAGGCCGCGGCCGCCGGCGCAGATCGAGGAGCCGTACCGCGACGAGTGGGCCTCGGTCGAGGGCGTCACGATCGAGGGCCTGGACGAGCCGCGCGAGCGCGCCGACCCGCCGGACCGGTCCGGCGCCCGCCTCTGACGGTGAGGGTGGACTCGAGCGAGCGGATCGGAGCTCACCTGGCGACAGGCCGAACCGCAGAGGTATATGCGCTCGGCGACGACCGCATCGTCAAGGTGCTGCGACCAGCGTTCGCCGACGAGGAAGCGGCGATCGAGGCACGGGCGGCGAGCGCGATCACGGCGGCTGGCGTGGAGGCGCCGGCCCTGCTGGGCACCATCAAGGTGGGCGGCCGGCCGGCCCTGGTCTATGCCCGGCTCCGCGGGCCATCAATGCTGGAGCTTCTCATGCGAGACCCGTCGCTCAGCGCTGACCTGGCAGCCGAGCTCGGGCAACTGCACGCGGCCATGCACGACCGTGACGCCGGCGGTCGCCTGCCGGATGGGGCGGAGCTGCTCGGCGCCGCCATTCGTCGCGCGGCGGCCGGCTTGGACTCGCGTGTGGTGCGGGCCGCGCTTGCTCGGCTCGAGAGCCTGGCGACCGACAGTTCGATCTGCCACGGCGACATGCATCCGGGCAACGTGATCATGACGGAGGGCGGCCCAGTCACCATCGACTGGGTCACCGCCAGCTCGGGCACCGCCCCGGCCGATGTCGCTCGCACCCTCATGCTGCTCCGCGATTCCCCCCTGCCCGATGACCTCGAGACTGATGCGCGGCAGACCCTGACGGCCCTGCGTCACGCGTTCGCCGATGCGTATCTCGCCGCCTACGGCCGCTCGCGCACGCTGGATCCCGAGCTGCTCGCGGCATGGCGCCTGCCGATCCTCGTCGCGCGACTCGCCGAAGGGATCACGCAGGGGCGGGCACCCGCCATCGAGGACGCAAGGCGCGAAGCCGGACTCTGAGGGCGCGCGATCCTTGCACAGCGGTGTGCCAGGGCGGCACGTGCTCGGGTGACTCGGGCGGATCGTTCTTCTTGAACGACACGAACCAGATCGTGGCGGTGAACTCGTTCGGCGTTCCGCCGAACTGCACCGGCAACGACGGTGCGTACCGGATCGACCAGCCGGACGACTATTACTGGCTGCAGTCGGTGCTCGCCGGAAACCCCCGCCCGTAGCGGAGAGTCCTCTTCGGACGAAGCCGCCCGGTCCTCGTGAGGCCGGGCGGCTTTTCCGTTTTCGCCGCCGGGGTTCAAGGCCGGTGGCGGCCCAGTCAGGTCCGGCGAACCGAAGACGGCTGCCCGAGCTCCATCACGGCGCCGCGTTCGAGGACGCGGATGCGGTCCCCCAGCCCGGCCTCGGCGGCGGCGTCGAGGAAGTCGCTCAGCGGCGAGGTGAACCGGTCGTAGTCGTCGAAGTGAATCGGGATGGCGGTCTCCGGCGCGATGATCCGCATCGCCTCCACGCCCTGCTCCCCGTCCATCGTCAGCATCAGGCCGGCGACCACGGTACCGCCCAGGTGGAACAGGCCCAGGTCGATGTCGGGGTAGCGGCGCGGGATCTCCTTGAGGTCGTCGAAGACCAGGGTGTCGCCGCTGATGTAGACCCGGAGAGAGCCATCCGGCCCGTTCAGCTCGAGCAGGCTGCCCATCACGTCGGGCAGGAAGAAGTCGACGACCGGCGGACCGTGGCGTCCGGGCAGGGCGGTGACGCGGACGGTATGGCCGCCATCGGTCAGCTCTTCGGCCGCCCAGGTCTCGAGGCCATGGACCGCGGTGAAGCCGCGGGACTCGAGCGGGGCCACGGCGGTAGGAGGGGTAAAGATGCGAACGTCCGACGGCAGCTCGCGCTCGGCAACCTGGTCGAAATGGTCCGCATGGAAATGCGACAGCACGATGAGGTCGATCGGCGGCAGCTCATGGATCTCCATGGCCGGGTCCTTGAGGCGCTTCGTCGTGACGCCCGGCGCGACCTCGAGCTCATCGTGGCGGTGGATGAAGTTCGGATCGGTCAGGATCGCCAGGCCGCCCCACTCGATGAGGACGGTGGCGTTCCCGATGAACCTGAGCTGCTGGTGAGTGGCTGGCATCGGTGCGAGGGCTCGTACGGGCAGAGCCGCCGCGAGGTGCAGAGCCTGTGCCCAACCCTCGTCGGCTGACGTGGCCCCGTGACAC
>JASLBU010000219.1 GCA_030146365.1 Candidatus Limnocylindria bacterium | reverse complement strand
ATCGTCAAGGGCGAGGAGATCCAGGCGCCGGGCGTGCCCGAGTCGTTCAAGGTGCTCATCAAGGAGCTCCAGGCGCTCGGTCTCTCCGTCGAGATCCTGAACGAGAACGAAGAGGAGATCCGCTTCATCGAGGACACCGGCAGCTATCCGTTGCCGGACCTCGGCGGGATCAATCTCCAGGGCTTTGAGGAATAGCCTCGCACGGCGGCACCGGGGACGGTGCCGCCCGTGTCCCCACCGGTCAATCCTGAGCCGGGACCTGGTCCGTCCCGGCAACGAGCGCAACAGCGGCGTGCAGCCGCCGCAGGAGTTCGACGCCGCTCATGCTTGAAGTCAACAATTTCGACGCCATCCGGATCAGCCTGGCCTCGCCCGAGCAGATCAAGGGGTGGTCGTCCGGCGAGGTCACCAAGCCGGAGACGATCAACTACCGCACGCTCAAGCCGGAGAAGGACGGCCTCTTCGACGAGCGCATCTTCGGTCCCACCAAGGACTGGGAGTGCTACTGCGGCAAGTACAAGCGCATCCGCTACAAGGGCATCATCTGCGACAAGTGCGGCGTCGAGGTCACGCGCTCGAAGGTCCGTCGTGAGCGGATGGGGCACATCAAGCTGGCGAGCCCGGTCAGCCACATCTGGTACTTCAAGGGCACGCCCAGCCGCCTGGGCATCCTGCTCGACATCAGCCCGCGGAACCTCGAGCGCATCCTCTACTTCGCCCTCTACGTGGTCACCCGCGTCGACGAGACGCAGCGCGACAAGGCGGTCCAGCGCGTGGACGAGGAGGCCGAGGAGCGCATCGCGCGCGCCCAGGCCATCGTCGACGAGAAGAAGGCCGAGCTCGAGGGCGCGGTCGCCGAGAAGCGGACCGAGGTGGAGGCCGCGCACTCCAGCGAGAAGACGCGCGTCGAGGACCAGCAGGCTGCCCGCACCGAGGAGCTGATGACGGCCGCCCAGGCGGTCGAGGCCTCCATCAAGGACGCCGGCAAGACGCTCACCGACGACGTCGTCTTCGCGGCGACCGGCGAGGTGATCGGCCGTGCCGGCGAGACCGCGCGTGATGCCCTCGCCAAGCTGCGCGAGGTCGTGAAGGGCGAGGTCGCCGCCGTCCAGAAGGACGCCAAGGAGGCGCTCGCCGCTGCCGAGGACAAGTACCAGACGGCGGTCGCCGACCTCACCTCCGGCATTGACGAGGCGACCGCATCGGAGCGCGAGCAGGTCGCCCGCGAGACCGATGATGCGCGCCTCTGGGCTCGCACGGAGAAGGCGCGCCTCAACGAGATCAAGGTGCTGCAGATCCTCACCGAGGGCGAGTACCGATCGCTCACCGAGGCCCACGGCCGCATGTTCGACGCGGGCATGGGCGCGGAGGCGGTGAAGAAGATCATCGAGCAGATCGACCTGGATCAGCTCAGCCAGGACCTCCACGTGGAGATGCGCCAGACATCCGGCCAGCGCCGGAAGAAGGCGATCAAGCGGCTCCGCCTGATCGAGGCCTTCCGCAAGTCCGGCGCGCGCCCGGAGTGGATGATCCTGTCCACGCTGCCGGTCATCCCGCCGGACCTGCGACCGATGGTCCAGCTGGACGGCGGCCGCTTCGCGACCTCCGACCTCAACGACCTCTATCGGCGCGTCATCAACCGCAACAACAGGCTGTCGCGCCTTCTCGACCTCGAGGCCCCCGAGATCATCATCCGCAACGAGAAGCGGATGCTCCAGGAGGCGTGCGACGCCCTCATCGACAACGGCCGCCGTGGCCGGGCGATCGCCGGCACCGGTAACCATCGACTCAAGAGCCTGAGCGACATGCTCAAGGGCAAGCAGGGCCGGTTCCGCCAGAACCTGCTCGGCAAGCGCGTCGACTACTCGGGCCGCTCGGTCATCGTCGTGGGTCCCGAGCTCAAGCTCCACCAGTGCGGACTGCCAAAGAAGATGGCGCTCGAGCTGTTCAAGCCGTTCGTCATGCGCCAGCTCGTCGAGAAGGGCTTCGCCCACAACATCAAGAGCGCCAAGCGCATCGTCGAGCGGGTGCGGCCGGAGGTCTGGGACGTCCTGGAGGACGTCATCAAGGATCACCCCGTGCTGCTGAACCGGGCCCCGACGCTCCATCGGCTCGGCATCCAGGCCTTCATGCCCGTGCTCGTGGAGGGCTCCGCGATCCAGATCCACCCGCTCGTCTGCTTCGCGTTCAACGCGGACTTCGACGGTGATCAGATGGCGGTCCACGTCCCGCTCAGCACCGCCGCGCAGCAGGAGGCGAAGGACCTCATGCTGTCAACTCGCAACCTGCTGTCGGCCGCCGATGGCTCGCCGGTCGTGAGCCCGACCCACGACATGGTGCTCGGGTGCTACTACCTCACGGTCCAGGTGGACGACGAGAAGGGCGCGGGGCGTGCCTTCTCGAGCGCCGACGAGGTGATCATGGCCGCCCAGCTGGGGCAGGTCCATGTCCAGGCGCCGGTGAAGGTGGAGCTGGACGTCTACGACTCGACCGACGACGACGGCCGGATCCGCAGCCATCCCGAGGTCGTGGAGACCACAGCGGGCCGCGTGATCTTCAACACCGTGCTGCCGCGGGCGCTCGGCTTCAGCAACAAGGCGATGGACCGCAAGTCGCTGAAGGAGATCATCGCGCGCTGCTACAGGGACCTCGGACCCGAGGCGACCGCGACGCTCGTGGACGGCATCAAGGCCGTCGGGTTCCGGTACGCGACCGCGGCCGGGATCACCATCGGCATCAGCGACCTCGCGGTGCCGAAGCAGAAGGCGAAGCTGCTGACCGACGCGGAGGGCAAGGTCGCCGACATCGACCGCGAGTTCCGCCGCGGCTTCATCACCGAGGACGAGCGCTACACCCAGACGGTCGACGTCTGGCGGCGCGCGACGGACGACGTGACGCAGTCGATGCTCTCGGGCCTCGACGAGCGCGGGTCGATCATGCTGATCACGAACTCGGGTGCCCGCGGGTCGGTCACCCAGGTCCATCAGCTTGCCGGCATGCGCGGGCTGATGGCCGACCCGTCGGGACGGATCATCGACCTGCCGATTCGCTCGAACCTCCGAGAGGGCATGAGCGTGCTCGAGTACTTCATCTCGAGCCACGGCGCCCGCAAGGGTCTCGCCGACACCGCGCTCCGCACCGCCGACTCCGGGTACCTCACCCGGCGCCTGGTGGACGTGGCGCAGGACGTCATCACCCGCGAGGACGACTGTGGGACCGACATCGGCACGTGGATCACCCGTGACGAATCGGAGCTCATCCCCGAGCCGTTCGTCGAGCGTCTCATCGGCCGCATGGCCGCGATGGACATCGTCGACGAGGGCACCGGCGAGGTGATCGTGGCCCGCAACGCCGAGATCGACGAGGCCTCGCTCGAGCGGATCGAGTCGGCCGGGCTCGACCGGGCCAGTGTGCGCTCGCCGCTCACGTGCGCCGCGCGCCACGGCGTCTGTCGCATGTGCTACGGCCGAAACCTGGCCACCGGTGAGCTGGTCGAGCTCGGCCAGGCGGTCGGGATCATCGCGGCGCAGTCCATCGGCGAGCCGGGTACCCAGCTCACGATGCGGACGTTCCATACCGGCGGCGTCGCCGGCGAGGACATCACGCAGGGCCTGCCGCGCGTCGAGGAGCTGTTCGAGGCCAGGATCCCCAAGGGCCAGGCCACGATGACCGAGATCGACGGCACCGTCGAGGTGCCGCCGGCGTCCGGCGACCAGCCGATCACCGTGCGGGTCACCCATCGCGAGGCGTACGACACCAACTTCAAGCTCACGCCGCAGCACGAGATCCTGGTCGCCAGCGGCGACGAGGTGACCGAGGGCCAGCTCCTCGCGCGGCTCGGCGAGGGGGACGAGCTGGTGGAGGTCAAGGCTCCGAGCTCGGGGCGCGTCACCAAGAAGGCGAACACCGTCACCCTCCATACCGAGGAGCTGGACGTCCGCGAGTACCCGGTGCCGCACTCGGCGCGGCTCCGCGTGTCGGACGGTGATGTCGTCGAGGCCGGCGATGCCCTGACCGAGGGCTCGATGAACCCGAAGGACCTGCTGCTCATCAAGGGCGTGGACACGGTCCAGCGCTTCCTGGTGGCCGAGGTCCAGAAGGTCTATCGGTCCCAGGGCGTGACGATCAGCGACAAGCACATCGAGATCATCGTGCGGCAGATGCTGCGCAAGGTGACGATCGACAACCCCGGCGACACCGAGCTGCTCCCCTCCGAGCTCATCGACCGCTTCGAGTTCGAGGAGACGAACAACCGGATCCTGGCCGAGGGCGGTGAGCCCGCCACGGCGCAGACGGTCCTGCTGGGCGTCACCAAGGCGTCGCTCAACACGTCCTCGTTCCTCGCCGCCGCCTCCTTCCAGGAGACGACGCGCGTGCTGACCGAGGCGGCCATCAACGGCGCGAAGGACCACCTGATCGGCCTGAAGGAGAACGTGATCATCGGCAAGCTGATCCCCGCGGGGACCGGTGCCGAGGCGCGTCGCCTCCAGGCGGAGCGCGCCACCCAGCTGTCGCCGGAAGAGGCGGAGCAGGAGCGGGAGGCCGCCGCGGCCCGCGCGTTCCTGTCCGGCGACCCCGACACCGATGGCGATGGAGAGATCGAGCCGGCGGAGGCCGAGGCCGCAGCCGCCGAGGCGGGGGACACCGTGGCCGAGCTCATGGGTGCCGGAGGCAACCCGGACATCGAGGCGGTGGTCGAGGAGCAGGTCTTCGAGCAGCTCAGCGATGAGTCGGCGGAGGCCGAGCCGGAGCTCGAGCCCGAGCCGGAGGGGGCGGCGAGCTAGTCTCGCCGATACGGATCGATGCGAAGGGCGGCCCCGCGAGGGAGCCGCCCTTCGTCTGCGCGGCGGCCTGTGCCGGGCGTGTGCCCGTCAGGCCCGTCTCGGTTGACACCCCAAAGTGCTCTTCCGTATACTTCCGCATCGGTGTCCCGCCAGCGGGGCGCCTTCGTGTGTGCCCCGAGCGGGCGCGTCCGCTGAAGCCTCCAGATCGGCATTCGAGCCGGATCGCCATGGGCTTCGCGGGGCGATTTCGAGACATCAATCACAACGCGAGTACGAACGCGAGGTTCTCGTTGCCAACCATCAGCCAGCTGGTGCGCAAGGGCCGAAAGCCGGCCATCAAGAAGGTCAAGGCTCCGGCGCTGCGCCGCACGCTGAACACCCTCAGGCAGACCACCAGCGAAGGGCGAGGCGCGCCGCAGCGACGCGGCGTCTGCCTGCAGGTCATGACCCGCACGCCGAAGAAGCCGAACTCGGCGCTTCGGAAGGTGGCGCGCGTGCGTCTGACGAACGGGATGGAGGTCACCGCCTACATCCCCGGCATCGGGCACAACCTCCAGGAGCACTCGATGGTGCTCGTCCGCGGCGGCCGGGTGAAGGACCTTCCCGCCGTGAAGTACCACATCATCCGTGGCACGCTGGACGCGGCCGGCGTCCGCGACCGGAAGCAGGGTCGCAGCAAGTACGGCGCGAAGGCGCCGGGCAAGGCCTAGACCCATGCCACGACGACCGACCATCGCGCGCAAGACGAAGTACGCCGAGCAGCTGACCGGCACCGCCCTGACGCTGAACCAGTTCACGAACAAGCTGATGCACGGCGGCAAGCGTCACCTGGCGAACCGCATCCTCGAGGGCGCGCTTGCGCGCTGCGAGCAGCAGGCCGGCCGCGCCGGCGTCGAGGTGCTCGAGCAGGCGCTCCGCAACGCAATGCCGCTGATCGAGGTGAAGCCGAAGCGCGTCGGTGGCAGCACCTACCAGATTCCCGTGGAGGTCCGCGCCGATCGTCGGGTGAGCCTCGGGATGCGCTGGCTGATCGAGTCGGCGCGCCGCCGGAACGGCAAGAGCATGTCGGACAAGCTCGCGTCGGAGCTGATGGACGCCAGCAACGGGCTCGGCGCGGCCGTCAAGCGACGCGAGGACACCCACCGCATGGCGGAGGCGAACCGCGCCTTCAGCCACTTCAGGGCATAGCACCATGACCATGCAGGCAACCAAGGGCGCCGCGGCCGGGGCGAACATCCCGCTCGAGCGCACGCGCAACATCGGCATCATCGCGCACATCGATGCGGGCAAGACGACCGTGACCGAGCGGATCCTCTTCTACACGAAGAAGATCTACAAGCTCGG
>JASLBU010000201.1 GCA_030146365.1 Candidatus Limnocylindria bacterium | reverse complement strand
CTCGTCGCGCCAGCCGATGCCGAGCCCCAGGATCAGCCGCCCGGCCGAGATCAGATCGACCGTCGCCGCATCCTCAGCAAGGTGGAGCGGGTCGAACATCGGCGCAAGCAGCACGCCGGTCCCAAGCCCGATCCTGGAGGTGCGCGCCGCGATGGCGGCCAACACCGGCAGCTGAGACGGCATGTATCCGTCGTCGACGAAATGATGCTCGCTCGTCCACACCGAGTCGATGCCACCGGCCTCGAGCTCCACGGCGATGTCGATCATCTCCCGATAGATGTCGACATCCGTCCGCGGATCGTCCGGGTGGTGCTGGGCGGTCAGGTAGCCATAGCCGATGCGCATCGTGCCAGCCTAGCGCGGTGAGCCGTGCGCCTGCATCCGACGGGGCCATCGTGGTCCTCGGCCGTAGACTCAGATGGTGAATGCCCCGGAAGGACGCCCGTTTCGATTCGGCGTGACGCTCGCCGGGTCGACGGGCGCCCGCGCCGAGGTGATGGACATCGCGCGTCGTGCGGAGGCGGCGGGCGCATCGGTGCTGCTGGCGACCGATCACCTCGGCAGCTGGGCTGCACTTCCCCGCCTCATGGCCGCGGCCGAGGCGACGAGCCTTCGGATCGGCACATTGGTCCTGAACAACGACCTGCGGCACCCCACGGTCCTTGCCCAGGAGCTCGCCACCATCGACGCCATGACGGACGGGCGGCTGGAGATCGGCATCGGCGCAGGCTGGAACCGACCGGAGTACGAGGCCGCCGGCCTGCGCTTCGATCCGCCGGCCGAGCGGCTGCGGCGCATGAAGGCGTCGGTGCGGATGATCCGGCAGGCGCTGAGCGAGGGGCGGATCGACCACGAGGCCGATGACGCCTACCCCGCGATCCACCAGGACGGCCTGCCGACGGCGGTTCAGCGGCCGCACCCGCCGTTCCTTGTCGGGGGTGGGGGACCTAAGCTGCTTGCCTTCGCGGCGCGTGAGGCAAACATCATCGGCATCGATCCGCGGTCGCTGCCCGGCGGTGGTGGCGACCGGACCGACATCACCGAGGACGCGGTAGACCGAAAGATCGGCTGGATCCGCGAGGCCGCCGGAGACCGCTGGGCGGAGCTAGAGATCAACATCGCCATCTGGCAGGTGGACCCCGACTTCCGTCACCGCAGCGGTCCTCCCCCGCCGCGCGCACGCGACATCAGCGAGCAGGAGCTGCCGAAGAGCCCGCACTACCTTGTGGGCGACACCGAGGAGATGGTCGCGACCTTGCTCGAGCGCCGCGAGCGGTGGGGCATCAGCTACCTCACCATCGCGGCGTCGGACCTGCCGATCCTCCAGCCAGTGATCGCCCGCCTGGTCGCCTGAGCCGCGGCAAGCCGCCGGATGCGACGGAAGCGCGCATCGCGGGCAGCAACGCCACTTCCGGCAGGCTCGGCGAGGACGGCCGAGGCCGCCGGGGATCTACCCCGACGGCCTCGGCGCACCGTGTAGAGCTAACGCCTCACATGCTGAGGAACGGCAGCACGAAGTTGTACGCGTCCTGGGTGTCGACGCGCCACGAGTAGTCGGCCCCGTGGCATGCGCCGCTGAAACCGAACGAGACGACGGCGATGATCTGGTTCGTGTCGTTCACGAAGACCGGGCCGCCGGAGTCACCGAAGCAGGTACCGCCCCGCCCGCCGACCGCGCTCGGATTGTTCAGAGTGTGGAGGTTCCCGCCACGGCTGATGGAACCGTTGACCTGCACGATGCGCGACGTCGACTTGTAGCGATCATCGTCGCTCTGCGGATGGGGCTGGATGGCCTGCGTCCCGTAACCAACGTTCTCGACGAGCGCGGCGTTGCGACCACGTCCGGTATCTCCGGCCAGCAGTTCGGCGGTGCCCAGAGGCGCCAGCACCCCGTACGTGTTGAGGATCACGAGGCCATTGAGCTCGACGACGCCGACGTCGTAGTTCACCGGGAAGCCCCGGAAGTTGTCGTAATTGGGATCGGGGTACGCCGTGCCGGTGAGGAAGCCGTTCGCCGGGTCGTTCAGCCACGCGCGCCGGGCAGCATCGAGCTCAGCGACGTCGTCGTAGATGGTCCCGATCTCGCTCCGCAGCGGCCAGCCCTCGAGCACGGCCGTCTCGTCGAAGGTGACCCACACGTCGGTGCCGCCGCTCGTTCCCAGCAGCTGACCGCCAGTGCCGATGCCATAGGTGCAATGTCCAGCCGTGAGGAAGGTATCGGCATCCAGCAGCGTGCCGCTGCAGCTGAACCATCCCGGATACGCCGGGTCGTAATAGATCATGAAGCCGACGTATGGATGCTCCCCCGCATCAGGCTCGCCGTACGTGATCGCTGCCGCTGGCGCGGCCAGCAGCAAGATCGAGGCAATCGCCGCCACCAGCGCGGCCTGGAACCTTCGCATGCCCAATCCTCCGGTAATCGCGCCGGACCAGCGTCCCGCGTCAGGCTCGGCTTCCCTGCAACCCGCGGGCCACCGGGTTCATTGCCCTCAGCCGGTCAAGAAGGCCTTCACCAGCCCGTTGACGGCCGCAACCTGCTCCTCGCCGTACGAGTTGGCGAGCACCGCCATCCCCCGACCGCGCTCCTGCTGGAGCGCCACCACGGCGTAGAACGTCTCCGCGCTCCCGGTGTGCATGCTCACCGGCCCGCGCCGGCTCGAGCGAACACCCCAGCCGAGCGCGTATCCCACGTCGTCGGCGTCATCCGGTGGATCTGGCTCGTGGATGACACGGTACATCGAGGCGGGTCCCAGCCGGCCGCCTCCGGCCAGCCCGGCAAGCTGATCGGCCACGAAGACACCGTAGTCGGTGATCGACATGCTGGCCTCACCGGCCGGCCGCAGCCACACCGGCAACGCGTAGGAGTCGGTCGCAACGTCGTGAGGCACCAGGGTGCCATCCACCAGCCGATGCCCCGCAGGTGCGTCCTCGCGCTGGAGCAGGGACCAACCGATGTCCGCGCCAATCCCGAGCGGATCGAGGACGCGGCTCGAGAGCGCGCTCTCCCACGATTCCCCGGTCGCGGATTCCACCATCGCGGCCGCGATCGCGTACCCGGCGTTCGAGTACGCGTGCTGCGCTCCCGCCTCGAAGAGGGGCGCATCGGCCAGCGCAATTCGGGCGAACGCGGCCCGCTGAGCCGTCGGCTCGCCGTCGAGCGGCTGAACCCGCCCAATCTCCTCGTCTTCCGTGTAGCCCGGGGTGCCCGAGGCGTGGGTGAGCAGCTGCCGCAGCGTCGGAGAACGATGGACGCCGTCGAGGACGTCCGCGGCGCCGGTGTCCCACGCGATGTCCCCCCGCTCCACCGCGAGTGCCGCGAGAAGCGCCGTCAGTGCCTTGGTGTTCGAGCCGAGATGGAAGCGGTCGCCGAGCTCCACCATGTCGGTGCGATCGACGCGCCGGACGCCGTCGATGGCGACCTCCTCGACCCCCGACGCCGCGACACGCACGGCGGCGACCGCCGGGATCCCGGAGGCGCGTCGCAGCTCCTGGACCTCGTCGTCGAGCGTCGCGTGCACATCGAGCATCCTACTGCCCGACTCGCGATGAACGGGACAGGCCCGAACGCATCGCGGGGCCGTGACCTCGTGCTGGATGACCAGCGGCTGCGCAACGAGCTGTGCTGGTTCGTCTTCGACTGCTGAGCGGCTTGCCCGGATGGGCGCGTGATAGCGTCTGTTCGCGATGGCCTCCAAGACCACGGACGAATCACGCGACGGCGTCGAGCTGACTAACCTGGACCAGCCGCTCTTCGACGGCGCCGGCGCGACGAAGCGGGACCTGGTCGAGTACCTCGATGCCATCCGCGACCGCATCCTGCCCGTGCTCGAGGACCGGCCGCTGTCGGTCATCCGCGTCCATCGCGGCCAGGAAGCCTTCATGCAGAAGAACGTGCCCAAGTACACGCCGGATTGGGTGCGCACGGTGCAGTGGTGGGCCGAGGCGTCGAAGCGTGACGTGTCGTACGCGCTGTGCAACGACCGCCGGACGCTGCTGTGGTTCGCCAACCAGCGAGCAATCGAGTATCACCCCGCCCTGGTTCGCGCCGATCGGCCGGACCGCATCACGCACCTCGTGCTCGACCTCGACCCGCCGAACGCCGATGCGTTCCCGCTGGTGGTCCGGGTCGCCACGGCGGTTCGACAGGCACTGACCGATGTCGGCCTCAGCGGCGCGGTCAAGACGAGCGGCGCGAAGGGGTTGCACGTGTTCGTGCCGATCGACGACGAGGCACCCCTCGAGGACTCGGCCGCGGCGACGCGGGCCATCGCCGCACGAGCGGAGCGGCTCGATCCTGAGGTTGCAACGACGGCGTTCGTGAAGGCCGATCGTGGCGGGAAGGTGTTCGTCGACGCCACGAGGGTGGGTGGGGCGACCGTGATCGCCGCGTACAGCCCGCGCGTCCGACCGGGGGTCCCCGTCTCCTTTCCGGTCGCCTGGGAGGACCTCGACGCCATCGCCCCGGCCGACTTCAGCGTGCACACGGCGCTCGAACAGCTCGGCGACCGCGACCCATGGCGCGAGCACATGCCCCAGCCACAACAGCT
The DNA here is from genome assembly GCA_030146365.1 of Candidatus Limnocylindria bacterium. Classification (GTDB taxonomy): domain Bacteria; phylum Chloroflexota; class Limnocylindria; order QHBO01; family QHBO01; genus JACDBZ01. Next base: position 1,485 of record JASLBU010000201.1, on the reverse strand, counting down.
GTCAGCCGAGTTGATCGCCGAGGGCCACACCATCCCGGTGGCGCGGGTGCAGGCCATGCACGAGGGCAAACGCCGCGCCCGCGCTGCCCGCGACGAGACCAACGAGTGATCACGAGCAAACGCCGCCACGGCGGTTGATCAAGCTATGCCATGCGCGAACCGGGCTCGAGCAGGTAGGCGCGGACTCGCCCCATACCCTTCAGGTCGACGACCCGTTCCACGAAGGCGCACGCCACCGACGCCCGCCGCATCGTGGATTCGGCCACCTGGATGCGACCAGGCAGGCCGCTCGACTCCATGCGCGCAGCCGTGTTGACCGTCTCTCCCCAGAGGTCGAAAAGGATGCGCTGGCGCCCGATCACCCCGCCCACCGCTGGACCACTCGCCAGTCCGACCCGGATCGCCAGCGCAAGGCCATGCGCGTCACGCCACGCGGCGGCGGCCTCGATCATCTCGCGAGCGGCGTCAATTGCCGCACTCGCGTGGTCGTCGCGCGGCAGAGGCGCGCCCGCCACGGCCATGTACGCGTCCCCCATCGTCTTGAGCTTTTCGATTCCGCACGCGGCCACTACGTCATCGAAGCGTGTGAACAGGTCGTCGAGCAGGCCGATCACCTGTTGCGGATCGGTTCGGGTCGTCCACGCCGTAAACCCGGCCACGTCGGCAAACAACACCGTGACCTCCTGATAGCTCTCGGCAATCCGGTCCTCGCCGCGCTTCATTCGCGTTGCGATCGAGGCCGGAATGGCATTCATCAGCAGCTCGTCGGCCCGAGCTTCGGCGCTTCGGCGGCGCAGATCGGTGTATCGCAGGAGGACGAAGACGATGACGAGCGGCAAGAGCACGTTCATCGTCCAACCGATCACGCGGAAGGGATACGAACCCTCGCCGAACGCCGCCCGCGCCCACGGGTCCGCCAACGCCATCGCCAGCACACTCACGATGAACGTCACGAACCATGGCACCGCCCGGCGCGGGCCCAACGACAGGATGCTGTACGCGGGCACCAGAAAGGCCCAGACGAGCCCGGGTGACGTACCGGTGATTCCGCCTCCGACGACATGCGCCAGCGGAACCCAGATTGTGCCCGCAGTGATGAGGGCGACGAGGTAGCGGTCGAACCGCTTCGTAGCCGATAGCAAAACCAGATTGCCCGCGCTGAACAGGGACAGGGCGAGGGCCAACACAAAGCTGAGGGGGTGCCCCTGGGCCTGGATGGGCAGGCTCCATGGAGCGACGATCGTCAGGAATCCAGCGGCGGTCCCCACGCGCTTGCGGAGTCGCAGATCATCCTCATCAGCCGGTCCATCGGCGAGTCCCAGGGCCCGCTGAACGATGCGGCTGAGCAACCCCATCGGCGAATGGTACGACGCCGAGCCCCGCTCCTCGGGTGTCCGAGCCGACAGACGGCCTCGAAACGGGCCGTCGGCGCGGTCATGCTCTTCGGCGACCTGGGCGCCGATGTGACGTCAGTCCTCGACCGGA
>JASLBU010000035.1 GCA_030146365.1 Candidatus Limnocylindria bacterium | reverse complement strand
TGATCGCCACGAGTCCCATCGCCAGGCCGGTGATCTCGTCGCCGAACTGGCTGATCGTCTGGCCGGTCCACAGCTTCATGAAGTCCGGCTGACGCCAGAGCGAGGTGCGTGGACTGCGGGTCCGAGCCGCGGCGACCTCCGACGGAGATGGCTCGCCGGATTGAAGTTGCTGGAGCGACATCCCTCAGCGCACGCGCGCCATCGTCAGCCCGTCGGCCACCGGCAGGAGCGTCATGTCGACGCGCTCGTCGGCCGCAATCTTCTCGTTCAGCGCGCGGATGGCGCGGACGTTGTCGTCATCGCTGCCCTCGTCCACGACGCGGCCGGACTGCAGCACGTTGTCGATGAGGATCAGGCCGCCGGGGCGCACGACCCGGAGGCAGCCCTCGTAGTAGGCGTCGTAGCCGGTCTTGTCGGCATCGATGAACGCGAGGTCGTACCCGCCCTCTTCCAGCTCTGCCAGCGTCTCGACGGCCGGACCGATCCTGAGGTCCGCCTTGCCCGCCACCCCGGCATCGGCCCAGGCGCGCTGCGCGCGATCGGTCCATTCGCGGCTGACGTCCAGGCACGTGATCCGGCCGTCATCGGGCAGGGCGAGCGCCATCGCCGTGGAGGAGTAGCCGGTGAACGTGCCGATCTCGAGGACGTTGCGCGCGCCGATGAGCTGCACGAGCAGCGCCATGAACGCGCCCTGTTCCGGCGCGATCTGCATCTGCGCGTTCGGCATGCTGGCCGTGTCCTCGCGCAGCTCTGCGAGAACGGGGTGCTCGCGGACGCCGACCCGGCGGACGTAGTCGACGAGCTGGTCGGTGAGGGTGAGGGTTCGATTCGACATCGCGGGGCATCGTACGGGACTCCGCGGCCGGTGTCGGGCCCAGGCCGCGTATCGCCCAGGCCCGAGACGCTCAGCCGAGCAGCCAGTCCTCGCGGTGCGTGGTCGGCACCTCCGCGCCGTCCAGCCAGCGCAGGACGAAGTACTCGGTCGAGATGGCGCGATCGGCGAGGTCGTCGGGCAGGTCGAGCAGCCAGCCGAGGTCCTGGCGCTGGGTCTTGTGGCAGTTCATGCTCTGCCGCTTGGCCTCGCCCTGAGCCGAGACGTCGACCCGCGTGGTGATCTCGGCGTCGGCGCGACCGAAGCTCTCCTCCCACGACTCGGACGATGTCTCCGAAGGCTCCTCGCCTGGCGCACCGGCGGCAGCGTCGAGCGAATCGGCGACCTGGCCGAGTGCCGCCGCGTTCGTGGGGTTGAGCTGGTCCGCAGGCGTGGCGTCGGTGACCGAGTCCATGTCCCACGGCAGCGCGATGCCGCGCTCGCGCATGTCCGCCATCAGTCCGAACCACGCCTCGCGGTGAAACGCGATCTCGTAGAAGCGGGAGACCGCCCAGTCCGTCCCCTGCGAGGCGAGATACGCCTCCCGCGCGATGCGCGCGGCGTTGATGTGGTCCGGATGACCGTAGTTGCCGTTCTCGTCATACGAGACGATCGCCGCCGGTCGCGCCTCGCGGACGATCTCGACCAGGCGTCGGGTGGCCGCCGCCACATCGGCCTGCCAGAAGCTGTCGGGGTGCCCGTTCGCATCGGTCCCCATCATCCCCGAGTCCCGGTAGCCGAGCAGGTGCTGGCGGATGGCGCCGCCGCCGAGCGCGTCCACCGAACAGGCGAGCTCCGCCCGGCGGATGTCGGCCAGCCGCGGACGCGCCTCGTCGACGTCGAGCGTCGGGTCGTGGATCTCGCCCTCGGCGCCGTCCGTGCAGGTGACGAGGTCCACGCGATGGCCCTCGGCGACCAGGCGGGCCATCGTGCCGCCGGTGCCCATCGACTCGTCATCGGGATGAGCGTGGCAGAACAGCACGCCACCTGGGTCGTCAGTGGCCATCCATCACTCCTCGTGGTGCGCGGGCTCGGTGATCCCGATGGTAGCGAGTGCCGCCATGGTGTCGCGCTCGCCGATGTCCACGGCCGGCCGCACCCGGCCGAACTGCAGCGCGTTCATCCGCCCGAGGTCCGGCGTGACCAGAAGGTCCGGCGGCTCCACCACGACCGGGTCCGCCCAGCGTGCCGTGAGCAGCGACAGATAACGCCGCGCGGTGAGGCGGTCGGAGCCGGTGCGTGCAGCCAGCCGCACCGATGCCCGGCGAAGGATCGCCGCGCCGACGGGGCTCGACAGAAAGGCGGGCTTGGGGATGTCCGCGAGCACACCGATGACCGGCAGCTCGGGATCCCAGGCCCGGGCCTGGCTGACCGGGATGCCCTCCCACGGGCCGGCGTCGCACCACACGCCGTCCGCGTCGCGGCGTGGCGGGAGGAAGAACGGCACGGCGATGCTCACCTCGAGCGCCTCCACCAGCCGGCCGCTGGTGATGAGCCGCGGCCGCCCCGCCACCAGGTCATAGGTCGTGACGCCCAGCGGGATCGGCAGCTCCTCGATCAGCGGGTCGCCCAGCTCCGCGACCATGAGACGAAGCAGCTCGCCCGCGTCGAACAGCGCCAGGCGTCCCGGGCGCCTCATGTGCCGGTAGACCGAGGTCCGTCGTGCCGCGGCCTCCATGTCGGCCGCGTCGCGGCCGGCCGCGATCCCGGCCCCGATGATGGCGCCCATGCTGGTTCCCACCACCCTGCGGGGGCGGAGGCCGGTGCGCTCGAGGGCCCGCGCGACGCCGATATGTGCCCAGCCGCGCGCGCCGCCGCCGCCAAGCGCCAGCGTGAAGCCGTCCGCGATGCGTCGGGACGGCGGTGTCTCCGACGCGGTCATCGGCTCAACCGCCCGGGGCGTGCTCCGCGCATTCGCACAGCTCGCGCAGCTTCGTGTAGGTGAACAGGCCCGTGTCGTGGCCGTCCGCCCAGATCGGTGCGAGCGCATAGCGGCCGATCCAGCGGATCTCGGTCAGGCGCGTCTCCTGCTCGCTGAAGGCCGTTTCGAGCGTGACGATCCCCGGCATGTTGCCCTCGCCCGAGCACAGCGCGCACGGGCACGCCCGCCGGAGCGTCGGCCACGACCAGTCACCGAGGTGGCCGTCGTCCCAGCGGATACGCATCCGCCGTGCGGTCTCGTCCAGCTCGACCCCGATCGGGTTGACGATCGCCGGCATCTTCATCCGGCACCCCAGCGCGGCTGGCTGCCCCGCCACTCGGCGCCGAAGGCCGCGCCGGTCGCGGTGAGCTGCGCGGGCGCGGTGCCGTCCGCCAGGTCCCACAGAAAGAGGTCCTGGAGGATGCCGCCGCCCGCCGCGGATCGCGCGACCGTGAAGACGACCCGATCGCCGGATGGGGACCAGCGAAGGTGGCTGACCAGTCCGCCAACCGTGGTCGAGGCCGTGACCTGGTCGCCGGCATCCTGGAGGCGCAGGGTCGACTGGGCGCCATCCTCGACTGCGATGCGACTCCCACGGTCCGGCGCCCACAGCACCGGCGCCACATCATCCAGCTCGGTCACGTCGCCCTCGTCAGGCGTGATGTGCCAGGCGCCCCCGCCGATCACCCACAGCCTCAGGACGTCGTCCTCCATCCAATAGAGACGCACCGGACCGCCATCATCGGCGAACTGCGCCTCCGGGAGGGATTCGGCGACGGCGACGTCCGGCCGCGGATATGACACGCTCGCCACCTCGCGCATGTCCGCCGAGCCGAAGTCGATCGCGAGCACCGTGGCCACGTCGTTGTCACCGTCCTGCGTCACGCGCACAGCGTAGACGGTCTCGGCGTCATCGCCGAACGTGACGGTCGACAGTCCGTCGCCGAGCCGCCGCTTCTCGGTGCCGATCTCGACGGACACCAACACATCCGCGTACAGGCCGACGCCGACCGTGCCGTCCGGGGCCCAGGCAAAGCGGCGCACGTCCAGGGCGGGATCCTGCGCGAGCACGTCCGGGTCACCCGCCACGGTGAACTCACGATGGAGCAGGTAGATCGGCGCGAGGGCGGCGGACCGGCCCTGGTAGATGATCTCGAGCGGCCCGTACTCGGGGATCGCGAGCGGCGTGGGCGTGGGCTCCACGCTTGGCGCGGGCGTCTCCGGCCGGACGGAGGCCGTCGAGGACGCGGACGGCGACGGGGACGCCTCGGCCGTGGCGGACGGCGATGCGGTGGCCGTCTCGCTTACGAGGCCGATGCGGGCCGATGGGGTGGGGCTCCCCGCACCGCCACCGCCGAGCGACTCGTCACCCGCGAAGATGAGCGCCAGCAGCACGATCACCATGCCAGCCAGGAGCAGGATGAAGCCGATGAGCCACGGCACGGCCTGCTCGGCGGTCGTGGGTGCTGGCTCGCTGTCCTCCTCGACCTGGTCATCGGCTTCGCGGGCCTCTCGAAGTCGGGTTCGGATGTCACCGCTCACCGGCGCCAGGCGAGGGCTCGGCTCGGTGGTGGGTCGCGGCTCCGGCACGGGGGCCGCCCACGACGTCGGCAGCACCTGGGTCGACTCGGCGGCCGGTCGCGTCGGGTCGTCCCACCTCGGCCCCTCCGGATCGGGCAGCTCCCGCGCTTCGATGGCCGGCGATGGGTCGTCGGCGGGTTCGGCATCCGCGGCGGGAGCCGAGTCCCACGTCCGGGTCGGCGGTGCCTCCGGCGGTTCGGCAGGCCACGCGGGTTCGGCAACCGCGTCGTCCGCATCCGCGGCGGCGTCGTGGTCCGGCGGCGCTTCGGGCACCTCCTCGGCGGATCCCACGACCTCCGGTGACACCCCGGCAGCCGCCGGTCGTGCGGTCCAGCTGGCGATGACCGGCGCCGGGTGCGGTTCCGGCTCTTCCATCGCCCTGCCCGGTGTCGGATCCTCGGCTGGCCAGTCGGCGGCCGCCTCGAGGGGCGGCGAGGCGGAAGCCACCGGCTCATCGCGATCGTACGGACCGGCGGTGTCGAGCCGTTCCGGGACGGCAGCCGTGTCGGCCGGCTCGGCGGCGCTCGAGGGCGTCCCCCACGGACCGGCTGCACGCCACCACGGCCGAGAGGCCGGCGCCTGGGTGTGCTCGCCGTCATGCCGCGCGGCGGACGCGTCGGCTGCTCCGGGCCGCGTGCTCTCCTCGCCCGCGACGGCTGCCTCAGGCAGTGCCGCGGCGGCTGGCTCAGGCAGCGGCGCGGCGGCCGGCTCCGGTTCCGGCTCGCCCTCGTGCGGCGACGGTGCCGCGAGCTCCGAGTCCGGCTCGCCCTCGTGCGGCGACTGTCCCGCGAGCTCCGGGGTCGGCCGGTGGTCGGGAGGTGATACGGCGGCCGGCTCCTCGGTGACGGGGGCGGCCTGATCGTGCACCGACTCCACGGCCCCACTGCCCCGTGGCTCCTGGCGATCCGGCTGCCGTTGGGCGATCGGCTCGGCCAGCCAGTCGGGCAGGACGTTGCGCGCTGCCCGCCCCAGCCCGCGGATGGCACCCGCGAAGGGCGGCTCGGCAGTGGCGTCCGTCGGCTCGCCGGCGGGCTCGGTATCCGGCACGGCTTCAGGTCCGGGTTCGGGTTCGTTGAGGCCCTGCGGTTCGGCCTCCGGCTCAACCGTGGCCGGGGTCTCCGGCTCCGGCTCGACCGAGGCCGCCCAGGGATCGGCCTCCGGTGACCAGGGCCGAAGTGGCGCGGAGGCGGGCGGCGCCGGTGGGGTCGCGGGAGGCTCCGCCGGTGCAGGCGGTTCTGCCACCGGCGCCTGGTCCGCGGCGGGAGCCGGGTACGTCGGGGGCGGCGGAATGGCCGGCTCGCTCACGCCGCCCGCCGGCTCGCTCCATCTGTCACCGGGCGCGGGCGAGGTGGACGCGTCGTCGGACCACGACTCTGCCCACGGGTCACTCAGGACCGGGGGCGGCGGCTCCTCGAGCAGGTACTCGTCCTGCGCGGGCTCGGTTGGCCACGCGTCCCAGCCGGGCGAGGCCTCACGCGACGTCTCCGGC
>JASLBU010000136.1 GCA_030146365.1 Candidatus Limnocylindria bacterium | reverse complement strand
CACCCAGATCGTCATCCCCAACGACCGCCTGCTCACCGTCTCCGACGACAAGACCTCGGTCGTCAACGCCTTCAAGATGGCCGACGAGGTCCTGCTCCAGGGCGTGCAGGGCATCACCGACCTCATCACCACGCCCGGTCTGATCAACACCGACTTCGCCGACGTGAAGATGATCATGTCCAACGCCGGGTCGGCCCTGATGGGCATCGGCCACGCCCAGGGCGACAGCCGGGCGGTGAACGCCGCCCGGTCGGCCATCTCCAGCCCCCTGCTGGAGGCCGCCATCGACGGAGCACGCGGCATCCAGCTGAACATCAGCGGCGGCAGCGACCTGGGCCTGTTCGAGGTCAACGAGGCGGCCGAGGTCATCCACGGCGTCGCCCACCCCGACGCCAACATCATCTTCGGCGCCGTCATCGACGACGAGATGGGCGAGACCGTGCGGGTCACCGTCATCGCCACCGGCTTCGACCCGGCCAAGAAGGCAAAGCAGCCCAACCGGTTCGGTGCGGAATCCGCCGGCGGGGTGGAGCAGTCGCTGGACGATCGGAGCCGCGAGATCCTCGCCGAGATCGAACGCGACCGAGCGCAGCGCGCCGACCTCGAGAGCCAGATGGGCGAGGACTCGCCGTTCGCCCGGCCCTCCGAGCGCGAGGCGACCGAGATCCGGCCATCGGAGCGCCAGCCGCTCCCCGTCCGACCAGCCGGGCTGGAGCGTCCCTCCTACGGCGAAACGGACCTCGACATCCCGAGCTTCCTGCGCCGGAAGAACGACTGACCGGCGCGGGCGCCGCCCGTCGTCACGAAGCATGCGACGAGCCCCGACCGCGCGGCCGGGGCTCGTTGCTGTCCGGCGGTCAGGCACGCTGACTCGCGATGGATGAGATCTCGAGCGCAATGATCCGGGAGCGCCACGCCGCACTTCTCGCGCGGCTTCGGGCCGCGGCGGAGCGTGGCGGGCACGATCCGGCGCTGCTCCGCATCGTGGCGGTCACCAAGACCCATTCCCTCGACCGCGTGCGAGCCGCGCACAGGGCTGGCCTGACCATGCTCGGCGAGAGCAGGGTCCAGGAGGCCGAGCCCAAGGTCCAGGCGGTTCCCGGCGCGGAATGGCACCTCGTCGGACGTCTCCAGTCGAACAAGGTCCGGCGCGCGGTTCGGGCCTTCGCGGTCATCCACTCGGTGGACTCGCTGGAGCTGCTTCGTCGGGTCGACGAGGTGGCGGGTGAGGAGGGACTCGACCCCCGAGTGCTCCTCCAGGTCAATGTCAGCGGGGAGGCGACCAAGGCGGGCATGGATCCGGCGTCCCTCGCCGGTGTCCGCGGGCCGGGGACGGCCCGGCTGGTGGGGCTCATGACCATCGCGCCGATGGGCGTCGATGACGCCGGCGCCCGCGCGGTCTTCGGGCGCCTTCGGCAGCTGCGGGACGGGCTGGCGCAGCAGCTGGGCGCCCCGCTGCCCGAGCTGTCCATGGGGATGAGCGCTGATGCGGAGGCGGCCGCCGCAGAGGCTGCGACGCTCGTGCGGATCGGCACCGCGCTGTTCGGGTCGCGGGCCTGAGGGCTGGTATTCTCGCGGGCATGGCGAACGTGCTCGTGAACTTCGTCCAGCTGCTGGCGTTCTTCCTGTGGTTCATGCTCATCGCGCGCGTCGTCCTGAGCTGGACCAACCCGATGGGCGTCGGGCGAGGAGGGGGGCTGGTGGCCTTCGTCTACCAGATGACCGAGCCAATCCTCGCGCCGATCCGCCGGCTGCTACCCCCCACCGGCGGCCTGGACTGGTCACCGCTGATCGCGATGCTCCTGCTCGGCGTGGTGCTGCGCGTCGTCGTCCGCCTGTAGCGCCCGGAGGCGCCTGGCCCGATTGATGGGTCCCGAGGGCCGCCGCTATACTGCGACCTCCCCGAGGGGCGATTGGCTCAGCTGGTTAGAGCGCACGGTTCACATCCGTGAGGTCACTGGTTCGAATCCAGTATCGCCCACCATCACCTCTCGATCGGTTCCGCCGCGATGCCTGACCGTGCCCTGAGCGGAAATTCAGTCCCCGCCAGCGGCGTCGCGACCATGTTCGACCGCATCGCGTCGATCTACGACCCGATGAACACGGTCATCACGCTCGGCCTCGACCGGCGCTGGCGTCGCGCGACGGCCGTCGCCACGGCGCTCCGGCCGGGCATGCGTGCCATCGATGTGGCGTGCGGCACAGGCGCGTTGACGCGGGAGCTGGCTCGTCGCGTGGGACCCGAGGGCTCGGTGGAGGGCGTCGACCTGTCCGCGGCGATGCTGCGAGTGGCACAGCGCCGCGCCGTGCCAAGCGGAGCCGCGCGGCCGGCCTATCGTCGCGCGGACGCCCTCGCGCTGCCGTTCGAGGACGCGAGCGTCGACGCGGCGACGATCGCCTTCGGCCTGCGCAACCTCTCCGACCATCGACGGGCGCTGCGCGAGATGCGCCGTATCACGCGACCCGGCGGCCTGGTCGTAGTGCTGGAGATCGCGACGCCGACTGCCTGGCCGGGCCGCTTCGCCGCCGCGACCTGGTTCGAGCGGTTCGTGCCGCTTCTCGGCCGGCTGATGGGCGGTGGCTCCGCCTACCGGTACCTGCCGGACAGCGTGCGACGCTACCCGACGCCGCGGGCCGTTGCCGCGCTGATGACCGACGCCGGGCTCACCGACGTCCGGTGGCGGGCGATGATGCTCGGCAGGGTCACCGTCCATGTCGCCAGCAGCCCGGTGAGCCCCTGATGCGCGTGCTGCTGACGACGGAGTCCTTTCTTCCGTACCTCTCCGGCGTCACGATCTCCGTCGACGCGCTTGCCCGCGGCCTCCGTGCGCGCGGGCACGAGGTGCTGGTCCTGGCACCGCGGCCGGCGGACGGCGCGGACCCGCGGCCGGTCGGATCACCTGGCCCCGCGCCGGGGTATGCCTGGCTGCCGTCGTATCAGCTGCCCCGTCTCGCGCCGCCTGGGTACCGCATGCCGTTGCCCCTGCCGTGGTCCGCGGCCGGGCGCACCGCCGCTCGCTTCGGAGCCGACATCGTCCATGCGCACTCGCCGTTCGTGACCGGGCTGCTCGCCCGCAGGGTGGCTCACGCGGAGCGCGCGCCGCTCGTCTTCACGCACCACACCCGGTTCGCCGACTACCACCACTACCTGGGGCCGCTCGCCGGTCCGGCGGCCGCGGCCACCGATGCATATCTGCGACGCTTCTGGCTGGCCTGCGCCGCGATCGTCGCGCCGTCCGGCGATCTGGCCGCCGAGATCCGTGGCGAGCTGCCTCCTTCGGCGAATCGTCGCGTCCACGTGGTGCCGACGGGCGTCGATGTGGCGGGCATTCGGTCGCTCGCGACCGTGGACCCTCGCCGGGAGCACGGATGGGAGGCGGACACGATCGTCGTTGCGTCGCTCGGACGGCTGGCCGCGGAGAAGAGCCCCATCACCCTGCTCGATGCGGTGGCGCTCGCGGCGTCACGGGAGCCGCGGCTGCGGCTGCTGGTGATCGGCGCTGGCGCCGCTGAGCCGATGGTTCGCGCGCGAGCGGCGCGCCCGGACCTTGCGGGGCGCGTCGCCTTTACCGGGGCGCTGCCCCGAACCGACGCGCTCGCGCGCGTGAAGGGTGCCGACCTCTTCGTCTTCACGTCGCGGACCGAGACCCAGGGCCTGGTGCTGGCGGAGTCGCTGGCCTGCGGCCTGCCAGCCATCGCGGTCGCCGGCCCCGGTGTCGGGGACTCCGTCCGCGATGGAATCGACGGGCTCGTGGTTGACGCGATGCCCGAGGCTGGGCGAGTGGCCCGGCTGGCGGATGCGATCACGGGCCTCATCGTCGACGGGGCGCGTCGATCCGCCATGGCGGAGCGGGCAGGCGGCGACGCTCACCGCTTCGCCGTCGACGGCCGCGTCGCCGAAATCGAGGCCGTCTACCGTGCCCTTCTCAGCTGACCGGTGGCCGTTGCGCCATTTGCTTGCGCGGCCCTCGGGGCGGCGTACAATGGCCGCATGAGAGTGAGTCTGGTGGCCCGCCTCGTCTCCCACCCTTCCATCGACTTCGGATCCGGCAGACGCCCGACCCCTCGGTCGCGCCTCGGGCTGGACCGGGAGCGGACGGTGTACCACCGTCCGCGTCGAACGAAGGCATTGCTGCCGACCATCCGTGCGCTGCGGTCGGAGACGAGCCGATTCCGCTTCCCCGCGGTCGGCCGTGCCACCCGACTGCCCGCCCGCCGAACCCCGCTCCCGTTCGGGCTTCCGCGCGCCAACCGCGCGTAGCGGCCGCGTGGCCGTCCTGCGAACCGCTCGTGCCACCTCGGCCGGTGGCGTGGTCCACAGATTCGTCGAGGGGCGGCACCAGGTCCTCCTCGTCCATCGTCGCTCGCCGCGGCTCTGGGCGCTCCCCAAGGGGACGCCCGACTCCGGCGAGACCGTCGAGGAGACGGCCGTCCGTGAGACGCGGGAGGAGACCGGTGTCGTCCCCGCGATCGAAGCTCCGCTGGCGTCGATCCGCTACTTCTTCGTCCGGGGCTCCACGCGATTCCACAAGACGGTTCACTTCTTCCTGATGCGGCCGATCGGCGGCGCCATCGAGGACCACGACGCCGAATTCGACGAGGTTCGCTGGACCGACATCGACGAGGCGATCGCGGTCCTCAGCCATGACACCGAGCGCTCCGTCGTCGAGGAGGCAGCCATGCTCCTTGCCGCTGCCACGGCCGGCGAAGCCCCTCGCATCGGCGAGGCAGGGGCCAGCGCATGACCGGGACGCAGGCACCGCTGCGGCGCACGCCGCTGCGGGACACGCACGTCGCGCTGGGAGCGCGCATGGTGCCGTTCGCGGGCTACGAGATGCCGGTGCAGTACGCCTCGATCATGGACGAGGCGCGCACCGTTCGGTCTGCGGTTGGCCTGTTCGACCTGTCCCACATGGGCGAGATCGAGGTGCGCGGCGAGGATGCGGTCGCCTTTCTGCGCCACGCCGTCGTCAGCGACCCCGGAGCTCTGGAAATCGGCCAGGCGCAGTACTCGATGGCCTGCGACGTGGACGGCGGGATCATCGACGACCTCATCTGCTACCGGCTCGAGCCCGACCGCTACTGGGTCGTCTGCAACGCCTCGAACCGCGGCGTGGTTGTCGAGCACCTGAGGGACCTGCTGGGGCGCGGCCGGTTCGATGCGACGATCGAGGACCTCAGCGACCGCACCGGGCTGGTGGCGCCGCAGGGCCCTCGTGCCGCCGCGTTGCTGGAGGAGCTGACCGACGTCGACATCGGCGCGATCGGCAACTACCGCTTCGCGGAGGGCGCCGTGGCCGGAATCGACTGCTTGGTGGCGCGGACCGGGTACACCGGTGAGGATGGCTTCGAGCTGTTCTGCGATGCGGCACGCGCGGTGGAGCTGTGGGATGCGGTCGCGGCCGCCGGAGAGCCGCACGGGCTCCGCCCATGTGGGCTCGGGGCGCGCGACACGCTGCGGCTGGAGGCCGGGATGCCGCTGTACGGCAACGAGCTCGACCGGCAGACGAACCCGTTCGAGGTCAACCTGGGGCGGGTGGTGAAGCTCGACAAGGCCGAGTTCGTCGGTCGGGACGCGCTCCAGGCGATTCACGAGGCTGGCCCGCAGCGAACGCTGGTGGGGCTGGAGATGCGCGACAACGCCATCCCGCGAGCCGGGTACGAGGTCCGCGCGGACGGCGCGCCGGTCGGGGGCGTGACGAGTGGGACGCTGTCGCCGACGCTGGGAACGAAGATCGCCATGGCGCTCGTTTCGCCAGACGTGTCCGAGGTCGGCCAGGCGTTCGAGGTCGTGGTCCGCGAACGCCCGTATCGGGCCGAGCAGGTAAAGTTGCCGTTCTACCGGCGCCCTCGGCCCCAGGCCTGACGGCGCGCACTCGCCGCAGGAGGAGCTGTTCCGCGATGTCCTATCCCGACGACCTTCGCTACTCGAAGGAGCACGAGTGGGTGCGCGCGGATGGCGACACGGCGACCATCGGGATCACCAGCTTCGCCGCGGACGAGCTGGGTGACATCGTCTTCGTGGAGCTGCCGGAGGTCGGGGCCACGCTCTCCCAGTTCGCCACCTTCGGCGTCGTCGAGAGCGTGAAGGCGGTGAGTGACCTGTACGCCCCCATCTCCGGCGAGGTCGTCGAGGTCAACGCCGCCCTGCGCGAGGCGCCCGAGCTGCTCAACAGCGACCCGTTCGGCGAGGGCTGGATCGCGCGGGTGGCGCTCTCCGACAGCTCGGAGGTCGACTCGCTCCTCGACGCCGAGGCCTACGCCGCCGAGACCGCCTGAGCAGCGGCGCGCACCCCATGTCCTACTCGCCGCATACCGATGCCGATCGGGCACGCATGCTCGACGTCATCGGCGTGGAGGACATCGATGCCCTGTTCGAGGACATCCCGGCGGCCGTGCGCGCTGCCGGCTGGGACGTTCCACCGCCGCTGGCGGAGCAGGAGGTGCGGTCCGAGCTCACCCGGCTCGCCGGCCGCAACCGGATTTCCGAAGTCAGCTTCCTCGGTGCGGGCGTCTACCGTCACCTCGTGCCGTCGGTCGTCGGCGAGGTCATCGGGCGGCCGGAGTTCGCCACTGCGTACACGCCCTACCAGCCCGAGGTGTCGCAGGGCACGCTCCAGTCGATCTACGAGTTCCAGTCGCTCATCTGCGAGCTCACGGGCATGGACATGGCGACCGCCTCGCATTACGACGGCGCGACGGCCACCGCGGAGGCGGCCCTCATGGCCTGCCGGCTCACCCGGCGTGACCGCGTCGCGGTCTCCGCCGGCGTCAATCCCGATTACCGCCGCGTGCTGGAGACGTACTGCTCCGGCCCGGGGATCGAGGTCATCACGGTACCGATCGACGCCACGGAGGGGGGCACCGGCGCCACCGATCAGGAGTCCGCCACCCGGGCAGTGGACGGCGACGTGGCCTGCCTCATCGCCGCCCAGCCCAACTTCTACGGCCAGCTCGAGCCGATGCAATCGCTCGGCGAAATCGCCCACGCGGCGGGCGCGCAGTTCGTGGCTGTCGTGGAGCCCATCTCCCTGGCGATGCTCGAGTCGCCGGGCGCGTACGGAGCCGACATCGTGACGGCCGAGGGACAGCCCCTCGGCATCCCCCTGAGCTTCGGGGGGCCGTACGTGGGGCTCATGGCGGCGCGCATGGGGTCCGTGCGCCAGATGCCCGGCCGCCTGGTGGGCGCCACGCGGGACGTGCAGGGTCGCAAGGGCTACGTGCTCACGCTCCAGGCGCGGGAGCAGCACATCCGCCGCGAGAAGGCCGCGAGCAACATCTGCACGAACCAGGCGCTGATGGCGCTGGCGGCCACGGCCTACCTGACCGCGGTCGGCCCGGAGGGACTGCACGAGGTCGCCGAGCTGTCCATGACTCAGGCGCGGCACACCGCGGCGGCGCTCGAGTCGGCGGGGCTCGCGCAGCGCCGGTTCGCCGGGGCGTATTTCGCGGAGGTCGCCATGGTCGTCCCGGACGCACGGCGGCGACACGCCGCGCTCGCGGAGCGCGGGGTTGTCGCGGGCTACCTCGCCGAACGTGACGACCCGGCGCTGCGGGACACCGTGCTGCTCGCCACGACGGAGCTCACGACCGATGCCGACATCGAGCGCCTCGTCCAGGGGCTGGAGGCGACGAGGTGAGCGTGGCCGAACCGCCCGGACGAGCCGATGGCTCCGGGCGCGGCTCCGCCTTCAGCGGTGCGGCTGGCGGCGAGGGGCTCTCGATCGTGGAGCCGCTCATCTTCGAGGCCTCGCGCCCGCAGCGGCGCGCGGTGCGCTTCCCTGCAGCCTCGGACGCGGCCCGGTCCGCAGCGGCCGATCAGCCGGAGCTGCCCGCGGCCGCCCGTCGAACCCGTGCGCCCCGGCTGCCCGAGGTCAGCGAGCTGGACCTGCTGCGGCACTTCAACCGGCTGGCGCACCTGAACCACGCGATCGACCTCGGCTTCTACCCGCTCGGGTCGTGCACCATGAAGTACAACCCGAAGGTCAACGAGTGGGCTGCCCGGCTGCCCGGGCTGGCGGAGTCGCATCCCCTCGACCCGGAGGCGCTCAGCCAGGGCAGCCTGGAGCTGATGTGGCTGCTGGCGGAGCTGCTCAAGGAGATCAGCGGCTTCCCGGCGGTCAGCCTCCAGCCCGCGGCCGGCGCGCACGGGGAGCTGACCGGGTTGCTGATGGCCCGCGCCTACCACCGCGCGAACGGCGAGGGCGAGCGGCGCACCAAGGTGCTGGTGCCGGACAGCTCGCATGGGACGAACCCGGCGACCGCCACCATGGTCGGCTACCAGGCGGTCACCATCCGGTCGAACGACCGTGGCGGCATCGATCTGGAGGCGCTGCGCGCCGCGCTCGGCCCGGACGTCGCCGCGCTGATGATCACCAACCCGTCCACGCTCGGGATCTTCGAGGACCAGATCGACCAGGTCATCGCAGCGGTGAAGGATGCGGGGGCAATCGCCTACATGGACGGCGCCAATCTCAACGCCATCCTCGGCCGCTTCCGCCCCGGTGCCGCCGGCTTCGACGTCATGCATTTCAACCTGCACAAGACGTTCAGCACGCCGCACGGCGGCGGGGGACCCGGAGCCGGGCCCGTGGGCGTGAGCGAGCGGATGGAGCCCTACCTCCCGGCGCCGATCCCGACGCTGGTGGAGGGGGACCCCGACGAGGTGCGACGGAACGCCTGGAGCGGGCGTTCGACGCCGGATGCGCGCTTCGCCCTGGACGATGATCGGCCGAAGAGCATCGGCAAGGTGCGCAGCTGCCACGGCAACTTCGGGATGTTCGTGCGGGCGTACACCTACATCCGAAGCAACGGCGGCGACGGCCTGCGCACTGTGAGCGACGACGCCGTCCTGGCCGCGAACTACCTTCGCGTGCGCCTCTCGGAGGCCTACGAGCTGCCGTATGACCGCATCTGCAAGCACGAGGTCGTGTTCAGCGGCCGCCGGCAGAAGCGGGAGCATGGCGTCACCACCCTCGACATCGCCAAGGCGATCCTTGACCACGGCATCCATCCGCCGACGATCTACTTCCCGCTCATCGTCGAGGAGGCGCTGATGATCGAGCCGACCGAGACGGAGAGCCTGGAGACGCTCGACCGCTTCGTCGACGTCATGCACGAAATCGCCGAGACGGCGGCGAGCGATGCGGCATCCATCAAGCGTGCTCCGATCACCACGCCGGTCGGCAGGCTCGACGAGGCGGCCGCTGCGCGTCGACCGGATCTGCGCCACGCCTTCGGCGACGAGCCACCTGAGCCACAGGCGCCGCCGGGTCCGCCCACCCCCGACGCCCCGACCGCCTAGGCGCCTCCCCGCATCCGAGAGCGTGAACCTTCCTGGACGGGCGGGGGTACTATCACAAACCCGCCACGGTCCGAGGGCAGACAAGGATCCAGTGGAAGCGACACAGCCGGACGACCTCGTCGAGCGCATGCAGGGCAGCGATCTGGATGCGTTCGAGGAGTTCTTCAACAGGTTCAAGCGTCCCGTGTATGCGACGGCCCTGGCCATCACGCGCGACCCGTTCCTCGCCGAGGAGGTCCTCCAGGACTGCTTCGTGAAGGCGTACCGCGTACGCGAACGGCTCGACCCGGCACGCTCACCGCTCCCGTGGCTCCAGCGCGTGACGATCAACCTCTGCTACAGCCGCGTGAGCCGTCGCAAGGCCCTGGCAGAGCCGATCACCAGCCTCATCACCAACCTGGTCGTGGACCTTGCGGCGCGTCCCGACCAGGTCGTGGAGTCCCGCGAGGTCCTCGAGGTCCTGCAGCGCGGCATCGACGCGCTGCCGCCCAAGCAGCAGACGGCGATCATCCTCTACTACCTCCACGGCTACAGCCTGGCGGAGGCTGCGGAGATCGCGGACTGCAACGTCGGGACGATGAAGTCGCGGCTCCACTATGCGCTCAAGGCGCTCCGCGCCCGCCTGCCGGTCGAGCGTCGCCTCCCGGTCGGCACCCCGGCTCCCGTCAAGGTCTCCGGCCGATGAGGTGCCGCCGCATCTGCCGGGAGCTGCTGTGGCTCGCCCGCTTCGGCGAGTTCGGTCCGAGCTCCCAGCCGCACCTGGACCACCTGGCCGGCTGCCAGGCATGCCGCGACGAGGTCGGCTACGACCGGCAGATGGTCCGCCAGCTGCGCGTCGCCCTCGCGGCCCGGATCGAGGGCATGCAGCCTTCGTCCCGCGCGTGGGACCGCATCCTGGCACGCGCCCAGGCTCCGGAGCCCAGCCGCTTCGCGGTGTGGTGGACCCGTTCGCTCGGCGTCGTGAGCCGGCTGCGCACGTCGACCGCCATGGCCGGCACCGGCCTGGCGCTCATCCTGGCGCTCAACATGGAGGTCATCCCGGTCGCCGTTCCGAGTGGCACCGACGCGGTCGCCGAGCCGGAGGTCACGGCGCTGCAGCAGATCCCGCGCATGCCGGTCGCCCTGTCATCGCTCTCCGGCCAGGAAGGGCCCGAGGGCATCAGTGCCCCGCGGCGCGCGGATCCGGAAGCCGCGATGACGAGGGCCGGCGCTCGGGTGTCGCCGCCGCCGGCGGGCGAGGCCGCCGACGACGACGCACCGGCGACCGAGTTCCAGGTCATCTTCCGTCCGCTTCAGTCACCAGATCCCACCGGCGGCACCGCCTCCGCGGCGCCCGAGACGACGCCGGTGGCGACCGAGCCGATGGAGCCCGGCGAGCCTTCCTGAATGCACGGGAGTGTGCAAGACTAGCGAACTGTTCTGCTGATGAATCAGCCCCGGATCCCCGGCGCGTGTCGGGCGAGCCGCGGAGGTTCAGGCCAGCACCATCGTTTGGAGGAACCTGGATGCGCACCTGGAGACTGTTCTCCATCTTTGCCGTCCTCGCGCTCGTCCTGGCTGCCTGCGGGCAGCAGGGTGGCAGCGAGTCGCCCGGCACGGAGGAGTCCGAGCCGGCCGCGGCCGAGTCGGAGGGGACCGAGTCGGAGGGGGCGGAGCCCTCGGCCGACGCGGAGTTCACGGCCATGTCCTACCCGGAGGACGGTCCGGCCGAATGCGGCGCGGACGACAATGCAAGCAACATCAGCGAGATCCGCGCCGAGGACGAGCACACGGTCGTCTTCACCCTGTGCGCGCCTGACGTTGCGTTCCTGCCGAAGATCGCCTTCTCCGCGTTCGCGATCGACGACACCGCCTGGCTCGAGCAGTACGGCACCGACGGCTCGATCATCGAAAACGTCAATGGCACCGGCCCCTACCAGTTGGACGCCTGGAACCGCGGCAGCGACATCACCCTGAGCGCCTTCGAGGACTATTGGGGCGACGCACCGCTGAGCTCCACGGCGATCTTCCGCTGGAGCACCGAGGCCGCGCAGCGGCTCGTCGAGCTGCAGTCCGGCTCGGTCGATGGCATCGACAATCCCGGTCCGGACGACTTCGAGACGATCGAGGCCGACGACAGCCTGGCGCTCTACCCGCGCGAAGGCCTGAACACGCTCTACTTCGGGTTCAACAACAACCCGAAGGTCGAGGGCTTCGACAACAGCACGAACCCCTTCGCGAACGAGCAGGTTCGGCAGGCGATCGCCATGGGCATCGACCGCCAGCAGATCGTCGACGACTTCTTCCCGCCGGGCTCCGAGGTCGCAACCCACTTCACGCCGTGCGCCATCCCGTTCGGATGCGAGGGCGAGGAGTGGTACGAGTTCGACCGAGAGGCCGCGATCCAGATGCTGGCCGATGCCGGCTATCCGGACGGCTTCGAGACGACCATCCACCTCCGCGCGGCGGTGCGCGGCTACCTGCCGGCTCCCGAGCAGGTGGCGGCGAACCTCCAGGCACAGCTCGCGGAGCTCGGCATCACGGCGGACATCGATGTGCAGGACGACACGGCCTACCTCGACAACGCCGATGCAGGCCTGCTCCCGGGCATCCACATGCTCGGCTGGGGTGCGGACTATCCGGACCCGACCAACTTCCTCGACTACCACTTCGGTGGCGGTGCGTCGGCCCAGTTCGGCGACACCTTCGAGGACATCACCGGTCCGCTGGCCGAGGGTGCCTCGAGCGTCGAGGAAGCCGATCGCCAGGCGGCCTACGAGGCCGCGAACAACGCGATCCGCGAGCACGTGCCCATGGTCCCGATCGCCCACGGCGGGTCGGGCGTGGCCTGGCACGCGGACAACGAGGGTGGCCATTCATCCCCGCTCAGCAACGAGAGCCTTGCTGTCGTGAGCCCCGGCGCGGATGACCAGCTGGTGTTCCTCCAGAACGCCGAGCCGGGCGGGCTGTACTGCGCCGACGAGACCGATGGCGAGGCGCTGCGCGTCTGCGAGCAGGTCAAGGAGTCGCTGTACGCCTACGAGATCGGCGGCACAGAGGCGATGCCAGGGCTTGCCGAGGAGTGCGCGCCGAACGACGATCTGACCGAGTGGACGTGCACCCTGCGACAGGGCGTCACCTTCCACGACGGATCGGCATTCGACGCGAACGACGTGGTGATGAGCTACGCCGTCCAGTGGGATGCGGAGCATCCGGCGCACGTCGGGCGCGACGGGAGCTTCACCTACTTCGGCGCGCTGTGGGGTGGATACCTCAACCCGCCGGCGGAGTAACCCTCGGATCCGTTTCCTGACCCGCTATCGTTTGGGGCGCCGCCACAGGGCGGCGCCCCAACGCACATCTCTCGTTACCTGAGCCGCCCATGCTCGCGTTCATCGGCCGCCGAGTCCTGCTCACCCTGCCGGTCCTGTTCGGGATCGTGTTCCTCGTCTTCACGATGACGCGCCTGCTGCCCGGCGATCCTTGCATCGCCGCGCTGCAGGAACGTGCGACGCCCCAGCTGTGCGCCGAGTTCAGCCGCCGCTTCGGGCTCGACCAGCCGATCCCCGTGCAGTTCGTCGGCTACCTGGGCGACCTCGCCACCGGCAACCTGGGTCGCTCCATCCAGCAGGGCCGCGACGTGGCCGACATCCTGGTCGAGCGGCTGCCGGTGACCCGGGAGCTCACGCTCTTCGCCCTCCTCTTCGCGAGCATCGTGGGGATTGCGCTGGGCCGCCTGTCGGCGATGCGCCGCAACTCGCCGGCCGACGTGGCGACCATGGTCGTCGCCAACCTCGGCGTCTCCGTCCCGGTCTTCGTGCTCGGCCTGCTGCTCGCCTACTTCTTCGCCGTCGTCCTGCGCGGAACGCCGTTCGCGCTCCCGCCCTCCGGGCTGCTCAGCGCCGGCGTGCCGCACGAGGAGCTCGCCCTCGCGTGGGGCATGGAGGACGTCCAGGGTTTCCCGCGCGCCGTGCTCGACTTCGTGTCGAACATGACCATCCTGTCGTCGCTCATCAGCGGCCAGTGGGAGCCGTTCCTGGACGGGCTGCGGCATCTTCTGCTGCCGATGATTGCGCTCGGGACCATCCCGATGGCGATCATCGCGCGCATGACGCGCTCGAGCATGCTGGACGTGCTGGGCCTCGACTACGTGCGCACTGCCCGCGCCAAGGGGGCCTCGGAGCGGATCGTGAACCAACGCCACGCCTTCCGGAATGCGCTCCTGCCCGTCGTCACCGTCATCGGCCTGTCCCTGGGCGCGCTGCTGTCGGGGGCGGTGCTGACGGAGACGATCTTCCTCCTGCCCGGCGTCGGATCGGCGCTGTTCGAGGCGATCCGCAGCCGTGACTACATCGTGGTCCAGGCGTTCACGCTCGTCACCGCGCTGGTGTACGTCACGATCAACCTGATCGTCGACGTGTCGTACGCCTACCTTGATCCACGGATCCGGTTGCGATGACCGCCGCCGTCACGCCCGCGGCTCGTGCCCGGCAGGAGGCCGGCTCCAGCCTGCTGCGCGACACCGTCGGGTCGATCCTGCGCCAGCGCTCCGCCGTCGCCGGCCTCGTGCTGCTCGGCATCATCATCGCCGGCGCGCTGCTCGCGGACGTGCTCACCCCGTACGGGCCGGCGCAGCAGCTCAGCACCATGGAGGGCACGCGGCGCCTCGCCC
>JASLBU010000132.1 GCA_030146365.1 Candidatus Limnocylindria bacterium | reverse complement strand
TCGCGACCCCGACTGCCTCTTCTGCCGGATCGCGGCTGGCGAGCTCCCCTCCGACCGCGTATTCGAGGACGAGGAGGTCGTCGCATTCCGCGATATCGCGCCGGCGGCGCCGACGCACGTGCTGGTCATCCCGCGTCGCCATATCGCGGACGCGCGGAGTCTTTCGAACGACGATGGGCCACTGCTCGCGCGTCTGTTCACGGCGGCCGCAGCCATCGCCGACCGCGAGGGCCTCGACAACGGGTATCGGCTCGTGACGAACGTCGGACGCGATGCGGGCCAGTCTGTGCATCACCTCCACCTCCACCTGCTCGGCGGCAGGCGGTTGTCGTGGCCGTCCGGGTGAGCGCGTCCGATTGACCCTCGGGTGCCTCGCTGGTACCCTGCGCGGGCTTGCGTGCCCGGCGGGTCGACCCGCCATGCAGATCGGCACGACTATCGAAGCGGGAAGGAGGCGAGACGTTTGGCAGAAGTTCGCGTGGGCGAGAACGAGACGTTCGAGAGCGCGCTGCGTCGGTTCAACAAGAAGATCCAGCAGTCCGGAATCCTGGCCGAAGCACGACGCCGCGAGCACTACGAGAAGCCCAGCGTGAAGCGAAAGCGCAAGGAAGCCAAGAAGCGAAAGGTGACCTCGCGCGCGTAGCCAGACGCCGCCTCAGACCAATACCGGCGCAGCGGAGGACGACATGCCGATGACGCCGACGGCCATCGCCCGATGACCCTCTCCGACCGGATCGCGTCCGCCATGCGTGACGCCATGCGCGCCCGGGACGACCAGCGCACTCAGACCCTGCGGATGGCGATGGCGGCTGCCCACAACATGAAGATCGCCCGCGGCCGGGAGCTGACCGACGACGAGGTCACGGACGTCCTGACCAAGCAGGTGAAGCAGCGTCGGGAGAGCATCGCGATGTTCCGCGATGCCGGCCGCGAGGACCGTGCCGCCGCCGAGGAGGCCGAGGCGACCATCCTCACCGAATTCCTTCCCGAACAGCTTGGCGAGGCAGAGGTCGAGGAGCTCGCGCGCGCCGCGATCGCCGACACGGGTGCCGCGGGTCCGGCGGACATGGGTCGGGTCATGGGCCGGCTGCAGCCGCAGACCAGGGGGCGAGCGGACGGCAGGCTGGTGAGCGACGTCGTTCGCCGCCTGCTCTCCGGGGCGTAGCCCCATGTTCATTCCGAGGACGCTTGCTGCCGACGGAACGGGGCCGCGGAGCGGTGCGCTGGGTCGCGCGCTCATCGTCACCACCATTGTCGCCGCCTCGCTCTTCCTGGTCCTCTCGGCCAACATCACCCTGGGCCAGGAGAACCTCGCGGTCGGCCAGGTGGCGCCGCGGGACATCAGGGCTCCCCGCGAGGTGACCTTCGACTCCAGGTCGCTGACCGACGAGGCTCGTGCGGCCGCGGCGGAGGACGTCTCGCCGCTCACGACCAACATCAAGCCGCCGACGGACAACCGCGACGATCAGCTCGCGGCGCTGGCATCCCTGGACCGCCGCGTCAGCATGCTGCTCGACCGCGCCGCCCAGGGCTCGATCGGGGTGGACGAGGTGCTCGATCGCCTCGCCGACGAGCCGCTCATCATGTTCACCGACCGGGACGCGATCGCCGAGCTCAGCGTCTCGCGCTGGGACGCGATCGTGGACGCCGCCGCCACCGCGCTCGACGCCGTGCTGCGGGAGCGCATCGTGGAGGAGGACCTCGAGCAGGTCCGCATCGATGTCCGGGAGCTGATCACCGCGGACCTCCAGGCCGAGGAGCGGGCGCTGGCCGGCAATCTGGCGGCGGCGCTCGTCGAGCCGACCGAGGTGGTGGACCAGGAGCTGACCGCGCAGGAGCGGGAAGACGCACGCGCCGCCGTGCCGCCGTCCGTGGTGACCGTGTTCCAGGGCGAGGAGATCGTGGCCGAGGGCCAGGTCATCAGCGTCCAGCAGTTCGAGGAGCTCGATGCCCTCGGCCTGACCCAGCCCCAGATCGACGTCGGGACCGTCCTCGGCAACGCGCTCATCGCCCTGGGCATCGCGTCGCTGCTGGTCGCCTTTTTGTGGCGCCACGAGCCCGCGATCTGGCACCGCAACCGTTCGGTGCTCCTGTTCTTCCTGGTGCTGATCGTGAGCGCCGTCGCGCTGCGCATCGCCGCCGACCGCGCCCTCTGGGCCTTCGTCGTGCCCACCGCGGCGAGCGTGCTGCTCGTCGGCATCCTGCTGCAGGGAGCGGCCGGCGCCACGATGGCCGGCGCCCTGGCGATCCTGGCCGGGGTCATGAACCGGGACTCGCTCGAGCTGACGGCCTACGTGCTGGCGGGTGGCCTCGCGGCGCTGCTGACGATCACGCGCGCCGAGCGGTTGAACGCGTTCGTTCGGGTCGCCATGGCCGTGGCCGCCTCGAACCTGATCGTGGTGACCGCCTTCAGCCTGCTCGAGCAGCGGGACCTCGGTGGCGTCGCCCAGCTGTGGGGCGCCGGCCTCGTGAACGCGGCCCTGTCCGTGGTGCTGGCGATCGGAAGCTTCCACGTCCTCGGCAACCTGTTCGGCATCATGACCGTGTTCCAGCTCCTGGAGCTCGCGAACCCGTCGAACCGGCTGCTGCGGCGGCTCCTGCTCGAGACGCCGGGCACATATCACCACAGCGTCATGGTGGGGAACCTGGCGGAGCGGGCGGCGGAGACCATCGGCGCGGATCCACTCCTCGCGCGCGTGGCCGCGTACTACCACGACATCGGCAAGATGAAGAATCCGCTGGCCTTCATCGAGAACCAGGCCGGGGCGCACAACATCCATGACGACCTGAACGCGGAGACCAGCGCCCGGATCATCTCGGGCCACATCCGCGACGGCATCGATCTCGGTTACGAGCATGGCCTGCCGGTCCAGGTCATCGGCTTCATCCCGCAGCACCACGGCACGAGCATCATGACGTTCTTCCATGGCAAGGCGCTGCGCGAGGTCGGGGGTCGGGAGGACCTCGTGGACGAGCGGACGTACCGCTACCCGGGACCGAAGCCGCAGAGCCGGGAGGCGGCCATCCTCATGCTCGCCGACGGCGTCGAGGCGTCCGTGCGGTCCCTGGACACGAAGGACGAGGAAAGCATCCGGGGCATGGTGGACCGCATCGTGGACGGCCGGGTGGAGGACGGCCAGCTCGACGACGCCGATCTGACCCTGAAGAACATCAGCCAGATCAAGGACGCGTTCGTGGGCCAGCTGCTCGGCATGTACCACTCGCGCATCAAGTACCCCGACAACGTGGTGCCGATGGACTCGCTCCGGGAGCAGGCCTGAGCCAACCGCCCGCTCATCCTTGAGTCGCGGTCCTGGGGCGGATTACGATGACCGCCACATGGGTTGCACGGTCACCTTCCACGACCGGATCGGCCACGACCGCATCGCCACGGCGGTCGAGCCGCTCGACGGCGGCGCGGCGTTCGCGATCCTCGAGTCAGCGATCTGCGAGACGACCCGCATCGCCCTGCCGAACCACGAGACGGAAGTGGAGCTCACCGTGTGCGGCGACCCGGAGATGGAGCGCCTCAACTTCGACCACATGGGCGAGCGGGGGCCCACCGACGTCCTGAGCTTCCCGCTCCACGAGTGGTCCGTCAACGGCGCGGAGTCCCATCTCGCCGACGACGGCGGCGTGGGCCCGCCCGGCCCGCTGCTGCTGGGGGACGTCGTGATCGACCTCGACCAGGCCCTGCGGCAGGCGGCCGACGGGGACTGGAGCGTCGCCGAGGAGCTCGTCCTGCTGGCCATTCACGGGACCCTTCACCTGCTCGGCCACGACCACGCCGAGATGGACGACGAGGAACGGATGCGCGCCGTCGAGCACCGGGTGCTCGGCATCCTCCACCGTCGTCACCGCGACATCCCCTGGCAGCCGGGCTCGCTGTTCGACCGTGCCGGACATGCGGTGACGAGCGGCAGCTGACCTCGTCAGAGGGCTCGCGAGGCTGCAAGCTCCGGCGGTGGCTCGGTGCCATCCAGGATCGCCCGCGCGACCATCGCCGCTGAAGCCGGCCCGATGCTGATTCCCCACGGTCCGTGGCCGGCGCAGACGAAGAGGCGATCGATACCCTCGACGGCGCCGATGAACGGCCTGCCGTCCACGGACTGCGGCCGAGCGCACAGCCGCCGGCCGATGACCTCCGCCTTGGCGATGGCGGGCAGCCACTTCGCCCCCCGGCGCAGAAGCGTGGGCTCGACCGACGCGGCGTCCGGCTCTTCCGGCAGGAACGTCGAGCCGAGCGTCGTGACGCCGTCCGCGCTGGCGAGGCTGAAGAGGGACGGCGGCACCGCCGTGTCGGCCGCCGCGGCCCGTGCGGTGGCCGCCTCGGCGCGCCCCACGTTGATGGCGTCGACCTCGTCCTCCTCGACGATGTGGCGCGGAGGATCGCCCATGAGCAGTTGCACCGTGACGCCGTAGGTCGGGATGATGACCGACCAGGCGCCGGACGGGTCGACCAGCCGCGGGGTCCAGGGGCCGGCGGCGACCAGCACGGCGCCCGCCGTCACCGACCGTCCGTCTCCCAGCGTCACGCCCGTGGCGATGTCGCCGACGACGGCCGGCCGCGCGTCGGCGCCGACCACCAGGTCGACTCCCTTCTCCACGGCAAGCTCCGCCCACGCCGCCGTGGCCGCGGCCGGGGGAATCGGATACCCCGTCGCGAGTCGCACCGCTGCGGGCCCTCGCGCAAGGGACGGCTCGAGGCGGTGGACGTCAGCCGGTGACAGGAGCTCCGGCCGCAGCTCGGGAAAGGCCGCCCTGAGGCGCGCCGCCTGGGCCTCGGCGGCCGCTGCGTCACGATTCAGGAGCAGCAACCCGGCGGGGTCGCGCCCGACGTTCAGCGGGGCGGCCAGCCCCGCCCCGTTCGAGAGGGCGCGGTAGCGCGCGAGGCTGTCGACGTGGAGGGGCGCGAGCACCGGGTCGAACGGGTGCTGCAGCGCGCCGAGGTTACGGCCGGACGCGCCCGCTCCGATCGCCGTCCGCTCGACGAGGAGGACGTGCGCCCCGCGGTCGGCCAGCATCGCCGCGGCGGCGCAGCCGATGATCCCGCCCCCGATGACGGCCACGTCGACGCGGGTCGGAATGTCGGTGGCGCCGTCCTGCACGGCTCGGAGGATAGCCGCCATGGCGTTCCCGCATGGCCGAGCAGCCGACGCCCCGGCCCGCCCTGACGGTGGATGCGGGTGCGCGCCGGAGGACGCCAGGAGGCGGCCGGCCGGTACCATCGCCAGCGTGAAGGTGATCTGCGGTCTCGGGAACCCGGGCGAGCGCTACCGCTTCACGCGCCACAACGTCGGCTTCCGGATCGTCGACCTGCTCGCCGACCGCTGGGCTCTCACCGGAGAGGGCCGCATCCGCGACGGGGCGGCGCTGCTGGAGGCGCGGCTGCCGGAGCCTGTCGGGCGCGTCCTCCTGGTGAAGCCGATGCGCTACATGAACCGATCCGGTACCGTCCTGCGTGCCGCGGTCCGTCAGAGCGACGTGGAGCCGCCGACGGACCTGCTGATCGTCACCGACGACATCGACCTGCCGCTCGGCAGGCTGCGACTGCGGCGGTCGGGCTCTGCGGGAGGTCACAACGGACTCCGCGACATCATCGGCGCCCTCGGCACCGACGAGATCCAGCGGCTCCGGATCGGCGTCGGCCGTGCGGGCGAGGCCGCCAACCATGTCCTGGCCACCTTCCGGCCGGAGGAGCGCGACCTGGCAACCGAGATGGTGCAGGTCGGCGCGGATGCGGTCGAGCTGTGGCTGAAGCAGGGCCTCGAGGCTGCTATGAACACGTTCAACGGGTACGGCGCCGGCCCCTGAGCCGGCGTCGTCGGGGTGTGGCCGGTACGATGAGGACGCATGCCTTCGTCGCGCGGCGGTGATCGCCGCGTCGCTGCCCTCGTCGACGCCCTCCGGCCGCACCTGCCGGATCCGGGCGTCCTTCGTGTGCCCGCCCCTGCGCGGGCGGGATACCTCGCGACGCGGCGTGCGACGCTCGACGGGAACCGGCCCATGGTCGTCGTCACGCGCACCGACGAGGAGGCGCATGAGCTGGCCGATGACCTCGGTGCCTGGCTCGGCACCGGGGCGGTTCGCATCCTGCCGGAGCGCGCCGCGCTGCCGCTGGAGCGGGCGCTCCCGGAGCACGACGAATCGTCGGAGCGGCTGTCCGTGCTCGCTGCCCTCGGAGGCGCGTCGCCGCCCTCGGTGACCGTGGCGCCGCTCCTTGCCCTCGTCCAGCGGACGTTGGGCCCGGCCCAGGTGCTGGAGGGGTCCGTGACGGTCGAGACGCGAGGCCGGCTCCAGCAGCGTCGTCTGCTGGAGCACCTCGTGACTGCCGGCTACGAGCCCGTCGTGGAGGTCACCGGCATCGGCGAGTTCGCCCACCGCGGTGGCCTGGTCGACGTGTGGCCGCCCGGCGTTGACGATCCGGTGCGGATCGAGCTGTTCGGGGACGAGGTGGAGTCGATCCGGGCATTCGACCCGATGACCCAGGGCTCACGCCGGCGGGTTTCATCGATCCAGCTGCTTCCCGGCTCGGAGTTCATCCCGGTGGATGGCTGGGACCATGCCGCAGCGGCCGACGTCTCGGGGCATGACGCCCTGGCCGAGGACGCGGCTCGCCTTGCGCAGGGAGACGTGGCAGAGGCGGCGGAGACCTGGGTCAGCCGTCTGACTGCCGGCCCCGCAGCGGACCACGTGCCCGCCACAGCACACTTCGTCACGGTGGATGCAGCCGAACTGCGGGCGCTCGCCGCCGAGCTGGACCATCAGGCCCGCGATCGTCGTGATGGCCTCGTCCGGGGCGGTGAGCTGCCGGAGGATTGGCCGTTGCCGTACGACGCCGCAGGGACGCTTGCCGCACTGGCCGGGCGCGCGGATGAGCAGCTCGAGGAACAGGGGGGCGATGCGGTCGAGCTGGGGTTCGCCCCGGCGCCGCCGCTGCCCGGCCGCGCGGACCAGGCGGGACGCTGGCTGACGCAGCTGGCCGCCAGCGGACGACGCGTGGCGGTGACGACGGACCAGGCCAGCCGCATCGGCGAGCTGCTCGAGGAGGCCGGGCGGCCGGTCGCGCCGGTCGCCGAGCTGCGCGAGGTCCCCGAGCCCGGACAGATCGGCCTCGTCCACCACTCGCTGTCTCACGGATTCGTCCACGTGCCGAGCGGGCTCGCGGTCCTCTCCGACCGTGAGCTGTTCGGCGCCACGCGCGTTCGGCGGCTTACGAGCGGAAAGCGGGTCGTGACGCGCGACCTCATCGGCAAGCTGCAGCCCGGTGACCACGTGGTCCACGTCGACCACGGCATCGCCCGCTATGCCGGGATGACCCAGCGGACGTTCGGGGACGATGTGAAGGAGTACCTCCAGCTGGACTTCGCGGGATCCGACAAGATCTTCCTGCCCGCGGATCAGATCGGCCGCATCACGCGCTACTCCGGCGGCCCGCCGCCATCGCTCAGCAAGCTGGGCGGCACCGAATGGGAGCGCACGAAGGCGCGCGTCCGCCGCGCGGTCGGCGACCTTGCTCGCGAGCTCATCGAGATCTACGCCGCGCGCGAGTCCGCGCCGGGATTCGCCTTCAGCGCGGACAGCACGTGGCAGCGCGAGCTGGAGGAGAGCTTCCCGTACACCGAGACGCCGGACCAGGCGCGCAGCATCGAGGAGGTGAAGGCCGACATGCTGCGCCAGCGGCCGATGGACCGGCTGGTGGTGGGGGACGTCGGCTACGGCAAGACGGAGGTGGCGCTGCGCGCCGCCTTCAAGGCGATCCAGGACGGCAAGCAGGTCGCCGTGCTCGTGCCAACCACCGTCCTGGCCCAGCAGCACCTGCTCACCTTCAACCGCCGGCTGTCAGCCTTCCCCATCGAGGTCGGGATGCTGAGCCGGTTCGTGCCGAAGCGCGAGCAGGAGCGGATCGTGGCGGGCGTCGCCGACGGCAGCGTGGATATCGTGATCGGCACGCACCGGATCCTCTCGAAGGACATCAGCTTCGCCGACCTCGGCCTGCTCGTCGTGGACGAGGAGCAGCGCTTCGGCGTCTCGCACAAGGAGCGTATCAAGGCGATGCGCCGCGAGGTCGACGTCCTCACGCTCTCGGCCACCCCGATCCCGCGGACGCTTCATCTCAGCCTGGTCGGCATCCGCGACCTCTCGGTGATCGAGACGCCGCCGGAGGCACGCCTGCCGATCCAGACTCGCATCGCCGAGGACGACGACGGCCTGGTCCGCGACGCGATCAGCCGGGAGCTCGACCGCGGCGGGCAGGCCTTCTACGTCCACAACCGGGTCGAGACCATCGAGGCGGCCGCCGAGCGAGTTCGTCGCCTGGTGCCCGGCGCGCGGGTCGCCATCGGTCATGGCCAGATGGCCGAGGGGATGCTCGAGCGGGTGATGCTCGACTTCAGTGACGGGCGGTTCGATGTGCTGGTGTGCACGACGATCATCGAGTCGGGCCTCGACATCCCGAACGCCAACACGATCATCATCGTCCGCGCCGACACGTTCGGCCTCGCGCAGCTCTACCAGCTGCGTGGGCGGGTGGGCCGATCCGATCGCCGCGCCCACGCCTACCTGCTGCACCGCCGCGGGATGCCGCTCTCGTCGATCGCCCGAAAGCGGCTGCACGCAATCTTCTCGGCCTCGGATCTCGGCGCGGGCTACCAGATCGCGCTGTCTGACCTGGAGATCCGGGGCGCCGGCAACATCCTCGGAGCGGAGCAGCACGGCTTCATGGCGGCCGTCGGGTTCGAGATGTACACGCGGCTGCTGGCCGAGGCGGTGGATGCCCTGCGAGGCCGCCGCGCTGCGCCCGAGCCTGCCCCGGTCCGCCTGGACCTCCCCGGTTCGGCGTATCTGCCCGACGACTACATCTCCGACTCCGGCGCCAAGCTGGAGGCGTACCGGCGCTTCGCGCGCGTCCGGTCCGATGCCGACGCGGAGGCCCTCCGCAACGACCTCCGTGACCGGTACGGGGCGATCCCGACGGCCGTGGAGGGTCTCTTCACCGCGGTTCGCGTCCGCCTGGCCGCCGAGGCGGCCGGCGTCCCGGAGGTCCGTGTCGAGGACGCTCGAGTCACGCTGAAGTGGGGGCGCCTGCCCGATCGCCGCACCATCGGCATCCGTCTCCAGGTGGCGGGGCTTCGACCGGAGACCGCCTCGAATCAGGTCCGCATCCCGGTTGCCGCCGGGCGAGATCCACTCGAGGTTGCGAGCATCGCACTAGCGGCGCTGGCCGATGGCGCGGTCGCGCGCGAGAGGGTGTCGTAAACGCCCGCGATATACTGAGCCCTACCCACTCGACCCGGAACGGGCGCACCCGTCCGGCGCCGATCTTCGACCGAAGCCGTGCCACGCGCGGCCCGAAAGGAGGCGACCGTGACGACCCAACCATCCCCCCAGACCACCGCTCCGGCCACGCTGCGCGTCGGCGACCGGGAGTACGGTTACTATCCGCTCGACGCGGCCGGCGCTCCGGACCTTGCGCGGCTGCCGTACACCGTCAAGATCCTGCTCGAGAACATGCTGCGCGGCGCGGCCACGCACCCCGATCTCGTGACGCAGAACGACGTCCGCGCGCTCGCGACGTGGGATCCGGCAGCTCCCGGGGAGGCAGAGCTGCCGTTCATGCCGGCTCGCGTGATCCTGCAGGACTTCACTGGCGTGCCGTGCGTCGTGGACCTTGCCGCCATGCGCGACGCGATGGCGGACATGGGCGGCGACCCATCACGGATCAACCCGCTCGTGCCGGCGGACCTCGTCATCGACCACAGCGTGCAGGTCGACGAGTTCGGGAGCGATGCGGCCTTTCTCATCAACGTCGACCGCGAGTACGAGCGCAACGGCGAGCGCTACGCGCTCCTGCGCTGGGCACAGCAGGCCTTCGCCGACTTCCGGGTCGTCCCGCCCGGCACCGGCATCGTTCACCAGGTGAACCTCGAGTTCCTCGCCGATGTCGTGGCCGAGCGAGACGGCGTCCTGCTGCCCGACACGCTGGTCGGCACCGACTCCCACACGACGATGATCAACGGCCTCGGCGTCGTCGGCTGGGGAGTGGGGGGCATCGAGGCCGAGGCGGCGCTGCTTGGTCAGCCCTGTTACCAGCCGATGCCGGTCGTGGTCGGCTTCCGGCTCGACGGCGAGATGCCTGCCGGCGCGACGGCCACGGACCTCGTGCTGTACGTCACCGAGATGCTGCGGGGGCACGGAGTGGTGGGAAAGTTCGTCGAGTTCTACGGTCCTGGCCTGTCGCGGCTGGGCCTCGCGGACCGCGCGACGATCAGCAACATGTCGCCCGAGTTCGGCGCCACCGCGACCCTCTTCCCGATCGATGAGGAGACGATTCGCTATCTGCGCATGACGGGGCGACCGGCGGAGGTCGCCGAGCGCGTGCAGGCCTACGCGCGGGCGCAGGGCTTGTGGCGCACCGACGACTCGCCCGACCCGGTCTTCAGCGAGTCGCTGAGTCTGGATCTGACGAGCGTCGTGCCGTCCCTCGCCGGGCCGAAGCGCCCGCAGGACCGAGTGGCGTTGACCGATATGCGCTCGAGCTTCCGCGCCGCGTTCCCCGGCGGGGTGGAGCCCGAGCCGGCGACGGGCGTCGTCGAGGAGGCCAGCGACAAGTCCTTCCCCGCGTCCGACCCGCCCTCGTATGCGCAGGACGAGTCCGCCTCCCAGCCGATGCCGTCGGAGCCAGCGGGTCCATCGGCGCCGCGGAGCGACGGCTACCGCCCCGTTCGCGTGGAGATGGACGGCGAGTCGTTCGACCTGCGGACCGGATCCGTCGTGATCGCGGCCATCACCAGCTGCACGAATACCAGCAACCCGTCGGTCATGGTGGCGGCCGGCCTGGTGGCGCGGAACGCGGTGGAGCGCGGCCTGATGACGAAGCCGTGGGTGAAGACCTCCCTCGCGCCGGGGTCGCGGGCGGTCACCGATTACCTCAAGGCCGCCGGGCTCATGGAGCACCTCGACGCATTGCGCTTCAACCTCGTCGGCTACGGCTGCACCACGTGCATCGGTAACTCGGGGCCACTGCCTGAGGCGATGGCGGAGGCCATCGAGACGAACGACCTCGTCGGGGTGGCGGTGCTGTCGGGGAACCGGAACTTCGAGGGCCGCATCCATCCGCTGGCGCGGGCCAGCTACCTCGCGTCGCCGCCGCTCGTGGTGGCCTTCGCCCTGGCAGGCCGCGTGGACATCGACCTGTCGACCGAGCCGATCGGAACCGACCGTGACGGCCGCCCCGTCATGCTCGCCGACCTGTGGCCGAGCCCGAAGGAGGTCGCGAGCGTCGTCCTCAAGGCGGTGAGCGGTGATGTGTTCACCCGCAACTACGCGTCGGTCTTCGACGGCGATGAGCGATGGCGATCGCTGCCGGTTCCCGATGGCGACCGGTACGCGTGGGACCCGGACTCCACCTACGTGGCCCGGCCTCCGTTCTTCGACGGCCTGGATGGCGCGCCCGCCGACCCCGGCGACATCGTCGGCGCCCGCGTGCTCGCGCTTCTCGGCGACAGCGTGACAACCGACCACATCAGTCCGGCAGGCTCGATCGCCCCGACCTCTCCCGCGGGGGCGTGGCTCGTCGAGCACGGCGTGGAGCCGCGGCAGTTCAACTCGTACGGGTCGCGGCGCGGACACCACGAGGTGATGATGCGCGGCACCTTCGCCAACATCCGGCTCCGCAACCACCTGGTCCCGGACGCGGAAGGCAACGTCACAGAGCACCTGCCGTCGGGCGAGCGGATGAGCATCTTCGACGCGGCCGAGCGCTACCGCGCCGAGGGCACTCCGCTCGTGCTGCTCGCGGGTCGCGAGTACGGGTCGGGGTCCTCACGCGACTGGGCCGCCAAGGGGCCGATGCTCCAGGGCGTCCGCGCCGTAATCGCAGAGTCGTATGAGCGCATCCACCGGTCGAATCTCGTCGGCATGGGCATCCTTCCGCTCCAGTACCTGCCGGGAGAGACTGCGGCCTCCCTCGGCCTCACGGGACGGGAGACGCTGGACATCATCGGGCTGAACGACGGGCTGCGACCCCATCAGGAGCTGACGGTCGTCGCCCGGGGCGAGGATGGGCGCGAGTCGCGATTCCGGGTCACCTCCCGGCTGGACGGCGCCATCGACGTCACCTACCTGCGCAATGGCGGCGTGCTGCAGACGGTGCTCCGGCGTCTCGCCCGGGCGTGAGGCCGTCCGGCACACCGCCGTACTGGGCCGCGGGACCGCGATCCTGTGGCGCTACCAGCGCCGGGGTCGCGGTCGCCACGAGCAGGGTGCCGCGTTGCCGCCGCGAGGCGCATCGGTCTAGACTCACCGGGCCACCGAGTCCGCCACGCCACCTGCCGCACCGGAGTGCCCCGCCACCGTGACCGCCACCAGCGTCGACGACCTGCGCGCCCTCATCCGTGAGGTGCCCGACTTC
>JASLBU010000126.1 GCA_030146365.1 Candidatus Limnocylindria bacterium | reverse complement strand
GCGTCGGTCCTCGACGACGATGCCGGGACCCTCGCGCTCACCATCCTTCGCTCCGTCGGTTACCTGAGCCGCGGCGACCTGCTCACGCGGATCGAGGGCGCCGGGCCGGTGCTGCCCACCCCGGAGGCCCAGATGCTCGGGCCCTTCACCGCCGAGTACAGCATCATCCCGCACGCCGGTTCGTGGGACGAAGCCGGAAGCCACCGCCTCGCCCACGCCTTCGACGTCCCACTGATGGCGGTCGACCAGCCGGGCGCGCGGCCGCTCACAGACCCGTGGCGGCAGGAGTCGGTGTCCATCCACACGCCCATGCCGGTCAGTGCGTCCCTTCTCCGCATCGAGGGGGGCGTGGAGGTGACCGCCGTCAAGGTCTCGGAGGCCGGTGACCGCCTCGTCGTCCGGCTGCTCAACGAATCGGACGCACGGCGCACCGCGCGCCTGCGACCGCAACGGTCGCCCAGCGAGGCACGGCTGCTCTCGATCGACGAGGCGCTCGGGACAGTGCTCCGGCTCGATGAGGGCTCCGTGTCCGTCGATCTCCGTCCGTGGGAGATCCTCACCGTCGGCTTCTCCTTCGACTCGTGATCCGGGGCGTCATCGAGGGGTTCTACGGCCGTCTCTGGACGCCCGAGGAGCGGCACCGCGTCGTCGACCTTCTGGGTGAGTCCGGATTCACGACCTACGCCTACGCCCCCAAGGAGGATCGGCGCCAGAATGCCGGTTGGCGCGATGGGTATTCCCCGGAGGCACGTTCCGAGCTTCGCGCGCTCGCGGCGCGATGCGCGTCCGTCGGTTTGGAGCTGTGGATCGGCATTCGGCCTGTCGGGATCTCGTATGCGGACGGCGCGGACGCCGAGCGGGTGGCTCGCACGGTGGTCGCCCACCGGGAGCTAGGGGCCGCCAGGGTCGTTCTCCTCGCTGACGACATCCCCGCGAAGCTCGAGGGCGGCGCCGCAGGCCGCTTCCGCACGCTGGCGGAGGCGCATGCCTGGTTGGTGGACACGGTCCTCGAACGAGCGGACCTCGACGCGCGGGATCTCGTCTTCGTGCCGACCGACTACCACGGGGCCGGCTCACCGTACCTCGAGCACCTCGCGCAGGCCGTCCCTCCCGACGTGGACCTCTGCTGGACCGGATCGGGCGTCTTCGCCGCGAGCATCACGGCCGCAGAGGCGGCCGCCATCGCAGGCGTGCTCCGGCGCCCCGCGCTGATCTGGGACAACTACCCGGTCAACGACGAGCCGGACCGGCATGACCTGCGGATCGGCCCCGTGCGCGGCCGGGACGCGGCCATGCTGCGCGAGGTCCGCGGAGTCCTCGTGAATCCGGCGATGGAGCCCGAGATCTCGCGCGTGCCGCTGCTGACCTGGGGTGACCTGATGCGGGACCCCGACTCCTACGACCCCGAGGCCGCGTTCCCGCGGGCCCTGCTCCGTGTCACAGGCGACGAGGC
Organism: Candidatus Limnocylindria bacterium; assembly: GCA_030146365.1. Lineage (GTDB taxonomy): Bacteria > Chloroflexota > Limnocylindria > QHBO01 > QHBO01 > JACDBZ01. The sequence goes on along the minus strand of JASLBU010000126.1, from coordinate 1,055 downwards.
GGACGCTGCCGCAGTCGCGGTCATCGCGGCCGCGTTCGACCGCTCGGTGCTCGAGCAGCGCTGGCAGAAGCCGTCCCCGGCCGCGCTGGCGGAGGCGATCGACCGCCTCCCGCGCCTTCGCAACCGACGCCTGGCGGCGGAGCTCAGCGGGTTCGTCGGCCGACGTCTGCGCGGCTGACGAGCTGTCCTCGCCCGCGAAGCGTCTCGATGAGCCGATCGGTCGGCACGTCGTGGACGGTCGACCCGGCGTGCGCGGCGATCGCCGCCGCGACGCCGGCCGCTTCCCCGGCGATCATGTACTGCGGCTCCATTCGGAACGAGCTGAAGGCGACGTGGCTCGCGGAGATGCAGACCGGCACGATGAGGTTCTCGCACTCCTCGCGGCGCGGCAGCAGCGACCGGTACGGGATGCCGTAGGGCGGCACGGGCGCCGACAGGTAGCCCTCGACCATGACCTCCTGAAAGATGTCCGGGAAGCGGTAGATCGGCGCGGCGACCCACTGCACCTCCCGGATGTCGATGTTGTAGCCCCCCATGCCGATGGAGTCCTCGGGCATGCCGCCGGAGCGCAGGTCGTGCTCGGTGAGGACGTGTTCGCCCATCATTCGGGCTGCCTCCCGGACGTAGAGCTGGTGCGGCCAGTGGCCGGTGTCGGGGAATTCGTCGGCCGGCAGGCCGAACCCGGCCAGCTCCTCGCGAATGTGGCGCGGCACGGCGGCATCGGTGGCCAGCAGGTAGAGCAGCCCCTGGGCCCAGGTTCGGTGCTCATCGGCGATCCGTGTCCGCTCCGCCGCCGTGGCGGTCGGGTAGGGCTGCGATGCTCCGAGCAGGTTGGTTGACACCGGGCCGCCGGAGTTGACGTCGGTCTTTCCGTTCCTGGTGCGCCCGATCCCCAAGAAGTCGGGCATGCGAACGTCCTCGCCGAGCGCCTCGAGGTAACGGATGACGAGCTCGTACCGCTGCGGGTCGTAGCCGGGCGGCGCCACGAACTCCACGCGGTTGCCCGGGTCGTCGGTCAGGCAGACCCGATAGCAGTACGACTGGATCAGGCCGTC
>JASLBU010000101.1 GCA_030146365.1 Candidatus Limnocylindria bacterium | reverse complement strand
CTCCTGTGCCGAAAGGTCGGGGTAGAGACTGAACAGCTGTGGCATGTAGGCGATGCGTCCGCGCGCTCGGCGGGTGAAGTGCATCGGGTCCTGGCCGAGCACCTGGATCTCGCCGGCCGTCCGGCCCAGCGTGCCGGTCAGCATGCGGATCGTGGTGGTCTTGCCGGATCCGCTCGGCCCCACGACGCCGAGGATGGTGCCGGGATACACCTCGAAGCTCACGCCGTTGACGACGACCTGGTCGTCGAAGGCACGGGTCACGCCATCGGCCACGATGACGGGGTCGCTGGCTCGGGGCGGCTCGGGCTGGCGGGTGGGCGTCACGCGGGGGGCCGAATGCAAGTGGCGTGCCCCTCGCTTCGCAGGCGTCGCCCCGTCAGCAGCGCACGCCGCGCCGCGCGAGCATCTCGCGCAGCCGGGCCGCATCGCGCACGGCATGGCCGCCGATGTCGTTGTTGAAGTAGGCCCACACCGGCAGCCCGGCCGCCACCCACTCGCCGATCCGGTCGGCCCAGGCCGAGAGGCGCTGGGAGGTGTAGCGGCCACCGTAGCGCTCCCCCGCTCCGTGGAACCGAACGTACGCCAGCGGGCCGATCGCGTGCGGCTCGGTCGCCGAACCGGGCATGTCATGGAGGCACAGCCCGACGCCGCCGCGCCGCAGCAGATCGATGACGTCCGGCCGATACCAGCGGCGGTCGCGGATCTCGATCGCCTGCGCGCGGCCGGACGGAATGGCGGCGAGGAACGCGCCCAGGCGCTCGGGGTTCGGCTTCCATCTGGGCGGCAGCTGGTACAGCACGGGCCCGAACCGATCCCCGAGGCGAGCCGCACGGCTCCACAGCCGCTCGATCGGCTCTTCGGGCTCGCGCAGCCGGCGGATGTGGGTGAGGTACCGGCTCGCCTTCACCGCGAAGCGGAAGCCGTGCGGGACCCTGGATGCCCAGCGCGTGAACGAATCGGCCCCGGGGAGCCGATAGAACGTCGCATTGAGCTCGACCGTGTCGAACTCGGTCGCATAGTGCTCGAGCCACGACGATCGCGGAACGCCGGCGTAGAAATCGTCCCGCCAGTGGGCGTACTCGAAGCCCGAGGTCCCGATCCACGCACGTTCGGCCACGGCGGCCGTTTCGGCACGGGGTATGCCACTGTTGGGCCCCAGATACCGCACGGGACCAGGATGATGAGCGAGCTCGACAGCGACGAACGCGACGACCTGCGTCGCGACCAGTTCGCCTACGTCGACCGGGACGGTGGCGAGCACCTGCCGATCCACGACGAGTCGCACGTGCGCAATGCGATCGCACGCTTCAACCAGACCGATTTCGAGAGCAAGGCCGCCAAGGAGCGGGCGCGGAAGAAGATCCTGGCCGCGGCGGAGCGTCACGGGATCGAGGTCGACGACGACAGCAACGTGAGCCAGCCTGTCACCTAGGAGCGGCCGATGCGATCCATCTGGAAGGGGGCGATCAGCTTCGGGATGGTCACCATCCCGGTGAAGCTCTATACGGCAACCGAGTCGAAGGACGTCCGCTTCCGGATGCTGTGCAAGAAGCACGAGGCGCCGATCGAAGAGAAGCGGGTCTGCAGCGAGGGTGGCGAAGAGCTCGCCTACGAGGAGCTGGTCCGCGGCCACGAGGTCTCCAAGGGAGAGTTCGTGGTCCTCGATCCCGAGGAGATCGACGCCGCGAAGCCGGAGAGCAGCACCACGATCGACATCGGCGACTTCGTGCAGGCATCGGAGATCGACCCGGTGTACTTCGAGAAGAGCTACTTCCTGGAGCCGACCGACGTCGGGGCCAAGCCGTTCAGCCTCCTCAAGAAGGCACTCGAGGAGACGGAGCGCGTCGCGCTCGCCCGCGTCACGATCCGCACGCGGGAGCGTCTGGCGACGGTGCGTGCCTACGACGACACCCTCATGCTCGAGACGATGTTCTGGCCGGACGAGATCCGCTCCACCGGAGCGCTCGACCTGCCGGAGGGCGATGAGGCCAAGGTGCGCTCCAGGGAGCTCGACATGGCCCGCAGTCTCGTTGAGAGCCTCGCCGAGAAGTTCCGCCCCGACGCCTACACCGACGAGTACCGGGCGGCGCTCGAGCAGCTCATCGAACAGAAGATGCGCGGCGAGAAGCGCAACGCCCGGCGGCGGAAGCCCGAGCGCAAGGTGATCGACCTCATGGAGGCGCTGCAGGCCAGCGTCGACCAGGCGAGGAAAGGCGGGAGCGGTTCGGCCAAGCGGACGCCGAAGGCCGGCGCCAAGACGACAAAGAAAGCCGCCCGGCGTTCCCGCCCGGCGGCCTAGGGTCGCGGACGGGGGCCGCCTAGAAGCGCGGCTCCTCCACGACCTCGTCGCCGCCGATGACGGTTTCGCCATCCTGCCGCGTGGTCTGCGGCGTCGGCGACCGATGGGTCTCCATGCGATACGCCGGATCCTCCGGGTTCAGCCCGTGCTCGGATCCGTACCCGTCGTCACGAGATGCGAGGTTCGTGGGGCCACCGGTCGGCATGGACGCCGTGGGGTCGCCCGCCTCGGCCAGCTGCGCGGGCGCGCGACGGCCCTGCGCCTCGGTCAGGTCCGCGTGGTGGACCGGATCCTCCACCTCGCGGCGCTCGCCGGGATCGAAGGCCTCGTCGGTCCGATCCGGGACGAGATCGCCGGTGGCGCCGGTCATGCCGCCGCCACCGACGTGCTCCTGGCGATCCATCAGCGCTGCGGTCCGGCCTCGACCGTCCCACGCCAGGCGCCGGTCTCGCTGCCGCGGCTCTCGATGAACTCCTTGAAGCGCTCGAGGTCGCCCTTCACGCGGCGCTCCAGGAATCCGAGGCCGGTGCCGACGTTCTCGACGACGCCCTCGGGCTCCACGTCCATCTGGAGCGTGACGCGCGTCGTCTCCTCGTCGATGCGGTGGAAGGTGACCACGCCCGCGTTGTCGGCGCCGGACGTGTTGCGCCAGGCGATGCGCTCATCGGGCTTCTGCTCGGTGATCTCGGCGTCCCACTCCTTGGTCTTGCCGGCCACCTCGGCCTTCCAGAACAGGTGCGTGTCGTCCTTCTGGGTGACCTTCTCGACGCCCTCCATGAACCGCGGGAACTCCTCGAACTGAGTCCACTGGTTGTAGGCCGCGCTCACCGGCGCCTTGACGTCGATGCTTTCCACAACGGAAGCCATGTCGGATTCCTCCTCGATTTCATGTCATTGGTCGGGTATGCCTCCGGTGATGCAAGGCCCGCGCCAGACACGATTCCCGTGTGTGGCGCATCCGGTCCGCCTCAGAGCCTCCCTATACTCGAGGGAGCCACCCGTCCGTCGATCGCGGCAGCCCCGCCGCAGAGGTCCCGTGCCCCGAGCCGCTCGCCCCTCAACCCGAAACCACGCCCTCCGCGCCGGGACGCTGGCGCTCGTCACCGTCCTGTGGCTCCTCGTGCCGGCCAGCGTTGCGGCGCACGCGGAACTGGCCGAATAGACGCCGGCCGCGAACGCGAGTCTCCTCGAGGCGCCGGAGACGCTCGAACTCCGCTTCACCGAGCCCGTGGACCCGGACCTCGCCATCGTCGAGCTGCTGGATGCGCAGCGACAGGTTGTCCGGGGACTGGGGACGGTGGAGGTGGATGCCGACGGGCGCGTGGCCACAGTCTCGCTCCCCGACCTCGCCGATGGCGTGTACACGGTGAGCTACCAGGTCGTCTCCACCGTGGACGGCCATGCCACGGCCGGGGCGTTCGCGTTCGTCGTGGATCCAACAGGCACGCAGGCGCCGCCGGCCACGGACGCATTGACCACGACGCCGGCGGTGGACGGCTGGGCCGTGGGTGCGCGCTGGATCGGCCTGACCGGCGCGCTCGTGGCGCTCGGCAGCCTCATGGTCTGGATGCGCAGCCGTCGGCTCCTGCCGGCAGCCGGCGCGCATCCCCCGTGGTGGCTGGTCGCGGCGGCTGCGTGTCTCGGGTTCGCCGGGCTCGCCGCGTACCTGTGGCTCTCGGCGCGACCGATCGTCGAGGCAGTCCCGGAGCGGATCGACGGCTTCCCCCTGGACTTCGCGGCGCCATACGGCTCCACGCCGTTCGCCAACGCCATGCGCCTGGCGCTCCTCGGCGCCTTCGCGACGGCGACGCTTGCGTTGGCTGCCGGAGCCTTCAACCGGGCGCGCGGAGGCGCCGTGGCTGTCCTCGCGGCCCTCGCGTCGGCGGGCGCGCTCGCGGGCATGGCCATGTCGGCACACGCGGCTGCGCTGGGCGGCCCGGGCGCGGCCCTGATCGACTGGGGCCACTTGCTCGCGGTGGCCGCGTGGCTGGGCGGCCTGCCGGCCGTGGCCATCCTTGCGGGGCGGCGAAGTCCCGACGGCACCCGTGTCGGCGCCCGGCAGCTCCTTCGCCGTCACGGTCCGATGGCCATGGTTGCGGCCCCGGTCGTGGCGCTCACCGGCATCGCCAACTCACCGCTCGTCCTCGGATCGTCCCGGGATCTGGTGGCCAGCGAGTACGGCAACCTGCTCATCGCGAAAGCGGTGCTGCTCAGCGTGGCGGTGGCGATCGGTGCGGTGAACCACTTCTCGCTGCGCGGCCGCGGACGCGCGCACGTGGTGGCACTCGTCGGTGCGGAGGTCCTCGTGGCCGCCGTCGCGGTCAGCGTCGCAGCCACCATGGTCACGGTCCAGCCCGCGGCCGCCCGGCAGCCGACGATGGAGTCCACGCCCGTCGCCCCCGCCCACCTGTTCGGCGAGGCAGGGCCGGTGAGCGTGCATGCAACCGTCGACCTGCCCACGCCGGGACCCCAGCGATATCTCGTCACCGTGGCCGACGCGGAGAGCGGCGAGCCGCGCGACGACATTCAGCTGGTGTTCCTCGAGATCACGCCACCGCCCGGCGATGGCTCGCCGACCGAGCGCGTCGACCTGGAGCAGGACGCCACCTTCCCCACCCTGTACACGGCCGATGGCGCCTATCTCTCCACGGAGGGCGAGTGGGGGGTTGCCGTGGCGGTCCGCCGCGCAGGAGCGCTCGACGAGAGCGTGGCGTTCGAGGTCACGGTCACCACACCGGATCCGCCGCAGCGGGTCCCGCCGCCCGATACCGGGCTCGGCGTCCCAGGCCCGCTGGCCGTCCTGTGGGGCATTCTCCCTCCGGGACTCGCGGGCTGGCTGCCCGGCATCGGGGCGCTGGCCGCCCTCGCCGGAATCGGCTTGCTGGCCAGAGGCCGACGCGGCGTGGTCGTCCGGGTGATCCGCGGCGTGCTGGTCGCCGCCACCGTGTTCGGCATCCTCTCCGCCGGATCACGCACGCTGGTCACGCTGGCGACGCAGCCCACGGCCAACGAGCTCGAGCAGCATCGGCCACCGCCGGAGTTCACCGCATCGCACGATGCCGGAGAGGCGGTCTACCTGGCCAACTGCGCGGCGTGCCACGGGGTCGCGGGCGACGGCGACGGTCCGGTTCGGACCCTGCCGGACGCGGGGCCGCTCGCCGCCTCGGTGGCTGGCATGTCCTCCGCCGAGTTGTCGTACCGTATCGCCAACGGCGTCGCCGGTACCGCCATGCCGGCCTTCGCCGCCACGCTCACCGAACTCGAACGCTGGCACCTCGTCAGCTACCTGGAGGAACGATGGACCGACGAGTGATGTTGCGGATGGGGCTCCTGCCCACCCTTGCCTTCGCGATCGCGCTGCTCTTCCCCGCATCGGCTGCCGCCCATGCGGAGCTGACGTCCACCAACCCGGCCGACGGCGATGAGCTCACGGGCCCGCCGGACGAGGTGGTGATGACGTTCGGCGGCGAGCTCGACCCCGAGGGAAGTGGATTCGTCGTGACCGACGCGAACGGGACGGAGGTCGGCACCGGGGCGGTCGACCTGGAGGTCGCCGAGCGCAACGAGATGCGCGGCGCCGTCGACATCACGGGTCCCGGCGAGTACACGGTGTCCTGGACCTCGGCAGCGGCTGACGGACACCCCGAAGAGGGGTCCTTCACCTTCTCGGTGGCCGCGCCGGATGAGAGTCCCGGCAGCGGCGAAACCCCCGATACGGCTGCCTCCGCGTCCTCGGTTCCCAGCGCGCCAGTGGTGATCGGTTGGGCGCTGCTCGCGCTCGGCGTGCTCCTCGGCGTTCGGGCGACGACTGCCGCCCGAACCTGATGACCCGCGGCGTCGCGAGCCTGGCACTGACCGTCCTCCTCCTCGGCGCCGCGGGTTGCGTCTCCACCGATGGCCCCGATGCGGCAGCCTGCGAGGAACCGTCGGTGCATGTCACGCTTGCGCTCGACACGGACGGGCTCGAGCCGGGGTCGCCGTCGGTCTGCCGGGACCAGGAGGTTCACCTCTCGGTGGAGTCCGAGCTCGACGGCATCCTGCACATCCACGGCTACGACGCCGAGGTGCCGGCGTTCGAGGTGCGCGCCGGCGAGACGGCGGAGATCCCCTTCACGGCGTCCCGAAGCGGCCAGTTCCCGGTGGAGTTCCACGCCTCCGATGACCCTCGTGGGGTCGGCGTCGGGGTGTTCACCGTCCATGAGCCGTAGCCTCCGGCGTGCCGCCATCGTGGCGGCGGGCGTGGGGGCCGTGCTCGCCGTGCCGGGCCCCGCGGCCGCGCATGCCATCGGTGGGACGTACCAGCTTCCGGTGCCGCTGTGGCTCTACCTGGCTGCCGCTGCGATCGCGGTGGCGGCCTCCTTCGTGGTCACCGCCCTGGCACAGCGCCGTGCGTCGGAACCGGGTGTCCGGTTCCGGCGGCTCGTCCCCGCTCGGCTGGCCTCCGTGGCAAGGTGGGCGCTGCGACTCATCGGGCTCGCGTGGTGGTACGGCGCCATCGCGGTCGGCATGCTGGTCGGGGACATCTCCCCGCTCCCGGCGGTCCTCCTCTGGATCGGGATCTGGGTCGGGCTGCCGATCGTCGCCGTGCTCATCGGCAATCCGTGGCCGTCGTTCAGCCCCTTCCGTACAACGTATTCGGCGGCCGAGTGGGTCGCGCAGCGTGTCGGGGTTCGATCCCTGGATGCCGGTGTCCACTACCCGGTATGGCTGGCGCGGTGGCCGGCAGTTGCGCTCCTCGCCGTCGCGATCTGGCTCGAGCTGATCCATCCGGAGGGCGAAGTCGCGGCAACGGTCGCAGCACTCATGCTCCGGTACACGCTCCTCACGCTGGCGGGCATGATCGCGTTCGGTCAGGTTGCCTGGCTAAGGAACGCGGAGCTGTTCGAGGTCCTGCTCGGCTGGTTCGGCCGGATCGGGCCCATCGGCCGGGTGTCAGTCAGCGAGGCCTTGTGCCGCGACTGCGGCGAACGGTGCGATCCGCGCGACTGCACGGACTGCCCGGAATGCGCCGTCGCTGCGGACGACGGCGAGCGAGCGGCGATCTGGCGGCCCTGGACGGTCGGCCTGACGCAGGTGCGGGGCGCTGGATGGTCCGATGCCGTCTTCATCGTGCTCGCGCTGGCGGGCGTGAGCTACGACGGCCTGAGCGAGACCGCGTTCGGCGCCACGCTGCTCGGGGCGCTTCTGCCGCCGACCGAGTCGCTGTTCGGCCTGACCGGCGCCACGTTCCTCCTCGTCGACACCCTGGCCTTCGCCGTGGTGGTCGGGGCCTTCCTCCTCGCATTCGCCGTTGTCATGTGGCTGACCCGCGAACTCGCGCACCTGCGTCGCGAGAGCCACGGCGCGACCGCCGGGGCCCATGCCGCCACGCTCCTGCCCATCGCCGCGGGGTACCTCGTCGCGCACTACCTCACCCTGGTGATCCAGGGCGCCGTCTGGCTGCCATCCCTCATCGCCGATCCGCTCATGACGCTGAGCCCCGAGCTCGAGTGGATTCCGATCGGATTCATCTGGTACCTGAGCGTTGCCGCCATCGTCGCGGGACACGTCGTGGGCATCATCCTCGCGCACCGCATGGCATTGCGTAACAGCCCCTCGAGGCCGGTCGTGGCCGGGCTCCCGATGGTGGCGCTCATGATCGGCTACACCGTCCTGAGCCTGTGGATCATTGCCCAGCCCATCGTCGTCGAACCCGGGGAAGGGCTCACGGCCCTGCCGCTCCGATGACGGAGGTCAGCATCGCGACGGCGATCCTCGCGGGCCTGGTGTCGTTCGTCTCACCCTGCGTTCTGGCACTGCTGCCTGTCTACCTCGCCTTCCTTGGTGAGGCCTCGACGGCCGGCGCACGAAGCGCGGTCGGGGCCGATGGGTCGCTCGCCGCGCGCGCGGCGGTGCTGCCGCAGGCGCTGCTCTTCGTCGCCGGGTTCGGCATCGTATTCGTCGTTCTGGGCACCGCCATCGGCCTCGTGGGCGTGCCGCTGTTCCGCATTCCCGAGGCACGCCAGGCCGCGGGCATCGCGGTGATCGTGCTCGGCATCCTGACGACCGGCGTGTTCGGCCCGGTCCTCGACCGCCTCCGGCTCAACGTGGGCGCTGAGCATCTGCCCGCGGGCCGATCGGCCCGCTCGCTGGCACTCGGCGCGTTCGTGGCGGTGGGCTGGACGCCGTGCATCGGCCCCGTGCTCGGAGCCATCTTCACCATGGGGGCATCGAGCGGCTCGACACCGGTCGTGGCGCTCCTCCT
>JASLBU010000091.1 GCA_030146365.1 Candidatus Limnocylindria bacterium | reverse complement strand
ACGATCCGCGCCGAGTGCGTGCGCCGCATCGACGGCTCGCGGCTGGTCAGCGAGTACACGCTGCACCGTGACGCCCGCCGCGTGGACGTCGACGTGACGGTCGACTGGCACGGCAGGTACGAGATCCTCAAGCTGCGGTTTCCGGTGGCCGCCGAGGAGCCGACCGCCACCTGGGAGACGAGCTATGGCTTCATCGAGCGCGCGGCCGACGGCGCCGAGCGCCCGGGCCAGCGATGGGTCGATGTGAGCGGCAGTGAGGCCGGAGTGAGCATCCTCAACGACGGCAAGTACTCGAGCGATGTCCTGGGCGCCGAGATCGGCCTCACCGTGCTCCGCTCGCCGATCTTCGCCTGGCACGACCCGTTCGTCCCGGAGGCAGACGGCGTCTACCCGTTCACCGACCAGGGGATCCAGCGCTTTCGCTACGCGATCGTGCCGCATGACGGCGACTGGCGGGCGGCCGGGACCGTTCGGGCCGCGGCCGAGCTCAACGCCGATCCCATCACGGTGCTCGAGACCGGCCACGCCGGGCCGCTGCCGACCGCCGCCGAATTTGTCACGTGCGATGCCCCCGCCGTGGTGGTATCCGTCCTGAAACGCGCGGAAACCGGCGCCGCGCTCGTGCTGCGCGCCCACGAGTCATTCGGGCGGCCGACGGCGGCACGGATCGAGCTGCCGCGCTGGGGTATCGGCTTCGATGCGTCGTTCGGGCCGTCGGAGCTCAAGACGTTCCGCATCGAGCAGGACGGTACCGTTGCCGAGACGGACCTGCTCGAGGGGTTGGAGGCGCAGCCCGCCTGACGTGCGACGCACCATCAAGCTCGCCGGTGGATGAGCCGAACGTCCCGAGCCTCTTCATCGAGCTGCTTCGGCTCGACGGCTCGGTCGCGGACGGCGTCACGCCGGGATCGATCAGCGACGGCACGTCCGACGCGCGCGACTTCCGCCTCGCCTGGGACGTGACGCCCGTCGGTGACCCGCGCCTGGAGGCGGTCCGCGTCACCGCCACCTACCGCGGCGACGAGCCGATCGATCGCGGCATCAGAATCGGGCTGGAGGCGCCTCCTGCGCCCGGGGCGCCGGCGTGGCTGATCCCCGGCCTGTTCTACGGGGAGAACCGCCCGCCCGTCTGCCGTCGGCGCTTCCCGCGGTACGAGCGCGGCGCGCATGACGGACCGGGGATGGTGTCCGAGTGCTGGTCGTTCCGCAGCGACCGGGCGGCCACGCCCGCGGTGTTCGGGCGGCATGCGTCCGGCACCATGGCGGTGATGGTCGACGGGACCACCCCGCTGGGGCCGTCCGGCATCGGCTTCGAAGGGAGCGCCGCGAGGACGCGGATCTGGGTCGACGTGCCGTACCGCGAGGAGCCGGTCACGTACCGCGGCTACGACGCGCCCGGAGCCGCGGACGTCCGGACGCGGCGCTGGGAGCCGGGCGAGTCTGCCTCGTTCGTCGTCCACATGGCGGCCCATGTGGTGGGCGAGACGCCGATCCTTCGGTGGCGGTGGAGCACGACATCGGCGTCATCGCCCTTCGTGCCGTGGGTCGGGGTCGAGGAGGCTGCCGGCCTGGCGGCGGATGGGCTGCTGGACTGGCACTACCACGCCGAGCACCGCGCGCTGTACGAGACGGCCGCCTTCGAGCGCGAGCTGGACGGCACGGCAGGCGGCGCGGGGGATCGGGCGCACATGCACGTCGGCTGGGTGAGCGGCGCCCCATGGGCCGCCCAGCTGCTGGCATGGGGCCGGCGCATCGGCTCCGACCGTCACGTCAGCGCGGGGATCGCCGTGCTCGACAACATCGCCGCGCACCGCTCGCCGTCGGGCACCTTCTGGGCCGAATGGACCCTCGAGGGTGGGTGGGGGACCGGCTGGAGCCCGCGCGGGACGATCCACGCCAACACCATCGGCCAGGCGACGCTCTTCTTCCTGCGTGCGCTCGAAGCGGAGGACGCGGCCGGCGTCGGGCATCAGGCCTGGGAGCCGGCCGTGCGGTCGAACCTGGATGCGATCACCCGGCGACAGGCGGCGGACGGCAACCTCGGCACGTACCACGACGCGGTCACCGGGGAGGTGACCGAGTGGGACGGTGCCGGGCCGCTCCCCTGGGTGGCGGCCCTGCTCGCAGGCGCGGAGCGATTCGGGGACGACCGGTACCGGAGCGCGGCCGAGCGCGCGGGGGACCACTACCGCCGCTACGTCGACGCCGGGCTCATCTACGGGGCCCCGGAGGACATCCACCTGGCGCCCAGCTCCGAGGACGGCTACAACGCCGTCGTCGCGTACGCGGCGCTGCACCGAAGCACGGGCGACCCGAAGTGGCTGGACCTCGCGCGGCGCGCCGCGGACTGGATGCTCACCTTCCGCTACACCTACGATGTGGAATTCGAGCCCGACACCCTGCTCGCGCAGTACGGGTTCCGCACGCGCGGGACGGACCAGGCCTCGCCGGCCAACCAGCACCTCCATCACTTCGGCCTGATCTGCGTTCCGGAGCTCGTGCACCTGTCGCGCGTGACGGGCGACGATCACTTTCGGCAGCGCGCCGTCGAGAGCCTCGCGGCGTGGCGCCAGTTCGTCGCACGGCGCGACGGGGACTTCAACGCGATGCGCGGCATGGTGAGCGAGCGCTTCTACCAGACCGATTGCTTCCGCGCGAAGGGATCACTCCTGCCGCTGTCCCATGCGTGGACCGGTGGCGTGCTCCTGCTCGCCTGTCTCGCCGCACTGGAGGATCCGGATGCCCTTTCCGCCTGACTTCGCCTGGGGCGCGGCCACCAGCTCCTACCAGATCGAGGGCGCCGTCGACGAGGACGGCAAGGGCGCGTCCATCTGGGACACCTTCGCCCGCACGCCCGGAGCGGTCGCGAACGGCGACACCGGCGACGTTGCGTGCGACCACTACCACCGCTGGGCCGAGGACGTCGACCTGATGGCCTCGTACGGGCTGAACGCGTATCGGTTCAGCGTCAGCTGGCCGCGCATCCAGCCGTCGGGCCGTGGGGCGCCGAACCGTCGCGGCCTCGACTTCTACGGCCGGCTGGTGGATCGGCTGCTGGAGCGGGGGATCCGGCCCGCGCTGACGCTCAACCACTGGGACATTCCCCAGGCGCTCCAGGACCGGGGTGGGTGGCAGTCGCGCGAGATGGTGGACCGCTTCGCGGAGTACGCCGCCATCCTGTATGACGCGCTCGGCGACCGGATCGCCTGGTGGATCACCCACAACGAGCCGTGGATCATCTCCGCGCTGGGGTATCGCCTCGGCATTCACGCCCCCGGCATGAAGGACACCGAGGCCGAGCTGCGGACCTCCCACCACCTCCTCCTCTCGCACGGCGCGGCGGTGGAGGCCTACCGCGCCTCGGGGGCTTCCGCGCCCATCGGCATCACCCTCAACCTCCTGCCCACCTACCCGCAGGGTGGCTCGGAGGGCGATGCGCGGGCGGCCGTCCTGTCCGACGGCTACACCAACCGCTGGTACCTCGACCCCGTCTTCCGGGGAGCGTATCCGGCTGACATGCTCGAGTACTTCGGCGAGCGCTTCGACCTCGGTTGGGTGCATGACGGCGACCTGGCGCGCGTCCGCCAGCCGATCGACTTCCTCGGCGTGAACTACTACGCGCGACGGGTGGTCCGCGCACCCCGGCCCGACGAGCGGGCCGAGTTCGCGTGGGTGGTGCGGACCGAGACCACCACGGGCATCCCGACGTCCGACCTCGGCTGGGAGATGACGCCTGAGGTGCTGCGCGACCTGCTCCTGCGCCTGCATGACGAGTACGCCGACCCGGTCCTGCTCATCACCGAGAACGGATGCTCCCTGCGCGACGAGATCGCCGCCGACGGCGGCGTGCACGACCCCCGACGCATCGCGTTCTTCGACGGGCACCTCCGCGCGGTGGAGGAGGCGATCGGCGGTGGCGCGAACGTGCGTGGCTACTTCGCCTGGTCGCTCCTCGACAACTTCGAGTGGGCAGAGGGCTACGGCCCTCGGTTCGGCCTGACCTACGTCGACTACGCCACCCAGCGGAGGGTGCCGAAGGACTCCGCCGGCTGGTACGCGGAGGTCATTCGCCGCAACGGGCTGCCGTGAGGCTGCCCGCGCGCCTCGCGGCCAACCTCGGGTGGCTCTTCACCGAGGTGCGGTGGTCCGACCGATTCAGCGCGGCGCGGGCCGCCGGGTTCCGGACCGTCGAATTCCCCTGGCCCGATGATCGGGCCGCCACGGCCGACGCCGTGCGAGCCAGCGGCCTGCGCGTCGCCCTCCTCAACATGCCGGCCGGAGACCTGGCCGCGGGCCAGCGCGGATGGCCGAACGATCCGGACCGCGTCGTGGAGTGGCGCGACGCCCTCCTGGATGCCGTCAACCTCGCGGCCGAGCTCGGATGCCCGACGGTCAACGTCCTTGCCGGCAACCGCATCGACGAGGCGGCCGGCGTCCAGCTGTCCTGTCTGGAGACGAACCTGCGCTGGGCTCTGCCCGAGGCGTCCACCCGTGGTGTGACCCTCGTCACCGAGCTTCTCAACCGCGTGGAGAACCCGGACTACCTCCTCACCGCCCTCGAGGATGCCGAGCCGATGCTGGGTCGACTCGGCGGGCTGGGCTGGCGCCTGCAGCTGGACGTGTACCACCTGTCCCTCGGCGGCATCGACGTCCCGGCCGCGATCCGGCGTGCCGGCCGGCGCATCGGCCATGTGCAGGTGGCCGACGTGCCTGGCCGCCACGAGCCCGGAAGCGGTGAGCTGCATTGGGCGGCCATCCGCGAGGCGCTGGATGCGGCTGGTTACCGGGGCACGCTTGGGCTCGAGTACGTGCCGCGGGCCGGCACCGAGGCCGGCCTCGAGACAGCCGTCGCGCACGTGCTGGGCGGGGACGCTGCGCGCTAGCGCACCGAGCGCATCGGCCCACCGACGAACCACAGGACGCCGCTCAGGGAGCCGGCGGCGGCGAACAGCAGTGCGGACTGCAGCCCGATCACCGCGGCGAGCCCCCCGCCCAGCAGCGCGCCGATCGGCGTGACGCCGTTGAACAGGAACCCGCTCGTGGCCGCCACGCGGCCGAGCATGCCGTCGGGGACGAGGGACTGTCGCAGGGTCAGCTCGTTCACCCCGTAGACGGGTGACCAGAACCCGGTCCCGAGGTGCCCCACGATGATCAACGGCAGCACCAGCGGCTCCGGGACGAACCCGGCCAGGGGCGTGAGGGCGGCGAAGAACGCCAGGCTGTGGGCCGCC
>JASLBU010000056.1 GCA_030146365.1 Candidatus Limnocylindria bacterium | reverse complement strand
CGGCGGCGACGTTGCTGGGCCGCCTCGAAGTCGCGCAGCTCCTTGTCGAGCAGCCCGCCCAGCACGATGCCGGCGACCCCCATGGCCCGTGCCCGAGTGAGCGTCTCGGCCGATGCCCTCGACCCGCCGACCACGATGCGTCCCGTGGCGCCGGTGTCGATGGCCCCGGCGCGAAGCTCCTCCCGGGGACCGCTCACCGCAAGCCGCAGCTCGCCGTGGACCGCCGAGCCGGTTCCGCCGACGCCCGCGACGAGCGCGCCGGCAACCTCGATCTCGATGCCCTCCGGCTCGACGACCGTCACCTCGCCCCGCACGTGCCCCACGACCGGCTCGTTCCCGCCGAGCGGGGCGACCAGCGCCGATCCATCCTCCCGGTCGTACCCCAGATAGAGCAGCGCGTAAGGAGCGCGCACCTCGTGGCCGCGGTGGTCGGCGGCCATCACGGCGCCGGCTTCGAGCAGCGCGCCGGGCGCCACCGAGAGGCACGAAGCCGCGTCGGGCGCCGAGCGGTGCAGACGCGAGGCGACCTGGAGCGTGGTGCCCCGCCCGGGCGTTCGCCGCGTGGCGAGCACCTCCGCCGGCTCGACCGCATGCCCGGGCTCGACCACCGGGACCGCGCCAACCGGGAGCCGAACGCGATGCAGGACGCTCACGCGACGCGCTCCACGCCCGGCGCGCTCTCGTGGGCCAGAGCCTCGCGCCAGGCCGCAAGCACAGCCCGGCGGTCATCCCCGCGGCGCGGGAAGGTGATCGGGATGCCGCGCGCATCCAGGATGAGCCCGACGGCCCCGCCCATGGCGCGCGCCTCGACGCGCGGCGAGCGGCGAGAGGTCCCAAGGGAGACCCCGGCACCCGGTTCGATGCTCAGCTCCGCCACCTGGCCGCGCCCGAGGGGCACGACCTGGAGCTGCCCGTGGCGCAGCTCGATCGGGGCGAGATCGGGCCAGCCCGGCCGGTGGACGGTGATCCGCATCGCCGTCCGGCCCGGATCGCCGCCCCGGCTCACGACGGCCGTCCCAAGCGGTACCAGCAGATCCTCGCCAAGCAGCGCGATCCCCTCGGCGATCTCGTCATCAGGCAGCGAGCCGAGCGGGCCGAGGAGGGCGGCCGCATCGACCGCGAGCTGGGTCACGCCGATCGGCCGGATGCCATCGAGGAGGATCCGCGCCGCATCGACCGGGCTCGGCGCCATCGCGATCGTGGCTCCGGCCCCGATGATCAGGTCGAGCGGCCCGCCGGGGCCATCCTCCATCAACGCGGCGAGCTGGACGCGTGCCGCCGCCTGCGTCGCGGACAGGTCCTCGGCGCTCTCGGGGACCGTTGCGGGGCGAGAGCGCAGGGTCTGGAGCAGATCCGCGACGGCCGCTTCGTCGCCGCCGTCGCCGGCGAGTCGGGCGACGCGCATGGCCGCACCGGGCATGCGGGCGAGGCCGGCGATGCCGCCGCCGCCGTGATTGCGGCTGGCGACGGCCCCGTCCGGCTCAGCCAACGCCCGGAGCGCCGCGCGGGCACCGATGTCCACGGCCAGCACCCGCAGGCCGGCCACGGCCGCCAGCGCGCCGATCGCGCGGGGCATGGCGATCGCCGAGAGGTGAGTCTCCTCCTCCCGCGCGACCACGTGCCGGAGCAATCCCTGGAGATGATCTCGGAGCGCCGCGGGTGCCTCGTGACGCGCGTCCGGACGTGGATTGGGGATGGCTGACGCGGCACCCTCCTCGAACAGCGCAACTATCTCCTCGCTCAGCTCGGAGGCCCCGGCCCACACGACCGGCCCGCCGCCCGGACGGCGGGCGGCTGCCACCAGCGCCGCCGCCTCCATGGCGCGGGGGCTGCGACTGCCGTCGAATCCACCGGCCAGCAGCCAGGCGTCCGTCTCGACCGACTGGAGCACCGCCAGCCGCTCGGCGAGCGAGCGCCCGTCGTCGAGCGTGACGACGTCGGTGACGACCCAGCCGGCAGCCTCCGCCGCCCTGCGCGCGGCGCTCCCGGACAGCTCGCGCGAGACCGCCACCACGGTCAGTGTCCCCGGGCGCCGCGCCGTGTGACACTCGATGCGGTTCGCGCCCGCCAGGAGCTCCTCGACCCGGCCGGCCAGGCGCGGATCCGCCGCACCGGCCAAACGGTCGACGAGGCGTCGTCGCAGTTCGCGCCCGCCCCAGGCGGTCGGCTGGGCGACCGTCGTCACCACCCGCCAACGACCTCGCACGCGGCCGATCACCGCCGCCTTCGCCCATGCCGATCCGACGTCGATGAGCAGCGCCAGCTCCGTGGACGGCGACGCGGTCATCGGCCCACTCCGATCCAGTCGCCGAGCAGGAACCCGATCCGGTCGAGCAGGAGGACGAGGCGCGCGAGCACCAGATACCCGAGCCAGCCACCGATCCCGGCCAGCAGCAGCCAGCGCCCCGCTTGAGCCGCCGCCGCGACGGCCGGACCTCGCGGCACGCCGTGGAGAAAGCTCGTCACCACGAGCCCGGTGACCCCGGCGGCGGCGACGGCGGTGACCGTTCCACCCGCGTCTGAACGTCCGACGTCCACCGTGACGGCCAACTGCGGCAGCAGGATCCCGATGACGGCGCCACCGAGCGCGAAGGCCGCCAGCGATCCGATGGCGATCGAGATCGGCACGGCGGCGACCGCGCGCGGCAGCCATGGCGCGCCGGCCGCGAGGCCGACGAGAACGAGCCCCAGCCATGCCTCGGGCGTGGCACCCGGATCGGCCACCAGCGGCTCCACGACCCGCGGGACGATCACCTCGGTCACCGCGAGCAGGGCCAGGTAGCCGGTGGCGAGGCCGGCCAGGAGGTGCTGGGACCACGCGAACACCCGACGCTCGCCAACGAGGCCCCCGAGCACCACGACCGTGGCCACCGCGGCGACCCACGTGGCGGCCACCGATGCCGCATCCGTTCCGACGAGGCCGTTCACGCCCGCTCCCGGCCATCGCCGGTGTCGTGCCGGACGGAGGCCGCAAGCCTGGTCCCCAGGGCGTGCACCAGCACGGCGATGGAGACGAGGAGGCCGAGGAGGACAGCGGCTGACGGATCCGGCGTCGTCTCCGCGAAGCGCACGGCGCGGTCGAGCTCCACGGCATCCCGGTACGCGGCCCCATCGCGAGGCGTGCCGAGCAGCGCATCGATCTGGCCGGTGGCCGCGAAGGGGTGGGTCTCCGGGAGCAGCACGGTCGGGGTGATGGCGAGAACGTCGATGGCATCGACGCGAGGCAGCAGCTGCTCGATCCAGCTTCGCGGTCCGATGTCGTTGCCGCCCACTACGAGCAGCGCGTCGGCGACCGCGACGCCTTCCTCGGCCAGCTGGCGCGGGAGCACGCCATCCTCGGCCGCTGGCGGTAGCGAACGGGCGATGGAAACGATGGCGGCCTCGGCACCCGGCACGAAGCCGAGGTCGGCGATCCGGGCGGGATTCGCCTCGTTCCGCGCCAGGCGCGCGCGCTCGGCGAGGAACAGGGCACGGCCCTCGGGCGTCAAGCTCACGAACGCCAGCCGAGCGTCCCGGTCGAACAGGTCGGCGACCGTCGCACGGACCGAGGCGCGGATCTCGGGATAGGTGCCGAAATCCGGATCAAACGCGACCAGGACGACCGGCTCGGGTGGCAGAGCCTCCAGGCGCTCCATCCATCGGTCGGATGGCTGCCGGTCCGGTGACGCGAGCGTGAGGCCGTCGGGCCGGGGCGCCAGCGACGCCGCCGCCAGCAGCAGCACGAGAGCGGCGGGCGCCAGCCGCTCGACCAGCCGGCGGCGATCACTCATCGGCAGGACCGATCCCGAACATCGTGCGCGCGGCCATCACCGCCGCCATGACCCCGACGCCGATGAGCAGCCCGCGGAGGACCGATGCGATCGGCACCGCCAGCGCCCAGCCGGACGCCGATGCGAGCCAGCCGCCCACCGTCCCGCCCAGCGGCAGCAGCGCAACCAGCACGACGATAGCGGCACCAACCATGACCATGGCGTCCCTGTCGCCGTTCGCCAACGCCCGGCGCCCGGCCGCGAGCGTCGTCACGAAGAGCAGGCCGAAGAGCGTCGCAGCGATCGGAACCAACAGCGCGACCACGAGCCACTGCACGGCTCCGTCTTCCGCGCCAGCGGCGCCGGGCCGCAGCCCGGCGACGAGCATCGCGGCGATGCCTGCCAGCACGAGGGCGGCGCCCACCGGATCGCCGCGCCGGCGCCAGATGTCGCCGCCTCGCCGCATCGCCAGGGCCACCACGCCGGCGAGCGCGGCGCCGGCGGCGATGAGGATCGCCGCGTCGATGAAGAGGCCTGCCAGCTCACCGAGCGCCTCGTTCACGACAAGCAGGTCGGTGACGAGCAGCAGCGCGACGACGACGATCAGGGCCGGCAGCGTCGGACCCTTCACCCCCCGGCCCCGATGAGCCATGTGCCCGGATCCACGATCCCGGTCAACGACAAGATCACCCCGAGCATCATCGCCGCGACGACGAGCGCGATGAGCCGGTTGCCTGCGATTACCATCGTCCGCTCATTCACGTCGGCGCGGAGGTCGGCCGCCACCTGGAACGGCTCGGGCCCCAGCAGCGTGCCGCCGACGAGCAGCACGGTCGAGGCCTGCGCCGCCTCGGCGGTGCCGCCGCTGAGGTTGCCGGCGCCACCCCGGAGTCCGGCAAGGTGCACCAACCCTTCCTCTCGCAAGCTGCCCGCGGCGACCGCTGACGCCGGGCGTGCCCGCGCGGTGAGCACCAGGCCGGCCATGACGGGACGGCCCTCGCCGACCATCACGACCCGAGATCGCCCGATGCGCTCCTCGGTCGCGGTGCGCTCATGACCCGCCTCGACGGTCGACCCCGCCACGACGCCGGCCATTGCGTCGTTGGTCAGGGCACGCAGCGGGACGCCGCTGCGTGCGGCCGCGCGGGCGACGTGCGCAAGGACGGGCATGGCCGCCAGCGTCTGGAGGCGAGCCAACGCATCTGTCGTGCGCACGAGGCCCCCGGCACCGAGGGAGACGACCACGTCGGTGCCCGACTCGGCGGCGAGCGCCATGGCTCGGCCGATTCCCGCGAGGCCGCCCGCGTCACCGCTCGTCCAGCGCGAGATCGGGCGCGCCACGAGCTGGAGCAAGACGAGAACGATCCCCAGCAGGGCGAGCGTCGGCAGGACGTCGAACCGCAGCGACGAGGCGCCCAGCAGCTCGCCGACGAACGTGACGAGCCGGCCGAGGAGGTCAGCGGGGCTGCCCACGGCGCCCCAACTCGTCGATCTGCTCCACCATGCGGTCGAGTGCGGCCGGATCCTCCAGCAGCCGGGCGGTGCCAGCTCCGGGCCGCCCCGGCACCGCTCTCAGCAGCGGGCCGATGGCGGCGGCAAGGTCGGACAGCAGCGGGCCGAGTGGACGGTGCGCGTCCGCGAGCAGCCGCCCAGGCGCTCCGAGCCCGCGGCGCGTCAACTCGGACGCGAGCCGGCGGGCGGGGTCGTTCGTCATCGGGCGGAGGCCCGGTGACGAGCAAGCACGTCGGCGGCGGCGCGCGCCTCGGAGAAGTGCGGCGTGGCGATCACGATCGACTCCAGGTCCGTGCCGGCCGAGCCGGTCACGAGCGCAGGGACGAGCGCATCAGCCGCGGCTGAGGGGCTGAACACGCCGTGCTCCACGCCGACGAGGCCCACGGCGATGCGACGCAGCTGCAGCGGGCCGACGAAGGCGAACGCGGCGGCCACCGCGGCCCGCAGCCGGTCCGGATCCGCGATGCGATCGTGGCCGATCGCAACCGCATGAATCACGTAGGGAACGGCAAGCAACCCGCCGCCGGTGACGACCGCATGGCCGGGTGGGATAGGACCTTGGGCGACGGCCGCACGCTCGATCTCCAGGCCACCCCTGCGCTTCACCGACGCACCGGCGCCGACGGTCATGAAGAGCGACTCGTTGGCACCGACAACCAGCGCGTCGACCTCGAGCTCCGCGAGGTCACCCTGCCAGACATCGATGTCGACCGGTCCTGTCATCGGCGCCTTCGTAGCGGACCGTCGCGAGAAAGCTCAGCCGGCTCCGAGATGGAGTCGCGGGAGGCGGCCCCGCAGGGCGGTCGTCACTTCGTAGTTGATCGTCCGACGCTCGGCGGCGACCTCGTCCGCGGTGATCCGCGCTCCCCCCTGCTCGCCGATGAGCACGAATTCGTCGTCGTAGGTTACACCAGCGATTCCGCCGATATCGACCATCAGCCCATCCATGCTGATGGCACCGACGATGGGCGCCCGCCGGCCGCGGACCAGTACCGAGCCGTTGTTGGCGTGCACCCGTGGCCACCC
>JASLBU010000019.1 GCA_030146365.1 Candidatus Limnocylindria bacterium | reverse complement strand
GAGCCGGATCGACGAGGTCTCCCGCGCCAGTCCCGCCAGCGTGGCCCACGCATCGGTGGTCGACTGGCCTGCCTCCCCGGGAAAGCTTGCGTAATGATCGGATCGGAAGTACGCCTCGATGCCGGCCGTCTCGGCCGGCATCGAGGCGTACTTCCGATCCGATCATTACGCAAGCTTTCCCGGGGAGGCAGGCCAGTCGACCACCGATGCGTGGGCCACGCTCGCGGGACTGGCACGGGAGACCTCGTCGATCCGGCTCGGGGTCCTCGTCTCACCCGTCACGTTCCGCGTTCCCGGCAACCTGGCGAAGGTCATCCAGACCGTCGACGAGATGAGCGACGGCCGGGTGGAGGCCGGCTTCGGGGCCGGCTGGAACGAGGAGGAGCACGGCCAGCTCGGCATCCCGTTCCCACCGCTCGGCGAGCGCTACGACATGCTCGAGGAGCAGATGGCGCTCATCCACGGGCTCTGGACGCAGCCCGAGGGCTGGACCTTCGACGGGCCGCGCTGGCCGGTGAGCGGCTCCAAGCGGCATGGCGACCTGGCGCGAGCGGGCCGGCGCCACCCCCACATCATCTTCGGCGGGAAGGGAAACACGCGGATGGCGCGGCTCGTCGCGCGCTACGGAGACGAGTTCAACCTCATCTCGGCGTCCGCCGAGGATGCTCCAGCGGCGTACAGCCGGATACGCGAGGCATGCGCAGCCGAGCGTCGGGATCCGGATGAGATCGTGTATTCCGCCATGACCGGCGTGCTCATCGCCGAGAGCGAAGACGACCTGCGTGCGCGGGTCGCCGACCTGCTGGTGGCGCTCGGACAGGGGGACGCGGACGGGGACAGCTGGCTGGCCGACCGGCGTCACCGGTGGGTGATGGGGACCCCGGAGCAGGCTCACGAGCGGGTCCGCGCGCTCGAGCGCGCCGGAACGCAGCGCATCATGCTGCAGGACTTCATCCCCCGCGACCTCGACCACGTGAGGCTCATGGGCCGCGTCTTCGAGGGCACTGGCTGAGCCCGCGGCGCGGGCACGCCTGCGGGCCGCTTGCCCGCTCCTGCGCTACACTCGGCGCCCGGGGCTCAGCCCTTCCTGACCGATAGACCGATGCGTCCCGAGCGACGCGACATCGCCCATCCGGGCTCCACACCAAGGGGGAGCCGACATGACCGATACCGTCATTCTCATCGCCGTGGCGGCCATCGCCGCCGCGATCGGCATCGCCATAGGTTTCGTGGCACGCCAGGTGGTGGCCACGAACGCGATCAGGCACGCCGAGCAGTACGCGGAACGCCTCATCGCCGAGGGGCGGGCGAAGCAGAAGGAGATCGTCCTCGAGGGGAAGGACGAAGCGATCCACCTGCGGCGCGCGGCGGAGGAAGAGGCGCGCGAGCAGCGCGCGACCCTGCAGCGGTCCGAGCGGCGCCTGCTGGACCGCGAGGAGGCGCTCGACCGCAAGGTGGCGGCACTCGAGGACCGGGAGGCCGGGCTGCTCGCTCGCAACGCCGAGCTCGACCAGGAGCGTGCCCGCCTCGCGGAGAACCAGCAGCGGCAGGTCCTCGAGCTGGAGCGCATCTCGGGCCTCACGGCGGCGGAGGCGCGGCAGACCCTGATCGCCCAGATCGTCGACGAAGCGCAGGCCGAGGCCCAGCACCGTGTGCGCGAAATCGAGCGGCACGCGAGCGAAGAGGGTGATGACCGAGCGCGCCGCATCCTCACCACCGTGATGCAGCGCATCGCCGCCGACCACACGTCCGAGGCCACGATCACGGTGGTGAACCTGCCGAACGAGGAGATGAAGGGCCGCATCATCGGTCGTGAAGGCCGGAACATCCGGGCCCTCGAGCAGGCGACCGGCGTCGACCTCATCATCGACGACACGCCGGAGGCGGTCGTGCTTTCCGGCTTCGATCCGGTGCGGCGCGAGGTGGCTCGCATGGCGCTGCTGAAGCTCATCAGCGATGGGCGGATCCATCCGGGCCGCATCGAGGAGACGGTGGCCAAGTGCCGCGAGGAGATCGAGGTCGTCATGCGCCAGGCGGGTGAGCAGGCGGCGTACGACGCCGGCGTCCCGGGGCTGCATCCCGAGCTCATCAAGCTCATCGGCCGGCTGAAGTACCGCACCAGCTACGGGCAGAACGTGCTGAACCACTGCGTCGAGACCGCCCGGCTCTCGGGACTGCTGGCCGCCGAGATCGGCGCCAACATCGGTGAGTCCAAGAAGGGCGGCCTGCTGCATGACATCGGCAAGGCCGTCGACCACGAGGTCGAAGGACCGCATGCCGCGATCGGCGCCGACATCGCGGGTCGGTACGGCGTAAATCCAACGGTGTGCAACGCCATTGCCGCCCATCACCAGGAGGTCGAGCAGGAGACGGTCGAGGCCACAGTCGTGCAGATCGCGGACGCGATCAGTGCGTCCCGTCCCGGAGCCCGCGGCGAGAGCCTCGACAACTACGTGAAGCGGCTCGACGACCTGCAGCAGATCGCGTTGAGCTTCCCGGGCGTCGAGCGTTGCTTCGCCATCCAGGCGGGCCGCGAGATCCGCATCCTGGTCCGCCCCGAGGACATCGACGACCTGGCCTCCAGCCGCCTCGCGCGGGACGTCGTCAAGAAGATCGAGGAGCAGCTCCAGTACCCCAGACAGATCAAGGTCACCGTCATCCGTGAGACGCGTGCCGTCGACTACGCGAGGTGAGCGATCTGAGGATCTGCCTCATCGGCGACATCATCGGCAAGCCGGGCCGGCTGGCGGTCACCCAGCTGTTGCCGGACCTGCGGCAGGAGATGGACCTTGACATGGTCATCGCCAACGGGGAGAACACGGCGGCGGGTGCCGGGCTGACGCCGAGTCTCGCGGAGGAGCTGCTCGCCAACGGGATCGACGTCATCACCAGCGGCAACCACATCTGGGACAAGCGCGAGATCTACGACTATCTCGAGACGGACCGCCCCGTCCTGCGGCCGATCAACTATCCCGATGAGGCGCCGGGCCGTGGCTGGCTCATCCACCACACCGATGACGGCGACGAGATCGCGGTGATCAACGCCATGGGCCGCGTCTTCATGAACCAGCTGGACTCGCCGTTCACCAAGCTCGACGAGCTACTCGACGGCGCCGCCGACCCCCTCCCGCCGGTCCGCATCCTCGACTTCCACTGCGAGATCACCTCGGAGAAGAACGCGATGGGCTGGTATCTCGACGGCCGGGTGAGTGGCGTCGTGGGGACCCATACCCACGTGCCGACCGCCGACGCACGCGTCCTGCCCAAGGGCACTGCGTACATCAGCGACATCGGCATGACCGGTCCGCGGGACTCGGTGATCGGGTTTTCGCTGGACACCGTCCTGCCGCGCTTCACGCGCCACCTGCCCACTCGGTTCCAGGTGGCAGACGGTCCAGTTGCCTTCAACGCGGTCGTGATCAGCGTCGACCCGGCAACCGGTCGGGCATCGAGCATCGAGCAGGTGCAACGCCTCGTCGAGGTGTAGGCGTGCGCCGAGCGCCGCTCGCCGGTCCGCTGGTAGCGGTGGTGGGGCCCACCGCCTCGGGAAAGACCGACCTCGCCCTCGCGCTGGCAGCCCGCCTGAACGGCGAGATCATCGTCGCCGACTCGCGGCAGGTGTACCGCGGCATGGACGTCGGGACGGCGAAGCCCGACGAGGCAGCGCTCGCCGCGGTCCCGCACCACCTGCTCGACGTGGTCGATCCCGATGAACCGTTCACGGTGGCCGACTGGGTGGCCCGGGCCCGAGAGGCGGTCGCCGGCGTGCACCAGCGCGGGCGGCTGCCGTTGGTGGTCGGGGGGACGGGGCTGTACGTCGAGGCGCTGCTCGCGGGCCACGACTACGAGGCGCAGGCGTGGTCACCGGCGCGGCGCGCGGCGCTGACCGCGGAGCTGGAGGCGGTCGGGCTGGAGGCGATGGCCGCGCGACTCGCTTCGGTCGACCCCGTCGCGGCCAGCCGGGTGGACCTTCGGAATCCTCGCCGCGTGCTTCGGGCGCTCGAGCGCGCCGACGCCGGGCCGGCTCCCGCGCCGACTGGGACCGCCTACCCGGGGCCGGCGGTGCGGATCGCGTTGAGCCGGCCGCGGGACGTGCTCTACCGACGGATCGATGAGCGCGCCCGCGCGCTGTTCGCCACGGCCGGACTGCTCGAGGAGGTTCGCCGCCTGCGCGACGCGGGCTACGGTCC
>JASLBU010000007.1 GCA_030146365.1 Candidatus Limnocylindria bacterium | reverse complement strand
CGCGTGAGCTGACGCACAAGCCCGAACATCAGACCCAGCGGCGAGTTCGGGAGGAACACCAGCAGCAGCAGCAGGATGACCCCGTACTGGGCGTAGCGCTGAATGGCGAACGCGGTCCGGGGCGGCGCGAAGGCCAGCACGACGTTGTAGCCATCGAGCGGAGGGATCGGCAGGAGGTTGAAGATCGCCAGCAGGAGGTTGTAGAAGACGATGAAGAACATGATCTGCGCCGCGATGCCGCCCACGCCGCCGATCTCCACAGCACGCATGACGATGGCCGCGACCACCGCCACGACAACGTTTGCGATGGGCCCGGCGCCCGCCACGAACGCCATGCCGATGCGGCCGGGCCGGAGGGCATAGACGTTCACCGGCACCGGCCGGCCCCAGCCGAAGCCCGCCAGCACGAACACCAGCGCACCGACCGGGTCGATGTGCGCCACCGGGTTGAGGCTCACGCGGCCCAGCGCGCGTGGCCGGTGGTCCCCGAGCTGGTCCGCCACGAACGCATGGCTGAACTCGTGAAAGGTGATGCCCACCACCAGCGCCACCGCGATGCCCGCGATCTCGGCCGCGCTGAAGTTGCCGAACAGCATGTGGCGCTCAGGCCAGGCGAGGAAGGAGGTCGGCGAGCAGCGTCACCAGTCGCTCCGCGCCGATCCGCCCCATCTCGATGACTTCATCGTGGGTCGCGCCGGCCTCGACGTCGTCGGTCGCCTTGTTCGTGATGAGGCTGAATGCCAGGACCCGAACACCGGCGTGCCGGGCCACGATCGTCTCATGGGCCGTGCTCATGCCGACGGCGTCCGCCCCGAGCCCGCGCAGCATGCGCATCTCCGCCCGCGTCTCGTACGAGGGCCCGGACAGCATCACGTAGACGCCCTCGCGGAGGGCGGTGCCGGTGCGGCCGGCCGCATCCATTGCCGCCGTACGGAGTCCCGGGTCGTAGGCGTCCGTCATGGGCGGGAATCGGGGCCCGAATCGATCCAGGTTCGGGCCGAGCAGCGGGTTGTCGCCGGACATGTTGAGGTGGTCGCTGATCAGCATCACGTCGCCGGGGTCGAACGTGGGATCGAGCCCGCCCGCCGCATTGGTGAGCACCAGCGTGTCCGGGCCGAGCGCGAGGACCGCTCGCAGCAGCAAGGTGGCCTCGCGATGGGAATAGCCCTCGTACGGGTGCGCACGACCGGACAGGATGACGGCCGGTGTGCCGGCAATGGTGCCCGCCACCAGCTCACCCGCATGCCCCTCCACGCCGGAGCCGGGAACGTGCGGGATCTCACGGTACGGAAGGGTCAGGCGGGGCGCCTCATCGAGGAGGGCCACCACGCCCCCGAGGCCGGAGCCGAGCACCAGGACGATCCGCGGGCGCGAGATCTCAGCGTCGCCGAGCCGGTTGCCGATGAGGTCGGTGGCCTCCTGGATGCGCCGATCCAGCTCGGCGCCGTGGACTCCGTCGGCGAGATCCGCGAGGGCCGCGTCGCCCAAGCTACATCCGCTCCAGCAGGTCGCGCTTCTTGGCCTCGTACTCGTCGGGCGTGATCAGCCCCTTGTCGCGGAGGCCGGCGAGGCGCTCGAGCGTCGAGGCGAGGTCATCGGCAGGGGATGACGTGGCCGCCAGCGGGGGCGCCGGCGTCGGCGCAGGATGCGGCTCCGGCTGCCTGAACCCGCCGTCCGCGTAGACGGCGACTCGGTCGGAGCCGGCGCGCGGTGGCATCGGCTCCGCGCGCTCCATGTGCGGTGCTGCGGAGGCGCGCTGATAGCGCGGCGGGGCGAGGTCGGGCTGCTCGAGCATCTGCTTCTGGTCAAGCATCGCCTTCTTGAACTGGATGGGGTCGGCGATCATCGGGAAGTCGGCGACGTGCGAGCCGCCGGCCTCCTCGGCCGCGGTGAGGATGTCGAGCGTGCCGAAGCCGAAGATCCGACCGAAGACGCTCTGGTCGAGCCGGGCGTCGTTGATCTTCTCGAGGTTGGAGTCGGCCATCTGCTTGTTGAGCACGCCCTCCGCGCGAATGACCCGGCGGGTGGTGATCAGCCATTCCTGGTTGCGCCAGTCCCACAGCACGAAGGCGACGTACGCGGCGGCGGCGATCAGGCCGATCACCGCGCCCAGCGTCACGATCTGGTCGAGCGTCTCGTTCACGAACGGCTCCGCGCCGGAAACCAGGAAGATCACCAGCGCAAGGGCGATGATCGCGATGAGGATCCACAGCCAGGTCCGAGCGATGACCGCGAACCAGTGCTGCCGGCTCTCGTAGACGACCTCCTCGCCGCGGCTCAGGAGGTTCCGCGCGTAACTCATCGGCTCGTCGACTCCTGCTGATATGCGGTCCGCTTCAGGCTCTCGGATGCGCCCGGGCGTAGACCTCGCGCACGCGCTCGCCGGTCAGGTGCGTGTAGAGCTGGGTGGTGCTGATGCTAGCATGGCCGAGCAGCGCCTGGACCACCCGGAGATCGGCTCCGCCCTCCAGCAGATGGGTCGCGAAACTGTGCCGAAATGTGTGTGGCGTCACGCGTTCGGACACCCCCGCCGCGTCGGCCCAGCGCCGCACGAGATGCCACACGGACTCCCGTGTCATCCGCCTTCCGCGCCGGCTCACGAACACCGCCGGTGACGGACGTCCGGCCGTCCATTCGGCCCGCGGGCCGACGCGGTACCGGTGCAGGCGCTCGCGCGCCTCGTCTCCCATCGGCACGCGCCGCTCCTTGTTGCCCTTCCCGATCACGCGCACCTGCTGGGCCTGGAGGTCGACCCGGTCGGTGTCCAGCCCGACGAGCTCGCTCACCCGCAGGCCGCAGGCGTAGAGCAGCTCCATGACCGCACGGTCGCGGATGCCGATGGCGTCGTCGCCAGGCGGCGCCTCGAGGATGCGCTCCACGTCGTCGGCGGCCAGGACGTCCGGCAGGTAGCTCCCCGGCCGCGGCGCGTCGACGAGCGCCGGGACGTCGCGTGTCGCCAGCCCCTCGCGCAGCGCGAACCGGTAGAAGCTCCGTACGGCGGCGCTCTTCCGCGCCTGGGTGCTGCCCTTGGCCCCGCCCCGCTGCAGGCCGGCGATGAACCGGTTCAGCGGCCCGGGGTCGGTTCGCCAGCGCTCTCCCCCGCCGTGCTGTGCGAATTGGGCCAGGTCGCGCCGATAGGCAGCGATCGTCAGCGGCGAGAGCCCACGCTCGACGCGAAGCTCCAGGAGGAACGCCTCGATGGCGGCGCCGAGACCGCCCGTCATCCGCCGAAGCCGGCCGCGGCCCGCAGCAGCGCCTCGGCGGCGACGCGCGCCTCGGCGCCTGCTCCTTCACCCGCGAGCATGGCCGCCAGCTCCTCCGCGCGACCGATGGCGTCCAGTTCCCGAACGTCGGTGACGGTCCGCCCGCCATCGATCCGCTTGCCGACGATCAGATGCGTGTCCGCGTACGCGGCGACCTGGGCCAGGTGCGTCACGCACACGACCTGGTGATAGCGGCTCAGTGCCCGAAGTCGCTCACCCAGCGCGGACGCGTTCCGCCCACCCACGCCCGCGTCCACCTCGTCGAAGACGAGGAGGGGCGTCTCGTCGGCCGCAGCGAGCACGACCTTGAGTGCCAGCGAGACACGGCTCGACTCCCCTCCGGAGGCGATGCGGCCGAGCGGACGCGGGGGCTCGCCCGGGTTGGGGGCAAAGGTGAACGTCACGCGGTCGGCGCCCGTGGGGCCGGGGTCTGTGGGCGCGATCTCGACGCCGACCGCACCGGCCGGCAGCCCGAGGGGTGGCAGCTCGGTGTTGACCGCGGCCTCGAGGCGGCGGGCGGCGTCGCGGCGCGCGGCGGTCAGGCCGGCGGCAAGCTCGTCGAGCGCCGCGCGGCGCTCCCGCTCCTCGAGGCGCAGCCGTTCCCGCTCCCCCTCCTGGTCGGCCAGACGCGCCAGCTCCGTCGCCGCCCGGGATCCGAACTCGATGACGGCATCGAGCGTATCGCCGTACTTGCGACGCAGGTCGTAGAGAAGGCTCAGCCGCTCCTCCGCCGCTCCTCGGCTGCGGGGATCCAGCTCCACACCAGCGGCCGCCGACGCGATGTCACGCGCGAGCTCCGCCGCCTCCACGCCGAGCGAAGCCATGCGGTCCGCGAGCGAGACGAATCGCTCGTCGTGCAGCGCTGCCGCGAGCAGGCTCCGCTCGCCGACGGCGAGGCGGTCCATGGCGCCCCCATCGTCGCTCAATGCACGCTGCGCCTCGTCCGCGGAGCGGACGATGGACTCCGCGTGCTCGGCGGCGCGCAGCTGTGCCTCGACCTCGGCATCCTCACCCGGACGCGGTTCGGCGGCCGCGATCTCGTCCACCTGGTGGCGAAGGAGCTCGAGCTGTCGGGCCAGCTCATGCACGTCGGTCACCATCTCGGCTCCGAGCGAGACCGTCGACCGCCACGCGCGATGCGCCTCGGCGACGGAGGCGACGAGCGGTGCCAGCCCGCCGAAGCCGTCGAGGAGCGCCAGCTGGCGGGCCGGCTCCAGGAGGCGCTGCTGGTCATGCTGCCCGTGGATCTCACCCAGCCGCGCGCCGACGCTCGCCAACCCGCCGACCGTGACGGCCCGATCGTTCAGCCGCAGGGTCGAGCGGCCGTCGGCGGCGATGTCACGACGGACGATGGCCAGCCCGTCGCCTGCAGCCACCACCTCGGCCATCGGGTCCTCCGGGCCGACTGCCGGCGCGTCGAACACCGCCTCGACCCGCGCGGCGTCAGTCCCGGCGCGCACCTGATCTGTGGATGCACGCGCGCCGAGAGCGAGCGCCAGCGCGTCCACGACGAGTGACTTGCCGGCGCCGGTCTCTCCGGTCAGCACCGTGAAGCCGGGCGACAGGACAAGGCGCACGCGCTCGACCACGGCCAGGTTCTCGACCGCCAGCTCTCGAAGCGCCATGGGCCCAGTATCGGCCCCTAGTACGGCAGCAGGGCGGCCTTCGTGCGCAGAAGGTCGTAGAACGGCGTGCTGCCGGCCGGCTCGACCATCCGCAGCGGCTCCGCCAGGGCGCGGACCTCGACCCGGTCACCGACCGCCATCGGCATGTCCTCCTGCCCGTCGATGCTGATGAGCGCGCCGTCCTGCGCCTCGCGCAGCGTCAGGTGGACCTCGTGCACCTCACCCGCGACGACGCTGTGCAGCGGAGACAGGTAGGCGGCCACCGGAGTGATGACCATGTTCCGCAGGCGCGGGTCGAGGATGGAGCCCCCGGCGCTGAAGCTGTAGGCGGTCGAGCCGGTCGGCGTCGCGACCACCACGCCGTCCGCGACGTAGGTGGCCAGGTGCGATCCCGACACCTCGACCTCCAGCCGGATCATGCGCACGCGCCTGGCACGGGCCACGACGACCTCGTTCAGGCAGGCGTGCTCCTCGACGCTGCCGTCCGCGCGCCGCAGCCGAGCGGCGATGCGCAGTCGCTCCTCGACGCTGTAGTCCCCCGCCGCGACCTGGTCCAGCGCCTTCTCCAGATCCTCCGACTCAACCTTGGCAAGAAAGCCGATCCGTCCGAGGTTGATGCCAAGGGCCGGGACGCCCGACGCACCGATCGCGCGAGCGGTCCGCAGGAAGGTGCCGTCTCCGCCGAGCACGCACACGATGTCGGTCGATCTCAGTTCGGCGCCGATGCGCTCGCGGTCGTCGCCCTTCGCGTCCCACGCCTCCACGCCGCGCGACTCGCACCAGGCACGTCCTCGCGCCAGCGCAGCCGGGGCCCGTTCGCTGTACGGGTTCCACGCGAAGCCGATGCGCCTCATTCGGACGCCGGCTCGGGCGTGGACTGCCGGGGCTCGAGCCGCGCGGCGAGGCGCTCGATGCTGTGGCGCAGCTCTGCGACCTCGGCGGCCATGTCACTGGGGTCCCGCACCGCCGCGTACGATCGGTCCAGGCCCGCCGCGATGAACGCGCGCATGAGGCTGGAGGGAGAAACGCCCCGCGACTGCGCCGCCTCCTCGACGCGCACCAGGAGGGCGTCGGGCATTCGCAGGCTGACGATCTGGCGCATCGTGTCCGGCGACGGCTCCGCCACCGGGGGCTCGACGACCTCGATGCCCTCGAAGCCGATGCCCAGCTGCTCCGCCTGCGGACCGCGTGGCGCGGTGGCGCCGCTCCTGCGCTTCACCGGCTGATCGTAATACGCCCGTCGTACGACCGTGCGGTCAGCCGACGTGAGCCACCTCCGCGGCCATGCGCTGCCACCCATCGACGGGGGCCTCACCGGCGCGCAGGTGCGCGAGGAACTCCACGTTCCCGTCGCCACCGGTGATGGGCGAGCGGATCACGCCCTGCGGACCAAGGCCCACGGCAGCGGCCGCAGCACCGACGTCCTCGATGACCCGCTGCCAGGTCGACGGGTCGCGAACGACGCCGCCTCGAGGAACCTCCGGGCGGCCGGCCTCGAACTGCGGCTTCACGAGCGCCACGACCGTCCCGTGATTGGCGAGCAGCGCCCGCACCGCCGGCAGCACCAGCGCAAGGCTGATGAAGCTGAGGTCCAGCGTCGCGACCTCCACGGGCTCGGGGAGCCGGTCGAGCTCCCGGAGGTTGGTGCGCTCCATGCTGACGACCCGCGAGTCTCGCTGGAGGCGGTCGACGAGCTGGCCGCGGCCGACGTCCACGGCATACACGATGCGCGCCCCACGGGCGAGGAGCACGTCGGTGAAGCCGCCGGTCGAGGCCCCGGCGTCGAGCGCCGCAACCCCTCCCACGTCGAGCCCGAACGCGTCCAGTGCCGCCTCCAGCTTCGCCCCCGCCCGGCTCGCCCAGCGCGGCCGCTCGACGAGGGACACGCCGGCGGCGCGATCGACCAGCATCCCGGGCTTGAGGTTCCGATCGGGTGCGCCCGCGAGATTGACTTCGCCGGCGTGGATGCGCGCCTGCGCCTCGGCTCGGGACGTGGCGAGCCCGCGCTCGGTGAGGAGCTGGTCCAATCGGATGCGGGCCACGGGGGAATCCTAGGGCGTCACGTGGCGGGAGTGGCGCGCGGCGTCAGCTCCCGCCCTGGGCCGCACATGGCCGCGCGCTGGCCGTCAGGCGACGGGTGCCTCCGAGCGGGGCTCGCGGAGCGGGGCCGCGGACGTCGGCGCGGTGCCCAGGTGACGGAGCGCCTCGCGAACCTGGTCGAGGATGCCGGGACCATCGATCCGTTGCTGCCGGCGGAGGTCATCCACCGCGCCGTGGTGCACGAAGCCATCGCTCAGCGCGACCTTGTGCACCGGCACCCGGATGCCGGCGCGGTTGAGCGCGTCGAGCACGCCATCCCCGAAGCCGCCCATCGCGGCCGATTCCTCCGCGGTGACGACCAGGCGCTTGCCGGTCGCGTGCTCCGCGATGAGATCCTCGTCGAGCGGCTTCGCCCAGCGAGCGTTGATCACCGCCACGGACAGTCCGTCGCTGCCCAGCAGCTCGGCGACCGCGACCATGCGCTGCACGATCGGCCCGAACCCGACGAACAGCACGTCCGTCCCTCCTCGCAGCAGCTCGGCACGCCCGAGGGGGAGCGCCTCGCCGCGCCGGTCCGGGAGATCCTCGCCCGCGTCGCGCGGGTACAGCAGTGCCATCGGTCCGTCGTGGGCCATTGCGGTGACCACCAGGTCGCGCATCTCCTGCTCGTCCTTCGGCGACCCGATGGCCAGGTTCGGCAGCGACCGCATGGCGGCCAGCATGAACATCCCCTGGTGGCTCGTCCCGTCCTCCCCCACCAGGCCCGACCGATCCAGCCCGAGGAGCACCGGCAGCTCGTTCTGGCAGACGTCGTGGACGAGACCGTCGTAGCCCCGCTGGCTGAAGGTGGAGTACAGGGCAACGACGGGACGCATTCCGGCCAGTGCGAGGCCGGCGGCCATGGTGACCGCATGCTGCTCGGCGATGCCGACGTCGTGGAAGCGCGCCGGGAAGTGCTCGGCGAACCGTGACAGCCCGGTGCCGGTGGGCATCCCGGCCGTGATCGCGGTGATGCGCGGGTCGGCCCCGGCCAGCCGAACCAGCTCCTCCGCAAACGTCTGGGTGTATGTCTTGGGCTTGACCTTCGGCTCTGCCTCCGCCGGCAGCGGCTCCTCGGTCGGGTCGATCAGGCACAGGTCGATGGGCGGCAGCGACGCGCCATGGAAGCTCATGCTGTCCTCTTCGGCCGGGGCGTAGCCGCGTCCCTTCACGGTCTTGACGTGCACGAGCACGGGCGTCCCGAGCTGGAAGGCCGCCTCGAAGGCACGCTCGAGGTCCTCCCGGTCGTGGCCGTCGAGCACGCCGATGTAGGTGATCCCCATGTCCTCGAAGAACCCGACCTTGGCCCACGAGCGCTTGAAGCCCTCCTTGGCCCATGCGAGCAGATCGAAGGCCGGCTTTCCGACCACGGGGACGCGCGGCAGCGCCCGCTGGGTCACCGACTTCGTCTCCTGGTACGCGCGCGACAGCCGCAGCTTGTTCAGCCGCGTCGACAGGCCACCGACGGACGGGCTGATGCTCATCTCGTTGTCGTTGAGGACGATCAGCAGCGGATGCTTCGTGTGGCCGACGTGGTTGAGGGCTTCCATCGTCAGCCCGGAGCCCAGGGCCGCGTCGCCCAGGCAGACGGCGATGCGCTGACGCCGTCCCGGGTCGGTGGCGGGTCTCAGGTCACGAGCCGCCGCCAGGCCGACCCCGATGCTCACGCCCGTCCCGGCGTGGCCGCCATCGAACACATCGTGCTCGCTCTCCCCGCGCCGTGGGAAACCACCGATGCCGCCGAGCTGGCGGAGCGTCTCGAATCGGTCCCAGCGTCCGGTGAGCAGCTTGTGGGCGTAGGCCTGGTGCCCGGTGTCCCACACGATGCGATCGCGGGGCGAGTCCATCACGCGGTGGAGGGCAAGCGTGATCTCGACGGCGCCCAGCGAGCTGGCAAGGTGGCCGCCGGTCTTCTGGAC
>JASLBU010000030.1 GCA_030146365.1 Candidatus Limnocylindria bacterium | reverse complement strand
CGGAGTGCTCGTCGCTCGGACGGGCGCTGGCTTGCCATCACGCTCCCGTCCGGTACAGGGACAGCCGCCGCTGGAGCCGATTGAGCGCGATAGTGAAGGGAACCGCCAGGATCGTGATCACCAATGCGAGCGCCGTGCCGTAGCTGATGCGGTTGAACTGGAATGCGTTCGAGTAGGCGTACGTTCCGAGGACTTCGGTCGCACCGGCCGGCCCGCCCCCGGTCATCACGAAGATGATGTCGAAGACGCTGAAGCCGCCGATGAGGGTGACGGTCGCGACCATCAGGAAGACCGGCATGATCTGCGGCAGGACGACGTGCCGCGTGCGCTGCACGGCACCCGCTCCGTCGAGGGTGGCGGCGTCGATCAGCTCCGCGTCCACGCTCTGGAGCGCGGCCAGGAACACGACGATAGCGAAGCCGACCGATGCCCAGACGGCCGTCGCGATCACGGCGTACAGGGCGGTGTCCGGATTGCCGAGCCAGCCGGTCGCTGCCTCGCCCAGCCCTACCAGCCGGAGCACCTCATTGAGCCAGCCTCGGATCGGGTCGTAGATCCAACCCCAGACGACGCCGATGGCGACGCCGGGAAGGATGAAGGGGATGAAGAACGCGACGCGGTACCAGAGTGAACCGCGCCCCACGTTCCAGAGCAGCAGCGCGATCACCAGCCCGAGGACCAAGGGCGCCGCGGTCCCGATGGCGATCCAGATGGCGTTGTTTCCCAGCGCCTTCCAGACGACCGGATCGCCCAGCATCTGGGCAAAGTTGGCGAGACCGACGAACGGCGGGTTCGGGTTCACGCCGTCGAATCGCACGACGGCGAAGTAGATGGCGTTCGCGAGCGGCAGGATGAAGAAGAGCACCGAGAGGAGGACCGCCGGAGCGACGAGCGCGAGGCCCAGGCGGGCCTGCGCCCGCCTGGTCACCGCAGGTCCCGAATCGGTGGAGGCCATGGGAGGCTCCGGCGGATCGGTGGTCTACTCGGCGGCTGCAGCCTCCATGGCTTGCGCTGCCTCCTCCGGCGTCAACTGGCCGGTGAGGATGCCCTGCACGCCATTCCACATCGCCTCGTTGAACAGCTCGGTTGACCGAACGTCGATGTTCGCACCGAACTCTCCCTCACCTCCTGCAAAGCTCGACGTGTCCTCGAGCACCTGCGCGTACAGCGGCGAGACGTCGAGGTCATCGGTGTCCACCGGGAACGGCGGGATGACCAACAGCTCCTCGACCATGAACCGACCGTACTCGGGGGAGACGAGGTAGTCCACGAACTCCAGGGCAGCCTCGGGGTGCTCGGTGTTGGCCGAGATGTACGGGCCGGAGCCCAGTCCGGCGGTGAAGATCCCCGGACCGTCCGGCGCCGGGAACGGCATGTACCCGACCTCGAAGTCAACCTCCGGAATGTCGTTCACCAGCCAGCTTCCGTTCGGCAGCATGGCGGCCTCGCCAGAGAAGAAGAGCGAGTTGCCCGTGTCGTAGTCCACGCCGGTCGGCGTGGGCGGGAGGTAGCCGGCCTCGTTGAAGTCGTGCCAGGTCTGGAGGGCGGCCACGACTTCCGGCGAGTCCCACGGGGTCTCGCCGTTGAGCAGGGCCTCCATGCCCTCACCGCCCACGCGGCTCGACAGCGCCATGCTGAGCAGGTGTCCGCCCTGCCAGCCCTCGGCATCATGCACGGCGATGGGGATGGTGCCCGCCTCCTTGATCGTCTCGGCGGCCGCTGTCAGCTCCTCGAGGGTGGTCGGCTCCTCGATGCCGAGCTCCTCAAAGAGGTCCACGTTGTAGTACAGGCCGATGGTTTCCATCTCGCCCGGCACGCCCATGACCTTGCCGTCGAAGGTCACCTGGTCCCTGGCGAAGCCGTAGATCGGCCACTCGTACTGCTCGTAGGCCTCGGTCAGGTCGTACAACAACCCTGCCTCGGCGAATGCGCCGGCGAAGGCCGGCCCGGATCCCCAGTTGAAGACATCCGGACCCTCTCCCGATCGGAGCTGGGGCTGGAGGGTCGTGCGCAGCGTGTCGAGCGGGGCGGACTCGAGCTCGACCGTGATACCCGGATGTGCCTCCTCGAACGCCGCGATCTGCTCGCGCAGCGGGTCCAGCTGAGCCGGATCCTCGGGCGCTTCCACCAGGAAGCGCAGCGCGCCGGTGGCATCCCCCGCGCTGTCGGCCGCGCTGGGGACGGCGGCTGAGCTGCCACGGCTTGGCACGCCGGTGCACGCGGCAGCGACGAACGCCACGGTGCAGAGGGCGGCACCCAGCCGCACGGCCCCAGGTCTCGGCATGTGTTCCGGTCCTTTCTCAGGTCGCTGGTCGGTCTCGGGAGGCCGCAGCCGGTGACGCCGCGGAGACGGCCCTCGCTCCGCGCCGGATCAGAACGCTGTTCCGTGGTGCTCGAGCGCCTCTCGGGGACGCTCTGCATCGGCTCAGCCTACTTCCGCATGTCAAGGGCGAAAGTGCCCGCTACATTGCCCGAGCATTTGTCGACCCCTCGGACCAAACCGCCGGCCCACCCACTGCCTCGCGGTCACGGTAGGCTCTCCCGGTGCAGAACAGCGCCCGGCTTCAAACCGAGGGAGGCTCCGCCGCCGAACGCCGCATTCGGGCCGTCGAACGCCTTCAGAACGAGACATGGGACCTCCTCATCGTCGGCGGCGGCATCATCGGGGTGGCGTGTGCGCTCGAGGCCACGCTCCGAGGGGCGAAGGTGGCGCTGGTCGAGCGGGAAGACATCGCCGTTGAAACGAGCAGCCGGTCGTCGAAGCTGATTCACGGGGGGCTGCGCTACCTCGAGCAGTTCCGTTTCGGTCTCGTGCTGGAGGCCCTTCGCGAGCGGGCGATGCTTCTCCGGTTGGCGCCGCACCTTGTGCGCTTGGAGCGGTTCGTGGTGCCGGTGTCCGGCTGGCCGCACCAGGTCCCGTATCTCGGCGCCGGTCTGGCGCTGTACGCCATGCTGGGCGCTGCGAGGGACGGCGGCTGGCCGACGTACGTTCGTCCGAGCGCAGCGCGGCGTGACATTCCCGCCCTGCAGGCCGAACGCTTGCGTGGAGTCTTCACGTACACGGATGCGGTTGCGGACGACGCGCGTCTCGCCGTCGCCGTCGCCCGAACAGCAGCTCGAGCTGGGTCCCTCGTGATGACACAAATGGAGGCCGCCGATTACAGCGATTTCGACCAATCGGCGATCGTGGTGCACGACCGCCTCACCGATGAAGCGCTTCGGCTGTGTGCGCGCGCGGTAATCGACGCGACGGGCGCAAGTCACCCGGACGGCGCCATCGTGCCGAGCCGCGGCTCACACATCGTCGTGGAGCGGTCCCGTATCCCGAGCCCGTGGGGTATGACGTTGAGGGTTCGACGCCGGGTCGTCTTCATCGTGCCGTGGGAACGATTCTGGATCATCGGCACGACGGACGTGCGGCACGAGGGCCCCACCAGCCACCCAAGCGCGACGCGCCAGGAGGTCGACTACCTCATCAGCCAGACGAACGAGGCCCTGAACATCGGATTGCGAGTCGAGGACGTGGTCGCGACGTTCGCTGGCATTCGACCGCTTGCGGCTGGGAGCAACGCAACCCACACGGTCAGCGCCTCGCGGGAACACGTCGTAGAGCGGCGTGGCGGCGTGGTCCGCATCCGGGGCGGGAAGTACACGACGTTCCGGCAGATCGCGCGGGACGTCGTGGACGAGGCGCTCGGCAAGCCGGGGCGCCGTATTGCCACGCCGGTATGGCCCGGGCTCGTCGGCGCGCTCGAGACGGATCGCCAAGACGCCGAGACGGACCGCTTGGTGCGACGCCACGGGTTGGAGCCCGAGCGCGCGAGGCGGTTGGTCGCACGCTACGGGGCGGAAGCGCGGGACGTTGCCGAAAGCTCCGCCACCAGCGGACTTCTGACGGCGCTCGGCGATACGAGTTATCTCGAGGGCGAGGTTCTGTGGGCACTGGAGCAAGAGTCGGCGCTATCCCTGGAAGACATCCTCGCTCGACGCATGCGACTTGTTCTCGAGCAGCGTGACAACGGCGCCAGCGTCGCGGGGCGAGTCGCCGAAATCGTCGGGAGCGCACTGGACTGGACCACGGAGAAGCAGAGCATTGAGGTCACACGGTTCCGCGAGGCGGCGCAGCGCGAGTACGGCGTTCCAGCTGCCATCGAGCCACGTGAGCTCAATCAGCGACCGACTCCAGCGTCCGCCTGACGGCATTGCGCCAGCCGCTGAGGAGCTTGTCCCGCGTTGCAGCGCTCATGGCAGGCTCGAATCGGCGATCCAGCGCCCAGTTGCGCGCAATGTCGTCCGTGTCGGTCCAGAACCCGACGGCCAGTCCCGCCAGGTATGCGGCGCCCAGCGCCGTCGTCTGGGTAACCTCCGGCCGAACCACCGGAGTGCCGAGAATGTCAGCCTGAAACTGCATCAGCGCGTCATTGACCGCCGCACCCCCGTCAACCTTCAGCGCGGAGACCCGATCACCGGCATCGGCCTCCATCGCCTCGAGGATGTCCGCCGTTTGGTACGCGATGGAATCAATTGCCGCGCGCGCGATGTGTGCGGTGGTCGATCCCCGCGTCAGCCCGAAGATCGCGCCCCGTGCGTACGGGTCCCAGTGCGGTGCCCCAAGGCCCACGAAAGCCGGGACGAGATACACGCCACCGCTATCTGGCACGGCGGCGGCGAGCTGTTCAATGTCTGACGAACGAGCGATGGCCCGCAGCCCGTCTCGAATCCACTGCACCGCAGCGCCCGCCACGAACACGGATCCCTCAAGCGCGTACGTCACCGTATCGTTGTATCCCCAGGCAATCGTAGTGAGCAGTCTGTTGTCGGATCGCACGGGCGTCAGACCCGTGTTCATGAGCATGAACGCGCCGGTGCCATAGGTCTGCTTCACGTCGCCCGGCTCGAAGCATGCTTGTCCGAACGTGGCGGCCTGCTGGTCACCGGCACACCCCGAAATCGGAAGCGTGCCGCCGAGCAGCCGGGTCTCCCCATACACCTCTGACGACGGTCGAGGTTCGGGCAGCATCGCCCGCGGGATGCCCATGATGCCGAGAAGGTCGTCGTCCCAATCCAGCGTCCGAATATCGAATAACAGGGTGCGGCTGCAATTCGAGTAGTCCGAGACGTGAACTCGACCCTCCGTGAGTCGCCAGATGAGAAAGGTGTCAACCGTACCGAAGAGCAATTCGCCGGCGGCGGCACGATCCGGCGCGCCGGGTACTACCCGAAGGATGTGCCCGATCTTGGTCGCGCTGAAGTACGGATCTATCGGGAGTCCAGTGCGGTCGCGGACGAGCTCTTCATGGCCGGCCAGCTTCAGCGCGTCGCACATGTCAGCGGTGACGCGGCTCTGCCAGACGATCGCGTTATGGATCGGCCGCCCAGTCGCCTTCTCCCAGACGATCGTGGTCTCCCGCTGATTAGTGATGCCTATGGCGGCGATCTCGGCGGGCGAAACGTGATTCTCCGCCATCACCTGGCGCGCGACATTGAGCTGCGACTGCCAGATTGCTTCCGGGTCGTGCTCGACAACCCCGGGCGCCGGGAAAATCTGCGGGACCTCTGCTTGAGCCGTGGCGCCCACGGTCCCGTTCCGCCGGAACAGCACTGCCCGGCTCGACGTGGTTCCCTGATCCAGAGCCAGAACGTACCCGCTCACCATATGGTCCATCGTAATCAGTCCGACAGGGGCCGCCCTCTGGTCCATCGTAGTCAGTCCGACGCGGGCCGCCCTCCATTGGTTGGAGCGCGCCGGTGTGGAACCAGGCGTGGCGCGCGGATCGACCGTCTTCGGAGGTTGGTGGCCGGAGCACCGTTATCGGCGAATGCCTGACGTATCCCCCGCCCCGCCGCCCGCCACGGAACTGCCGAGCGGGACGGTCACCGTCCTGATGCGCGACATCGAGGGCTCGACGCGGCTGCTCCAGACCTTGGCGATCCCTATTCAGCCGTGACGATTGGTGTACGCGAGGAACCGCCGCAAGTGTCGGGAGCCGCCTACCTCAAGGGGTATCGACCCGCCCGCGCCCCTGTCCCAGGCCCTTTAGACTGCTACCGATTTGGGATGCTGAGGATGAAGCGAATGGTTGGCCGACGTCGGGATCGATGGTTTATCCGCGTTGCACCCGAGCAGGCCCTTGACATCGCGGCCGATCCGAGTCGCTTCCCAGAGTTCAACCCCCTCGTCCGCGTACCCGAGACCGCCGGCCGGGTCGAGCAGGTCGGCAACGTCTA
The DNA here is from genome assembly GCA_030146365.1 of Candidatus Limnocylindria bacterium. Lineage (GTDB taxonomy): Bacteria > Chloroflexota > Limnocylindria > QHBO01 > QHBO01 > JACDBZ01. The sequence continues at coordinate 1,804 of JASLBU010000030.1, read as the reverse complement.
CCACCAGGTCTTCACCCTCGGGCTCATCCGCGTCTCGACGCGCTGGGAGACGATCCATGTCGATCCACCGAACCTCACCGACCGACCACGCCCGGCGCCGCCATGGGCGACGGTCGAGGTCGGGCAGCTATCGGTATTCGGCGAATGGCGCTCAACGACACGGTATGACGCGGCCAACGGTGGCACGCTCATCACGCACGTCCTCGACTACCCGCTGCCGGACGGCTTGCCCGGTCGCATCCTCGACCTCGTGCTGATGAAGCCGCTTCTGGACGTGGCATTCGGACTCCTCGGGCGCCGCCTCCGACCCTGGATCGAGAGTGCCGTGGTGGGCGGTCGCCCTTCACCGTGCTCACCGAGCTGAACGGGCCCGCGTCTCTCGGCAAGCGGCCCGCCACCCGTTTGCTCGGCGCAGTTCGTCAACGCGATCGGTTGCGGACCGGCGGGGCAGCACGACGCGGCTACTCGTCTCGGTCACGGCTCCGGTGCTAGGTTGGATCTCCGATTGGCGCGATACTCTGCGGCGTCCTTTCACTGGCGGCCGCGATTGCCGCGCGAACGATCCAGTCCACCTCATCGGCGACCTCGTCGGCCGACAGCCCGAGGTGATCGCGCCACGTCCGCAGCGACGCTGATGCGGTCAGAACCACCAGCAGCCGCGTGATGCGGTCCCGATCACGCTTCTTGAGCTTGGGCTCGATCGTCTCAGTCAGACGGCGGATGCGTTCGTAACGCGTGGGCATGGTCGCGTGTCGCACCTCGGCTGCGCCTGGGCTGGCCATCGCCGCGCGAGACTCATCGTCGAGTGCGTCGAGGCGGTCGACGACCGCCCGGATCAGCGGCCGCAACTCCTCCAGCGAGCCCGACATGAATCTTCACTGTGCTCTCGCCCAGGATGAGGCGCTCGGCGATCTCGGGGTTGCTTAGGCCGCGGCCGACGAGCTCGAGAATCTGCCGTTCACGATCGGTCAGGTGGCCGAGGGCGCCGGTGCGGATGGCGGCAAGCAGCTGGTAGCGCGGCGCGTCCTTCAGCAGGAAGCCGCTGGCTCCCGCCCGCAGCGCCTCGTAGACGTAGACGTCCACGTCGTAGGTGGTCAGCACCAGGATCCGGGCGCCGGACTCCGGTCCGCGGGCCAGCTCGCGGGTGGCCTCAATGCCGTCGAGGTCCGGCATGCGCACGTCCATGACAATGACGTCGGGTCGCAGCTCGCGCGCGAGGCACACGGCCTCGCGGCCGGTCGCCGCCTCGCCCACCACCTCGAGCTCCGGGTCGGCGCCGATAATCGCGGCTAGCCCACAGCGCACCAGCGGCTGGTCGTCGGCAACGAGGAGGCGGATCATCGCCGCTCCTCGGGGACCGGCAGCTGCGCCCGCACGATGAAGCCGCCGTCCAGACCCCGTTCGGCGCTCAGCGCACCGCCGAACATCGCCGCGCGCTCGCGCATGCCAACCAGGCCGTGGACGCCACCTTCGAGGGCCGCGCCGGTGACAGGTCCACGCCCGTCGTCGCGGAGTTTGGTTACGTCAGAGCATGCTACGAGCAGCGGCGGCGACCCTGTAGCGTGTGTCCATGAGTATCAGCCGATGAACACGCTTGACGTGCTGACGTACGGGCAGCGCACAATCCGCTCGACGGTCGATCGATTCGGTCCGGACGACTGGGGGCGGATCGCCCTCGGGGTCTGGACGGCGAAGGACCTGCTCGGCCATCTCGCTGCGTTCGAGGTCCGCTTCGCCGACCAGCTCGCACCATTTGCCGGTGTGTCCGCCGTGACCGACCTGCCGTCCGCGGATCCGCGCACGT
>JASLBU010000200.1 GCA_030146365.1 Candidatus Limnocylindria bacterium | reverse complement strand
CGACAATCCGCTCCTCGGTTACCAGTATCTGCGCATCCTGGGTCGCGGCTGCGTGAATGACCGACTCGTCCGCTGCCTGCGGCCTTGCTCCGTGGGGAGAGAGCTCAACACCCGCCTCAAGGTGCTCCATGTCAACACTTTCAGGCTCGCCGGCTTGCGGCCTGCTCCGCCCATGGGTCGCAGTGATGTCGGTCCTATTGCAAGAGCGGAGTGGCACATGGAAAGGCCCCGCGGTGACACCTCCGCGGGGCCTTTGAGAAGAGTGCGGGCGCGCTCAGACTTCCTTGAACTCGCCCTCGACGGCCTCTTCGCCCTCCGCCTCGCCTTCGGGCGTGGCGCCTTCGGCACCCGGCTCCGCACCCGGTGTGGCTCCGTCGCCGTCGGTGGCTCCGGCCTGGTAGGCAGCCGTGCCGACCCGCTGGAGGGACTCGGCCAGCTCCTGTGAGGTGCGCTTGATGGCCTCCAGGTCGTCGCCCTTCAGCGCTTCGCGGACCGCCGTCACCTTGGTTTCGACGTCGGCCTTGTCCTCCGACGAGACCTTGTCGCCGAGATCACGCAGCGTCCGCTCGGCCTGGAAGGCCAGCGCGTCGGCCTGGTTGCGCGTCTCGACCAGCTCGCGCCGCTGGCGGTCCTCCTCGGCATGCTCCTGTGCGTCGCGAACCATCTTGTCCACGTCGTCCTTGGAGAGCATCGAAGAGGCAGTGATGCGCACCGTCTGCTCGCGACTCGTGGCCCGGTCCTTGGCTCGCACGTCGAGGATGCCGTTGGCGTCGATGTCAAAGGTGACCTCGATCTGCGGCACGCCGCGCGGCGCGGAGGGGATGCCATCGAGGATGAACCGGCCCAGCGTCTTGTTGTCGGTGGCCATCTCGCGCTCGCCCTGCAGGACGTGAATCTCCACCTGCGGCTGGTTGTCGCTGGCGGTCGAGAACACCTGGCTCTTGGACGTCGGGATCGTGGTGTTGCGCTCGATGAGCCTGGTCATCACGCCACCGAGGGTTTCGATACCCAGCGATAGCGGCGTGACGTCCAGCAGCAGCACGTCCTTGACGTCGCCGGCCAGTACGCCGGCCTGGATGGCGGCACCGATCGCCACCACCTCGTCGGGGTTGACGCCCTTGTGCGGCTCCTTGCCACCGAACATCTTCTTGACCGCCTCCACGACGGACGGCATGCGCGTCATGCCGCCGACGAGGATGACCTCGTCGATCTCCGACGGCTGGAGGCCGGCATCGGCCAGCGCCTTCTTCACCGGATCGGCCGTCTTGTTGATCAGGTCAGCGACCAGGTCCTCGAGCTTCGCGCGGCTGAGCGTCACCACCAGGTGCTTCGGGCCGGAGGCATCGGCGCTGATGAACGGCAGGTTGATCTCGGTCGAGGTCGTGCTCGACAGCTCGATCTTCGCCTTCTCGGCCGCCTCCTTGAGGCGCTGGAGGGCGATGCGGTCCTTGGTGAGGTCCACGCCCTCCGACTTGCGAAACTCGTCCGACAGCCAGTCGATGATCCGCTGGTCGAAGTCGTCGCCGCCGAGGTGGGTGTCGCCGTTCGTCGATCGGACCTCGAAGACACCCTCGGACAGCTCGAGGATCGAGATGTCGAAGGTGCCGCCGCCGAGGTCGTAGACGGCGATCTTCTCGTCCTTCTGCTTGTCGAGGCCATAGGCGAGCGCAGACGCGGTCGGCTCGTTGACGATCCGCTTGACGTCCAGGCCGGCGATGCGGCCGGCGTCCTTCGTCGCCTGGCGCTGCGTGTCGTCGAAGTAGGCCGGGACGGTGATGACCGCCTCCGTGACCTTCTCCCCCAGGTAGGCCTCGGCATCCGCCTTCAGCTTCTGGAGGATCATCGCGCTGATCTCCGGAGGGCTGAAGTTCTTGTCGTTGGCCAGCTCCACGACGATCCCGTCTGACTTCGGGTCCTTGGTGACCTCGTAGGGAACCAGGCCCTTGCTGCGCTGCACCTCGGGGTCGTCGAAACGACGGCCCATGAAGCGCTTGATGCTGAAGATCGTGTTCTCGGGGTTGGTGATCGCCTGGCGCTTGGCCACCTGGCCCACCAGCCGCTCGCCGCTCTTGGCGAAGGCGACGACCGATGGGGTGATACGGCCGCCCTCCGCGTTGCTGATCACCTGGGGCTCGCCGCCTTCCATGACGGCCACGACGGAGTTCGTCGTGCCCAGGTCGATGCCGATGATCTTTCCCATCGTCTCGTCAATGCTCCTTGGGGTTGTTGGCGACTCGGACGAGGCTCGGCCGGATGAGCCGGTCGTGCAGGCGATAGCCTCGCTGCACCTCGCCGATCACTGCGTTGTCGGGATGGTCCGCGGTCTCCTCGTGGGCGACCGCCTCGTGCAAATTCGGGTCGAAGGGCTGCCCGATCGCCTCGATCGGCGTCACGCCTTCCGACTCCAGGACGTTGCGGAGCTTGCGCTCCACGAGCTTGACGCCCTCGATCCACGGGTCGTGGGCTTCCGCCGGCACGCTCTCCAGCGCCCGATCGAAATCGTCGAGGACGCCGAGCAGCTTGCCGATGAGGACCGCGTTCGTGAACTGGCTCATCTGCGCGCGCTCGTCATCGGTGCGGCGCTTGAAATTGCTGAAGTCCGCGGCCGAGCGCTGCCAGTTGTAGAGGTGCTCCTCCGCCTTCGCGCGGGTCTCGGCGAGCTCCCGCTCGAGCAGCTCGATGCGCTCGGCCAGCTCGATCCGCGACGGTGTCCTGATCGCCTCGGCACGTTCCTCGGCCCGCGTCTTCGCGCGGGGCTGGGGGCTGCCGTTCGTGGGTTCGTCGGTCATTGGGTTCCGCCGTAGTGGCTGTTGATCAGCTCGTTCATGAGGGTCGACAGATAGCGAACGGTCGGGATGGCCCTCGGATAGCGCATCCGTGTCGGGCCGAGCACGCCGAGCAGGCCGAGTGCACGGTCCGGCGCGCCGTACGGCGCGAACACGAGGCTCACCTCGTGCATCGCGTCGTTGCTGTTCTCGCGGCCGATGATCACGTGGACGCCGCCGCTGCGGGTGATGACCGGCACGAGCTGTTCCAGGAAGTCCGAACGCTGGAGCGCCTCGAGGATCGGGCGCAGCTTGCTGCCCTCCGCGAACTCTGGCTGCTCCAGCACGTTGACGATGCCGTCGGTGAAGATCTCCTCGACGACCACCGCATCAGCTCCGGCGAGCAGAACCGCCACCGTGTCCGCGATCGCCGCCGGCAGCGCGTCCAGCTTCGCCGACCGCCGCCGGACCTGGGGCGCGGCCAAGCCGCGAAGATGGGTGTTGAGGGTGGCCGCCGCCGCGTCGAGATCGTCCTGCTCCAGTGACACCTCCGGGAGCTGCCGCTCCACAGCGGCACGGTCGAGCCGCCGCTGGACCACGTTGCCGTCGGCGAGGACCAGGACGACGAGACGCGTGCCGTCGGCGAGGGCGACCAGCTGCACGTGTCCGAAGCGAGCCTGGCTCGAGCGCGCCGGCGTGACCACGGCGGCAGAACGCGTGCTGCCGGCCAGCACGGAGGCCGCCAGCCTCAGCCACTCGTTGCTGGTGAGCTGCACCTGGCTGAACTGGTGGCGGATCATGAGCCGGTCTGCGGTGTCCAGCTCGGCCTCTCGCATCAGCGACTCGACGTAGAGCCGGTACCCGAGGTCGGAGGGGACACGACCGGCACTCGTGTGCGGGTGCGTCAGCAGGCCGAGTGCCTCCAGCTCCGCCATCGCCGAGCGAACAGTCGCCGGCGACACCGCCAGGCCATAGCGGCTGACGAGCGCCTTCGAGCCCACGGGCACGGCGGTGAGCACGTAGTCCTCGACGACGGCACGCAGGACGGACCGCTGCCGATCGGTCAGCTCGAGCGCCGGCCCGACCGACGCGGCGTGCTGATCAGCCTGTCGATCTCGCGTCATCGTCACTCCCCAGTCGCGTTAGCACTCTTGCACCGAGAGTGCCAAACGTGTGCGGATGGCATGGTACCGCCCGTCACGAGGCGGTGTCAACGCGCGAAGGCCACGAGGACCTCCGAGGCCAGCAGCCGGCCGCGGGCGGTCAGGCGCATGACGCCGGATGCCACCTCGAGCAGACCCGCGCGCGCCGTGGCCTCGACCGCGTCCGGCCACCGCTCGACTGGGTCTGCGCCGAACTCCAGGACGAACGCCCGGCGGTCGACGCCGGCCACGCGGCGCAGCCCTAGGGCCACGGCCTCGAAGGCGCGCGCGGACTCGTCGAGATGCTCGCTACCGGCGATCGGCCGGTCACCCCCCTCCGTGGCCGCCAGGTAGGCGTCGAGGTCACGCAGGTTCCACGATCGCTCTCCTCCCCCGTCGTATGAGTGCGCACCGGCGCCGATGCCCGTGTACGGGCGCCTTGCCCAGTAGGCGCTGTTGTGGACGGATTCCCGCCCGGGGCGCGCCCAGGAGCTCAGCTCGTAGTGCGCATAGCCGGCCGCCGCCAGGAGCGTCTCGGCGGCCGCGTACTGGTCCGCGGCGAGCGCCTCGTCCTGGCGGGTTGCAATACGCTCCCGCCAACGGAGGGCACCCGGACGCGGCGGCGCGGCCCATTCGTCCGGCTCGAGGGCCAGCTGGAGCGCGTAGCAGCTCACGTGCTCCGGCCGGAGCTCGATGGCCTCCGCGAGTCCGTCGCGCCAGTCATCGAGCGACTGTCCGGGGATGCCGTAGATCAGATCGATGCTCACGTTGTCGAAGCCGGCCGCTCGCGCGTCGGCGAAGGCGCGGCGCGCCTCCGAGGCCGTGTGCCCGCGCGCCAGGCGTTCGAGGTCCGGGTCGCGCAGCGACTGCACGCCAAGCGAGATCCGCGTGACCCCCGCGGCGCGCATGCCGGTCCAGTCCGGTGCCTCTCGAACGCTGGGGTTCGTCTCGACCGTCACCTCGCGCAGCCAGCGGCCGCTCCACCGGACGCACGCCGCCTCGAGGATCGCGGCGAGCTGCTCGCCGCGCAGCAGCGACGGCGTGCCGCCGCCGAAGTAGATCGTCCGCAGCTCGCCCGACGCCGGCCGCTGCGTCAGTTCCGCAGCCAGCGCCGCCACGTAGCGAGGGATGTCCCGAGCCCGTCCTCCGACCGTGACGAAGTCGCAGTACGCGCACACCAGCCGGCAGAACGGCACGTGGACATACAGATGGTGCGGCAGGGGGCTCATGCCGCAAGTCTAGGCTCGCGCGGAACCCGATCAGCGCGGGCGCCGCCCGCTAGATCGGTCGCTGCCGCAGGCGCCCCCCGGCGAAGGCGAACAGGCTCATGGTGACGGCGAAGTGGCCGACGATGGCGGGGATCACCGAGCCGGTCTCTACGGTCGCGACGCCGGCCGCCCAGCCGAGGAGCACCGACCCGAGCAGGAAGTACCAGTCTCGATCGCGCCACAGTCGCCGGTGGGCCAGGCCATAGACGAGCGCCTGGATCCCGATCGCCCATGCCACCGGGACGCCGGCGAAGAGCAGCATGCCGAGCACGATGGACCGGAACTGGAGCTCCTCGCTGATCGCATTTGCCGCCGCGCCGATGACGCGCGACGGCAACAGCTCGACCGGCAGCGGCAGGATGCCGCCATACCGCAGGAACGCGAGCGCCGCACCGTTCACCAATGCGACGGCGATGAACAGCAGCATCACCGGCATCACGGCATCCGCGTCCCCGCCCGTGAGGAAGAGCTGCGCACGGCCGGAGGGCAGGATGAGGGCGATGCCGATCGCGAAGATCAGCACCAGCAGGTAGTAGCTCACCGGTCCCATCCACGGCGTGCGGTAGCGGAAGTAGTCGCTGCGCGTGATGCGCTCCGAGTCGAACCGGAGCAGGACGAGGAAGAGGGTCAATCCGAGCGCGATCGCCAGCCGCAGCGATTCGACGAACGTCATCCGGCGGTCTCGTTCATCCGCAGCACGGCGAGGAAGGCTTCCTGCGGAATCTCCACGGAGCCGATCCGCTTCATTCGCTGCTTCCCTTCCTTCTGCTTCTCCAGGAGCTTGCGCTTGCGCGTGATGTCGCCGCCGTAGCACTTGGCGAGAACGTTCTTGCGCATGGCACGGATCGTCTCGCGGCTGATGATATGCGAGCCGATGGCCGCCTGGACCGGCACTTCGAACATCTGGCGCGGGATCAGCTCCTTGAGCTTGTCCACCAGCGCCTTGCCGGATCGGTATGCATTCGACCGATGGACGATGAGGCTCAGCGCGTCCACAGGCTCGCCCGCCACAAGCACGTCCAGCTTCACGAGGTCCCCGGGCCGGTACCCGATGTACGTGTAGTCGAGGCTCGCGTAGCCGCTGGACCGGCTCTTCAGCTGGTCGTAGAAGTCGATGATCAGCTCGCCGAGTGGCATCTCGAAGTGCAGGTTGACGCGCTTCGGGTCGAGGTACTCCATGTTCTGGAACTCGCCTCGCCGCCCGGTGGCAAGCTCCATCAGCGGGCCGATGTAGTCGGTGGGCGTGATGACCTGGGTGGACACCCACGGCTCGCTGATCTGCTCGATGTCACCGGGTCCGGGCATCTGCGCCGGGTTGTCGATGACCACCTCCGCCTCGCGGTGATGGAGCTTGACGCGGTACTCGACCGACGGTGCCGATGCGATGAGGTCCAGGTCGAACTCTCGCTCCAGCCGCTCCTGGACGATCTCCATGTGCAGGAGGCCGAGGAAGCCGCATCGAAAGCCGAAGCCGAGGGCGGCCGATGACTCCGGCTCGTAGATGAACCCGGCATCGTTGAGGTGGAGCTTGTCGAGGGCGTCCCGGAGCTCGGGATAGTCGTCCCCGCGCATTGGGTAGATGCCAGCGAACACCAGGGGCAGCGGCTCGTGATAGCCGGGCAGCGGCTCGGTGGCGCCCCCGACGGCGGACGTCAGCGTGTCGCCGACCTGGGCCTCGCGAATGCTCTTCAGCCCGGTGGCCACGTACCCCACCTC
>JASLBU010000187.1 GCA_030146365.1 Candidatus Limnocylindria bacterium | reverse complement strand
GTCGGGCAGTACCTGCCGGCGGAGGGCATCGACCTGGTGATCGGGGCGCCACCACCCGGCCCGTCGATCGACGAGCTGTCGTTCGAGTACCTCGCGACGGCCTGGGTCCTCGGGCGCGAGGCAGCCGAGACGCTCCGCCTGGAGCCCCTGTTCGGCAGCGGCGGCCATCCCGAGGGAGCCGAGATGACGGCGCTGCGCCACGGGCTGGTATCCGCGGCTGGTGCGCTGAAGCCGGGCGGCTGGTGCACGCTGCTGCTCGACTCCGGGTCGCCCGAGCGGCTGCTCTCGTCCGCCCTGGCCGGGGCCGGCGCAGGCCTCGAGCTGGTGGACGTCATCCACCGCGAGTCTGAGAAGCACGGCGAAGGCATCGTCCTTCACCTTCGCAAGCCGTCCGGCGAGGACCGACTGCGACAGGCCGTTCGGCCGAGCCCCCTGCGGCTGGGCGCCGAGGCGGGCCACCTCACGTACCCCGAGCTGGCCTCCGCCATCGACCGGTCGGTCGGCGCCCTGCTCCGGGACCGCGGCGAGCCCGCCAGCCTGACTCGCGTGGTGGCGGCCATCGCCGCGGAGCTCGGGCGGACGGGCCTCCTGCGGCGCCTCGCCGCGTCCCGCGGCTCCGGCGAGGATGGGCCGGCGGACCGCATCGACGGCGCCGGACCGCACCTGCTGGCCGATCTGGTGCGCGAGGAGCTGTGGCGCGACGATCATCCGACCCTGGTGCGCATCGGCGCGGACGATCGTCCGCATTGGTGGCTCCGTGCCCCGGAGCTGGCCGAGCGGCCGCTCGCCGACCGGGTCGAGTGGGCGACCTGGTCGATCCTGGCGACCGCGGGGCGGATCGACGAGGCGGGCTTTTTCGACCGCATCTACCGTCTCTTCCCCGGGCTCCAGGCGCCGGACGAAGAGCTGGTCCGCGCCTGCCTCGACGCGTACGCGTCCGGGGGCGAGCGGGGGTCGATCGGCACGGAGGACGACCTCGGCCGGCGGACGGAGGAGCACGCTCGTGTGATCGCGACGCTGGTCGACTACGGCCATCGGCTCGGTCTGCGCAGCTGGGTCGCCTCCCGGGAGCATGACCGGCGGTGGGAGGGACGCAGATTGGCGGACCGCCTGACCGACGAAGAGCGACGCGTGTACCTGCCGCTGGTCGTCCGTGCTCCGGCGGACGCGCTCGGCGCCGTCGACGCGATGTGGTACGTGCGCGGCAAGTTGGCCTTTCTGTTCGAGGTCGAGTGGACGGCGATGGTCGGCGAGACGATCCTCGGACGAGGGCGGCAGATTCCGCCGGGGGAGCAGCAGGCGCGCTTCCTCGTCCTCCCGGCTGAACGGGCGGAGCTGCTGCGCACCAAGCTCGGCCGCTCGCCGTGGCTGAGGAGCGAGATGGAGCGCCAGAACTGGCACGTGCTCAAGTGGCAGCACCTCGATACGCTCGCTGCCCGGCCCGGTGCCCGGATGGAGTGGCTGGAGCCGGTCCTCGGCCTCGATCCCCTCATCGAGCGGGGCGGTGAACAGCTCACGATGTTCGGCGAGTGATCCAGAGCATGCTTGCCGACCGGGTAAGCCCGTCGTACCATGCCCTCCGGGAGTGCCGCGGTTCCCCCCTGCGGCACTCCCATCGACTCTTCAGCGGCAGCCGCCGGACCGCCGCGGGGCCTCGAGCCCGAGCCGAGGGGCGGCCGGATCTCCGGTAGCATGCGTGCGTGAGCCCCCTCGAGCCCGATGAGCTGATCACGCCCCTCGAGCGTGCGCTGGTGGTGATCAGCCACCCCGACGACGGCGAGTTCGGCGCCGGACCGACGATTGCGCACCTGACGTCGCGGGGCGTCCGGGTCGACTACGTCGTCACGACGGATGGCAGCAAGGGCACCGAGGACTTCGAGATCACGCCCGAGCAGCTGACCTCCACGCGGGTCGCCGAGCAGCGCGCCGCTGCCGACATCCTGGGCGTGAACGAGATCGTCCACCTCGGCTACCCGGACGGCTACCTCACGCCGAGCCTGGACCTCCGGCGAGACATCGTTCGGCAACTGCGCCGGTTCCGGCCGGACCTCGTGATCACGCAGAACCCGCAGCGGCGGCTCGACCACAACCCGTTCGTGGGGCATCCCGATCACCTGGCGACCGGTGAGGCGACGCTGGCTGCCGTCTACCCCGCGGCCCGCGACCACCTTAACTTCCCCGAGCTGTGGACCGATGAGCATCTCGAGCCCTGGAAGGTGCGGCAGGTCCTGCTCATGGGAGTCGAGGAGCCGAACCTCTGGATCGACGTTGCCGAGACGTTCGACCTCGGGCTGCGCTCGATCCTCGCGCACGAGAGCCAGGTGGACCCACCCAGGGTCGAGGAGCGCATGCGGGAGCGGGCCCGGATCGTGGGCGAGCCGCAGGGAATCGGCATGGCACAGGCGTTCCTCTCGATCATCCTCGAGTGAGGCGGCGCGGTGGGGGCGGGGGTGGTGGCGGCTGGGCCGGGGCCTTCGGCGGGGCGGAGCCGGATCTCACCAGGCGGCCCGGCAGCGAGCGGCGCACCCTCGGGCTGATCGCGGGCTTCTTCCGGCCATACCGGCTGCGCCTCGCATGGATCGCGCTGCTCATCCTCGTGACCGTCAGCATCGGCGTCGTCAACCCGATCCTGCTCAAGCTGATCATCGACAACCTGCTCGGGGAGCGGGACCGCGGCCTCCTGTACCTGCAGGCGGGGCTCATGATCGTGCTGCCGATCGTGACGAGCGCCATCGGCGTCTGGCAGGCGTACCTGTCCAACGTCGTCGGCCAGCAGGTGATGAACGACCTTCGGCTGGCGCTCTACCGGCATCTCCAGTGGATGCCGCTGCGTTTCTTCACCGAGACGCGCACCGGCGAGATCCAGAGCCGCATCAGCAACGACGTGGGCGGCGTGCAGTCGGTCGTCACCGACACTGCCGCCTCCCTGCTCTCCAACTTCGCGACGGTGGCCACGACCGTCGTCGCGATGTGGATCCTGGACTGGCGGCTCACGCTCCTCAGCCTCGGCCTGCTGCCGGTCTTCGCTTACATCACGTACCGGGTCGGCAAAGTGCGGCGGCAGGTCAGCACCCTGACCCAGCGCTCGATGGCCGAGATGAGTGCCATCACCGAGGAGTCGCTCAGCGTGTCGGGCATCCTCCTGAGCAAGACGTTCGGGCAGCAGGAGGCGAGCATCGAGCGTTTCCGCGTCGAGTCGCAGCGCCTGGGGGACCTCCAGGTGCGCGGCCAGATGATCGGCCGATGGTTCTTCGCGCTGATCGGCACGTTCTTCAGCATCATGCCGGCCTTCGTCTACCTGCTGGCCGGCACGTTCATCATCGAGGGCGAGTCCGACGTGACGGTCGGCACCATCGTCGCCTTCACCACGCTCCAGAGTCGCCTCTTCTTCCCGCTCGGCCAGCTGCTCAACGTGCAGGTCGAGATCCAGGGCGCGCTCGCGCTGTTCGACCGGATCTTCGAGTACCTCGAGATGGACCACGAGATCACTGACGCCCCGGAGGCGGTGCAGCTCATGCCGGCGCAGATTCGGGGCGAGGTCCGCTTCGACCACGTGTCGTTCCGCTATCCGGTCGCGCCGGCGCAGGTGGAGGCGGCCGGCGAGACCGCCGCCGCCGAGGCCGACGGCCGTGCCGTCCCGACCGCCGTCCGGCCCTTCGCCCTCACCGACATCCACTTCACGGCGCGGCCCGGGGAGCTGGTCGCGCTCGTCGGGCCGTCCGGCAGCGGCAAGACGACGTCGACGTATCTCATCCCCCGGCTCTACGACGTGGATGCGGGGTCGGTCAGCATCGACGGCATCGATGTCCGCGGGATCGGACTCCAGTCCCTGGGGCGGGTCATCGGCTTCGTCACACAGGAGACGTATCTGTTCCACGACACCGTGCTCACCAACCTGCGATACGCACGGCCGGACGCCACCATGGAGCAGATCGAGGATGCGGCACGCGCGGCGGCGATCCACGACCGGATCATGGAGCTGCCCGATGCGTACGACACGGTGGTCGGCGAGCGCGGCTACAAGCTCTCCGGGGGCGAGAAGCAACGCGTCGCGATCGCGCGGGTGCTGCTGAAGGATCCGCGCATCCTCATCCTCGACGAGGCGACGTCTGCGCTCGACACGGTCAGCGAGCGGCTCATCCAGGCCGCGCTCCAGCGCCTGATGGAGGGACGCACGACGATCGCGATCGCCCACCGGCTGTCGACGATCCTGCGCGCCGACCAGATCCTGGTGGTGCAGGGCGGGCGCATCGTCGAGCGCGGAACCCACGCCGAGCTTCTCAGGCAGGGCGGCCTGTACGCCCGGCTCTCGACCGAACAGTTCGGCGTGGCATCGGGAGGCGCGGCATCCTCCGTGCGAGGGTAAGGGCATGCCGAACCGCCTGGCCGACGAGACGAGCCCGTACCTGCTGCAGCACGCTCACAACCCGGTCGACTGGTACCCGTGGGGCCCCGAGGCCCTCGATCGTGCCAGCCGCGAGGACCGTCCGATCTTCCTGTCCATCGGCTACGCGGCGTGCCATTGGTGCCATGTCATGGAGCGGGAGAGCTTCGAGAACCCCGAGATCGCCCGGCTGATGAACGAGCACTTCGTCTCCATCAAGGTGGATCGCGAAGAGCGGCCCGATCTCGACGACGTGTACATGGCCTCCGTGCAGGCGATGACGGGCTCCGGGGGCTGGCCGATGAGCGTCTTCCTCACCCCGGACCTCCGTCCCTTTTTCGGCGGCACCTACTTCCCGCCCGAGGATCGCCATGGGATGGCCGGCTTCCCGCGTGTCCTGTCCTCCGTCGCCGATGCCTACCGAACTCGCCGCCCGGAAGTGGACCAGCAGGCCGCGATGCTGGCAGGGCACCTCGAGGCCCAGCTGGCGGTTCCGGCCGGCGACCGTGACCCGCAGCGTCGGCAGCTCGAGACGGCGGCGGCGCGGATCGGCGCGTCGTTCGACGCGGTCCACGGTGGGTTCGGCGGCGCGCCGAAGTTCCCTGCGCCGATGACGCTGGAGTTCCTCCTGCGTTCGTGGCGCCGTTCGGGTGACCCGGCAACCCTCCGCATGGTCACGACGACGCTGGACGCGATGGCGGACGGCGGGATCCACGACCAGATCGGCGGCGGTTTCGCCCGCTACAGCACGGATGCCCACTGGCTCGTGCCGCACTTCGAGAAGATGCTGTACGACAACGCGCTGCTTGCCCATGCGTACCTGGAGGGCTACCGGGCGACTGCCGACGAGCGATATGCGCAGGTGGCACGCTCGACGCTCGACTTCATGCTGGCCGAGCTGCGGACGGAGGACGGCGGGTTCGCCTCCGCGTTGGACGCCGACTCGGAGGGCGTGGAGGGCCTCTTCTACGCCTGGCCCTTCGGCGAGTTCGACGCCGTCCTGAGCGACGCCGGCCTGGACGCCGGCGAGCGCGAGCGGGTGGCCGGCTTCTGGGGTGTCTCACCGGGCGGCAACTGGGAGGGGAGCAACGTCCTCCACCGCGCCGGCCCTTCCATCGACCCGGACCTGGAGCGGCGAGCCCGGCACGCGCTGCTCACGGCCCGCGCAGCGCGCGTTCGCCCGGCGAGGGACGACAAGCAGCTGGCGGCGTGGAACGGCTTGGCACTCCGGGCCCTCGCGCACGCGGCGCTCGTTCTGGGAGACGACGCGTACCTCGACGCGACGCGCGACCTGGTCGGATTCTTCGACAACCACCTCGTCCGGGACGGGGAGGGCATCTGGCGGACGACCCGGGCCGGGCGCTCCCACACACCCGGCTTCGCCGAGGACCACCTGGCGGTTGCTGACGGTCTCCTCGTCGCGCACGGTGCGCTCGGCACGCCGGGTCCCCTGATGACCGCTCGACGGCTCGTCGATCGGGCACTCGAGCGCTTCTGGGATGCCGCCGCAGGCACGTTCGTCGACACCTCCGCGGAGCACGGGAGGTCGGTCGCCGTGCCGCGCGGGCTGGTGGACAACGCCACGCCCTCCTCGAACAGCCTGGGCGCCGATGTCCTGCTGCGCCTCGCGCTGCTCACGGGTGAGGAGGACTACGCTCGCCGGGGCGCCTCGATCCTCCGTGCCGTCGCCAGCGCGCTCGATCGTCAGCCCAGCGCGTTCGGCCGGATGCTGGCGGCGGCCGATCGGCAGCTGGCAGAGCAGGTGGATGTGGTGGTGGCCAGCCACGACGCTGCCGACCCCGCGGCGCTCGCGCTTCGCCGAGCTGCCGCTGCGCCGTACGCGCCCGATCTGGTGCTCACTGCCGTGCAGCCGTCGGCGCCGCAGGCCGGCTGGCCGCTCCATGCGGGGAAGGGGCCACGCGACGGTCGGCCGACGGCGTACGCGTGCCGCGGATACCGCTGCGATGCCCCGACCGACGACCCCGCCGCGCTCATGACCGAGGTGGCCACGCTCGCCGAGCCGGCAACGGGCGTCAGCCGGGGAGAAACGACAGGCTGACCGTCCGCCGCGGGTTGTCCCGGTTCGGGTCGAGCAGGGCGATCGACTGCCAGGTGCCGAGGCCCATGCGGCCGTCGATGACCGGGATCGTCAACGAGGGGGCGACCAGCAGCGGCAGCACGTGATCCGCGCCGTGGCCCGGCGACCCATGGCGGTGGCGCCACCGGTCGTCCCGCGGCAGGAGCCGATCCAGCGCGTCGAGGAGGTCCTGGTCCGAGCCGGCGCCGAGCTCGACGATGACCACGCCGGCCGTCGCGTGCGGCACGAAGACGCTGAGCAGCCCGTCGGCCGCTCCGACGTCGGCCAGGAAGCCGGCGCAGTCGCCAGTCAGGTCGACGAGGCCGGGTGATCGGCCGGTGTCGACGGTCAGCGAGCGGGTCTCCATGGCGCCACGGTAGCTCAGGGGACGCCGTAACTGTGCTCGCCCACGATGAACAGCCCCGCTCCGATGTAGGTGAACAGCACGCCAACGAAGCCCAGGACGATGAGCCACGGCGCGAGGCGCTCCCAGCGGTCGCGCCGGCCGGCGACGTGGAGGTACGCCCCGAAGACGAGCCAGGTGGCGGCGGCCGCAAGCTCCTTGGGGTCGTTGCTCCAGTAGGACCGCCAGGCCAGATTGGCCCAGACCGATCCGAGGACGATGGCGAGGGTCAGGATGGGAAAGGCGAGGAGCGTGGCCCGATGGCTCACCGCGCGCGCCACCGCGGACGACGGGAGCAGCGCGACTCCGTCACCGGTGGCCCGCTGGACGATCTCGGCGGCGGCCGACGTGAATGCCACGCCGGCCACGGAGTAGGCCAGGGCAGCTGAGCCGACGTGGATCGTGAGCAGCAGCGGCTGCTGCAGCGCCGGCACCAGCGCATCCACCCGCGACTCGAGGTTCAGCGCGAGGGCGACCAGTCCCGCGGCCACCAGCGCGACGATCGGGGCCAGCCCGGCGATGGGGGCCGATCGCAGGAGGACGAGGTACGTGCCGCCGAGTGCGGCGGCGAACGCGATGCTGAACTCGTGGAGGTTCGACCAGGGGGCGTGTCCCACGAGCACGGTGCGCAGGACGACCGAGGCGGAGAGCAGCACGACCGCCAGGCCGACACCGGACACGAGGAGCGGAGCGATCGGCGGCTGTTGCGGCGGGCCGACAACGGCTCCGGGACCGGCCATCGCGCGTGCCGTGACGGACCCGCCGACGAGCATGGCGCCGATCCCCAGGGCGCCCGTCAGCACGAGCACGATCAGGGCCGCCAGGAGCAGGGTGCCGATCAGGCTGAGCATCGATCCAGCCGGGCGGTGGGCCGGCCGGGAAATGGGCCGGTCAGCCCGGGAGTGCGTTGGCCGCGGCGCCGGTCGGGGTGCCGCATCGGTAGCAGGACGCGTCCCCGGCCGCCAGGGTTGCGCCGCAGCTTATGCAGTCCAACGTCAGGTCCCGCTCGCACTGGGCGCAGAACCGGGCTCCCATCGGATACTGCAGCCCGTCGAAGGCGCAGTAGGGGACCCCGCGGGGAGCCTGCGGGAGGGCCTGACCCTCGGCCGAACCCGGGAGCGCCACCGCTCGCATGGGCGGATGCTGCTCACGGATCCCCACCTGGCTCACGCGCAGGTACCCGATGACGAGCCACAGCAGGTAGAGGCCCAAAAGCCCTGCCACGCCGAGCGGAAACAGCACGCCGAGGCGGTCACCCCAGCCGGTGGTCAGCCAGTCGCCGAAATCACGGAGGAAATCCATGGCGGGCCGATTCTAGCATCGGCCCGGCGGCCCGCGGCGCTGCGCTACACTCCGCCGCACACGTCACCTGCGGAGGCCGATGACCCGACCGCGCCTTGACCCCCGGACGCCTTTGGCCGAGCTCCACGTCCACCTCGGTGCGGCCGTCACCCCCGCCATCATGTGGGGGATCGCGCACGCGCAGGGGATCCGGCTGCCGACGAAGGACTACTGGGCGTTCCGGGATCTGATCACGGTCGGGCGGCGGCGCCGAACGTTTGCCTCGTACCTGGAGCTCTTCCACTGGACGGAGCTGATCCAATCCAGCCCGATCGCGGTCGAGCGCAGCGTGTACGAGGTCATCGGTGGCGCCTACCGGAAGAACAACGTGACACAGCTCGAGCTGCGCTTCAATCCCATGAAGCGGAACCGCGGCGGCGAGCAGGACCTGGACCAGATCATCGCCGCGGCGCTGCGCGGCATGGACAGAGCCGTGCTGGAGTATCCCCAGGTCCGCGCCGGGCTCATCTTCTGCCTCGACCGCGGCTTCAGCCGCCAGCTGAACGAGATCATCGCCGCCAAGGCGATCGCCTGGCAGAGCCGCGGCGTGGTCGGCATCGACATCGCGGGACCGGTCGTCCCCGGCTTTCGCTTCGCCGAGTACCGCGACGTCTACGAGCAGTGCCGGCGAGCCGGGCTGGGCCTCACGGTCCATGCCGGTGAGACGGGCGGGCCCGAGGAGGTGCGCGAGGCGGTCGAGGCCCTCCACCCGGACCGCATCGGCCACGGGGTCCGAAGCGTGGAGGACCCCTCCGTGCTCTCGATGGTCCGGGAGCGGGGCACCGTGCTCGAGGTGTGTCCGAGCTCGAACCTGAACACCGGCGTCCTGGCGAGCGTCGCGGAGATCCGGCGCGTGATCCGGGCGCTCATCGACGGGGAGGTGCCGTTCACGATCAGCACCGACGGCCCGGAGATGCTCCGCTCGTACCTGCGTGCCGAGCTGCAGCTGTTGCTGCGCCACGAGATCCTGTCGCTGGAGGAGACCGAGGAGGTCATTCGGGTGGGCCACCGGGCAAGCTTCCTGGACCGTGTGCCGACCATCGATTCGTCCGTCGCGGGGCGTGATCGGAGCCCCGACGGCCGCGCGGCGATGCCCATCGGGGTCGGCGCATAGGACCGTATACTGCCGGCCGTGTCCTCGATCTGGCGGCCGGTTCGCGAGCGAGCTCCTGCCCGGAGCATGATGGTCGTCGTCGCCCACCCTGGTGACGAATCGTTCGGATTCGGCGGGGCGATCGCGGCCGCGGCCGCGGCCGGTGCTTACGTCGTCGTGGTGTGCGTCACCCGGGGATGGTTCGACGCCCGCCTCACGGAAAAGGCGCCGTCGCCCGGAGGCAAGAACCGCGACGTCAAGCTCGATGCCATCACGTGGCGAAACCTGGACACCGTCCGGGAGGACGAGCTCCGGCGCTCCGTTTCCCTGCTCGGCGTGCGGGTCGTCCGGATGCTCGACTACTCCGAGGGTGACCTCGACCGCGTGGACCAGGACCAGCTTGTCGCCCGCCTGGTGGAGCCGATCCGGATGCACCGCCCGGAGGTGATTCTCACGTTCGGCCCGGACGGCATCACCGGTGATCCCGACCACGTCGTCCTTTCGCGCGCGGTGGACGCCGCGTACCGCCTGGCCGGGGAGCCGCTCGCCTTCGAGGACGACCTGGAGGAGGACCAGGTGGCCTGGCGCACGGCCAAGCTCTACCACCTCGTCGTGCCGCGCGACCGGGTGAGCGCGGTGCTCGGTGACCGCGCGCCGAGCGAGGGGTTCGGCTCCTCCGGGGAACCGACGCTTGCCCTCGAGCTCGGCGAGCTTGCCGAGCTCAAGCTCGCCGCGATCCGGCGGCACGTGTCGCAGACCGGGTCGGCGGGGCCGTTCCACGACTGGGATCCCGCGTCACGGGACGCCTGGCTGGCCACCGAGCACTATCGCCTGGCCGCCTCGGTGTTCGACCACCCCCCGGCTGGGGAGTCATCCCTCTTCGACGGGCTTCCCTAGACCGTCCTGCCGCCGCCGCGCTGACGGCCTCAGCTCCA
Source organism: Candidatus Limnocylindria bacterium (assembly GCA_030146365.1). Taxonomy (GTDB): domain Bacteria; phylum Chloroflexota; class Limnocylindria; order QHBO01; family QHBO01; genus JACDBZ01. The sequence continues at coordinate 53,970 of JASLBU010000187.1, read as the reverse complement.
GGTGCGCGCTCTGCCTTTCGAAGCGCGCTCTGGTACGCTCAGCGGGCCGCACCGGCCCCGCATCCCGAGGAGCCCGAGCCCGACTCATGTTGAACCAGCTGACAGATGAAAACATCCTCGCCGCGCTCGGCGGGGTCAAGGACCCCGAGATCGGGCGCGATCTCGTCTCGCTCGGGATGGTGAAGAACGTCACGATCGCGGGCGCCGTCGTCGATCTGACCGTCGAGCTCACGACCCCGGCGTGCCCGCTCAAGGCGACGATCGAGAACGACATCGTCGAGGCGCTCGCCCCGCTGGGCGCCGACCTCGTGCGCGTTGACTGGGCCAGCAACGTCAAGCGCAGCTTCGGCGGTCCGGCGGCGGACCTCATCCCCGGCGTCCGCAACACCATCGCCGTGGCGTCCGGCAAGGGCGGCGTGGGCAAGTCGACGGTCGCGGTCAACCTGGCCGTCAGCCTTGCGCGCGACGGTGCGCGCGTCGGCCTGCTGGATGCGGACATCACGGGTCCCAACGTGCCCCTGATGATGGGCACCCAGGGCGCGCACGTCACCGGCAACGGCGGCCGACCGAACCCCGTGATCAGCCACGGCGTGCAGATGATGAGCATCCAGTATTTCCTGCAGGCGGATGCGCCGGTGATCTGGCGCGGCCCGCTCATCCACTCCGCGATCGCGCAATTCCTGCGTGACGTGGAATGGGGCGAGCTCGACTATCTCGTCATCGACCTGCCACCGGGGACCGGCGACGCGGCGCTCAGCCTCAGCCAGCTCATCCCGCTCACCGGCGCGGTGATCGTCACCACGCCGCAGGAGGTCAGCCTCCTCGACGCGAGGAAGGCGGTCGCCATGTTCAACAAGGTGAACGTGCGCACGCTCGGCGTCATCGAGAACATGAGCGGCTTCATCTGCCCGGATTGCGGATCGGAGCACGACATCTTCGGCACCGGCGGTGCGGAGAAGTTCGCGCGCGAACTCGAGCTCGACGTGCTCGGCCGTATCCCGATCGAGCCGGGCGTGCGGGCGGGTGGTGACGCCGGCGTCCCGATCACGTCGACCCAGTACCCCGGTGGCGAGACGTCACCGGCGGCGCTCGCCCTGCGCGAGGTCGCGCGCGCGGTGGCGGGGCGCGTGAGCGTCCTGGCTGCTCCGCTGGCGCGCGTCGGCGCCGCCTGAGCCCAGCCAGCGCGGGCGGGGGCGCGCGCTGAAAGTCCCGGAGTGACGAGGACCCGGCGGGGGATTGCCGCGTCGGCGGGCGGGGCCGAATATCCTCGCCATGCGAATCGCCATCATCGGTGACGTCCACGCCAACGCCCCTGCGCTGCGCGCCGTCATCGACGACGCTGCACGCATCGGCGCAGACGCGATCTTCTGCGTCGGTGATGTCGTCGGGCGGGGACCGCATCCCAACGAGGTCGTCGAGGAGCTGCGACGCCTCGAGATTCCCACCGTGCAGGGCAACTGGGACGAGGCCGTCGGGATGGACCGCGAGCAGACAGGCGCGGCATGGGTATCCGCGGAAGCCGAGCGGGACGGCAACGCGTCCATGCGCTGGACCGCCGAGACGATGAGCGAGGAGAACCGCAGCTGGCTTCGACAGCTGCCCAAGAGCCTGCGGATCTCGCTTGCCGGGCGCTCGGTCCAGCTCTTCCATGGCTCGCCGATCCGGGAGAACGAATACCTGTGGTCATCGCGACCGTCACGGGTGCTCGCTCGCATCGGCAGCGACGAGGCGGACGACCTGTTCGCCTTCGGGCACACCCACGAGGCGTTCCACCGGGTGGTGGGACAGGCGCACTTCGTCGCCTGCGGGTCCGTCGGCTGCGGCACCGGAGGCGACGCCCGCGCTCGGTACGCCGTGGTCTACTTCGGCGAGCCGGACATCGCCGTCGGCTTTCGCTCCGTGGACTACGATCACATGGCCGTGGTGCGCGACATGGCGGCGGCCGGCCATCCGATCGGCCTGCTGCGCGAGCCGCCGGCGTTGCACCCGTACGTGCCGACGGAGGCCCTCCGGCCCTAGTCCCGGTACGTCGCCAGGGCGTCGACCATCAGGTTCCAGAAGCGGTCCGCGTCGAGCGCGACCCCGACCTCCGCGTTCGCCGGGCGACCGGTCGTGCCGAAGACGTCGCAGGACGTTCGCCCGCGCGTCAGGTCGGAGGTCGTTTCGACCGCGACGTGGATTCGCCTCGTCTTCACGGTGGCCGAATCGATGACCGCCGCGACGGCGCACGGGTCGTGTACGGGCGGATGCGGAAAGTCGAACACGCTGCGATACGTGGCCGCGAAGTAGCCCATGAGCTCCTCCGTGATGCGGCTCACCCGCGACTCCAGCATCCTCACCTCGTGCATGCGGGACGGCGTGGCGACAGCCTGGTGCGTCACCTCGAGCGGAACGAGCGTGAGCGACAGCCCCGCGGCGACGACCTCGGCCGCCGCCTCCGGGTCGGCGTAGATGTTGAACTCGGCGGACGGCGTCCAGTTCCCGAGGCCGATCGCACCGCCCATGACGACGACTCGCTCGAGGCGTGCCCTCAGCCGTGGCTCGCGGCGCAGAGCGGTGGCGACGTTGGTCAGCGGTCCGGTGGCGATCACCGTCAGGCCCCCGGCCATGCCCAGGTCGATCAGCAGGTCGGCCGCATGGCGTCCCTCGACCGGGACGGAGACCTCGCCCCATGCGGGCCCATCCAATCCCGACGTCCCATGGATCGCCGCCGCGACGGTCAGCTCGCGCTCCAGCGGGCGATCGCAGCCGGCGGCGATCGGAACCGAGCGGATGCCGGCCGCGCTGCAGACGCGCTGCGCGTTGAGGGTGACCTTCTCGAGCGTCTGGTTGCCCGCGACGGTGGTGATCGCCTCCAGCTGGAGGGCCGGCGACGCCGCCGCGAGCAGGATGGCGAGCGCGTCATCGTGCCCCGGGTCGCAGTCGAGCACCACGCGGGTCGCGGTCGCCATCAGTCCTTGACGTACGGCTTTCCGTCCGCGGCGGGCGCTCGGGCGCGCCCGACCAGGCCGGCCACCACGACGATCGTGACGATGTACGGCACCATCAGCAGGAACTCCGACGGGATCGCGATGTTGAGGATCGACAGCCGCGACTGGATGGCGTCCGCGAAGCCGAACACCAGGCCGGCGAGGAACGCGCCGATGGGGTTCCAGCCCCCGAAGATCATCGCCGCGAGGCCGATGAACCCCCGCCCCGCCGTCATCTCCCGCTCGAAGCCGCCGGTCGAGCCGATGGTGAAGTAGGCGCCGCCGAGCCCGGCGACCATTCCGCCCAGGATCACGGTGATGTAGCGCACCCGATAGACGTCGATGCCCACGGTGTCGGCTGCCTTGGGATGCTCACCGACGGCCCGCACCCTGAGGCCCCAGCGCGTATAGAACAGCCCGAGGTGGATGATGACGATGAGGGCGAACAGCGCGTACACGAAGAAGGTGTGCCGGAACAGCACCGGACCGAGGATGGGGATGTCCGACAGGAAGGGAATCGGTATCGGCCCCAGCCGCTCGGGGGTGTTCAGCTCGTCCTGGTACGGCTGCAGCACGCGCACGGAGAGAAAGGCCGTGAGCCCAGTGACGAGGATGTTGATGAAGAACCCGGCGATGATCTGGTCCACCCGGTAGCGGATGGCCAGGATCGCGAGGAGCGCCGCGAGGAGGCCGCCGATGGCGATGGCCGAGAGGATGCCGAGCCACGGGTTGTCGGTCGCGCTCGTGACGACGGCCGAGAGGAAGGCGCCGGAGAGGAGCATGCCCTCGATGGCGATGTTCACCACGCCAGCCCGTTCGCAGAGCACGCCGGAGAGCGCGCCGAAGACGATCGGCACCGACCGCTGGACGGTCGTCTCCAGCAGGCCGGTGAGGTTCATGGACTGACCGGCCGCCACCCACGTCAGGAACGCCACCACGAACGCGATCGCCACGAGGGCCAGCAGCACGGCCCACCGGCTTCCGAAGCCGCGCGTCAGCTGGACGGCCCCGGCGAAGGCGACGGCGCCCGAGAGCAGGTACAGCGTGGCCGCGGAGGGGACCACCAGGTTCGGCAGGACGATCGGCGCGGTCGGTGCGGTCAGCCCGAATGCGGACGTGTCGTCACCGGCGACGCCGAAGGCGAAGCCGACCACCATGACGACGGCCACCGCCAGGTAGAAGACGCCCAGGATGCGCTGCCTGGTTCGGGCGCGGCGGTCGGCTCGCGTGATCGTGGTGCCGGTCGCCGCCGCCGCGGTCACGAGCCCCACCCCTTGGCGAACACCTCGGCCCCCACTCGACGCTCGGCGCGAATCCGGAAGATCGCGCGCACCAGTGCGGGCGCGGCCATGAACATGATCACGAGCGCCTGGATGACGACGACGATGTCGATCGGCGTGCCGGTGGCCGCCTGCATCGGCGTGGCGCCGGCGCGAAGGGCGCCGAACAGGAACGCGGCGGCCACGACACCCAGCGGGCGTGTGCCGCCGACGAGCGCGACGACGATTCCGTCAAAGCCATAGCCGGGGGAGAAGCCGGGGGAGAGGGTGCGCGACCCCCCGAGGATGACGGCGGCCCCCGCGAGGCCGGCGAGGCCGCCCGCGATGGCCATCGACAGGATCGTGGACCACGAGATGCTCATCCCCGCGTAGCGCGCGGCGCGGGGGTTGAAGCCGACGGCGCGGAACTCGAATCCCTTCGTCGACCGGAAGAGGAGCCACCATACCGCCACCGCCGCGGCGAGCGCGATCGCGATCCCCCAGTTGGCTCGGAGGCCCTCGACGATCGGCACCAGCGCCGCCGTCGGCTGGACCACCTCCGAGATCGGATCCGAGCGGCCCTCGCGCTGGACCAGCTCCGTCTTGAGTGCCCAGTTGATCAGGTTGTACGCGACGAAGTTGAGCATGATCGTGACGATCACCTCGTGCGCCCCCGTGCGCGCCTTGAGCACGCCGGGCACGAAGCCCCACAGCGCTCCACCGGCGAAGCCCGCCAGCACCGCCAGCGGCAGGTGCAGGAACCACGGCAGCCCCACCAAACTGAACCCGACGATCACCGACAGCAGCGCGCCGATGTACAGCTGGCCTTCCGCGCCGATGTTGAACAGCCCCACCCTGAACGCCAGGGCGACGGACAGGCCGGTCAGGATGAGCGGGGTCGTGGAGACGATGGTCTCGGACAGTGGGATGAAGGCACGACGCAGCGCGTCCCCGTCGAGCGCGACGACCGCGCCGAGAAGCTGCCCCGGGTCTCCGATGGAGCCACGGAGCAGGGCGCCGTAGGTTCCCGCCACGGATGACCACGATGCCCCGATCGCCGCGATCGGATCGCTGGCCCACAGCGCGAGGAGCTCGAAGTCGGTGAACACGATGACGACCGCACCGACCGCGAACGCGATGAGGAGGGCGAGGGCGGGGAGGAGGATGCCGCGGAGCACGGAAGCGACGCGCGACGATCGCGGTGGATCGTCGCGAACCTCGTTCGGTGCCGGGCCAGCGGACCCGTCGTGCGCCGACGGTGCGACCGAGGCGAGCGGCTCGTCAGGCATCGGTCACGATTGCGGTACCCCGTGCCATGGCGGCAGCCTCCTTCGGGTCGTGCTCCTCCGGATGAGCGCCGCCCATCAGGAGCCCGAGACGCTCGAGCGTCGCCTCGGACCGGTCGAGCACGTCCACGATCGTTCCCTGGTACATCACCGCGATCCGGTCTCCGAGGGCGAGCACCTCGTCGAGCTCGCTCGACACGATCAGCACCGCGGCGCCCTCGTCCCTCTTGGAAACGATGCGGCGATGGATGTACTCGATCGATCCGACGTCGAGGCCGCGGGTCGGCTGTGCCCCCACCAGCAGCTTGAGGGGGCGTGAGAACTCTCGCGCGGCGATGACCTTCTGCTGGTTGCCGCCCGACAGGTTCCCGACGTGGTTGAAGATCGATGGCGTTCGGATGTCGAACTCGGAGACGAGGCGGTCCGCCGACTCCACGATGGCATCGCCATTCAGCTGGAAGCGCTGGGAGTACGGCTCCTGCCAGTAGCCGGTCAGGACGAGGTTGTCGGCGACGGTGAAGTCGCCGATGAGGCCGTCCTCCATCCGGTCCTCCGGCACGTGCGCCACGCCCGCCTCGTACACGGCGCGAGGGTCGCTCGGCATCGGTGCGCCATCCAGCTCGACGGAGCCCGAGTCCGGCTCCCGGAGCCCGGTGATCGCCTCGACGAGCTCCGACTGCCCGTTGCCCTGGACGCCCGCGATGGCCAGGATCTCGCCGGCGTGAACGCTCAGGCTGAGCCCGTTGACCGCAGCCTGCCCGCGATCGTCGCGGACGACAAGGTCCGAAATCTCGAGCACCGGCGCGCCGGCATTCGATGGGGCCTTGTCGACGACGAGCTGCACGTTGCGGCCCACCATCATCGCCGCGAGCTCCTCGCGGCTCGACTCGGCCGGCGTCGTCGTCCCGACGACCCTCCCGCGGCGAAGGACCGTGATCCGGTCGGCGACCTTACGGACCTCGTTGAGCTTGTGGGTGATGAAGATGATCGACGTGCCGATCTCGAGCAGGGACCGCATCACCTCGATCAGCTCATCGGTCTCCTGCGGGGTCAGGACGGCGGACGGCTCGTCCAGGATCAGGATGTCGGACCAGCGGTAGAGGGTCTTGATGATCTCCACGCGCTGGCGGACGCCGACGGGCAGATCCTCGACCAGGGCATCGGGATCGATGCGGAGTTTGTGGCGCTCCGAGATCTCCATGATCCGCCGCCGGGCCGCGGGCTTGTCCAGGCGGCCGAAGGGCGGCCGGGTCGACTCCACCCCCAGCATGATGTTCTCGGTCACGGTGAACACCGGGACGAGCATGAAGTGCTGGTGCACCATGCCGATGCCGGCCGCGATGGCGTCCGCGGGACCGGAGAACTGGACCGGTTGCTCGTCGATGAGAATTTCGCCCTCGTCCGGCCGGTAGAGGCCGTACAGGACGTTCATCAGGGTGGTCTTCCCGGCGCCGTTCTCGCCCAGGAGGCCGTGAATTTCACCCGGCCGCACGACGAGGTCGACTCCCTCGTTCGCGACCACACCGGGAAAGCGCTTGGTGATCCCCCTGAGCTCGAGCTTCACGCGGGCGACCCTCGAGGTGATACGACCGGGCGGCGTCCGGTGGACGCCGCCCGGTCAGGATACCGATCGGTGGGTCGTGGTCGACCCTACTCCCCGTAGTAGTCGGACGGGCTCAGCTCCCCGGCGATGATCGCCTCCTGCATGGCGGCGATGTCGTCCTTGACCGACTGCTCGATCTGGTCCTCGTAATCGTGGAACGGCGCGATGCCGACTCCCTCGTTCTCGAGGTTGCTGAGGAACGTCGGCTGGGGCTCCTCCTCGTTCACCGCGCGCTCCACGGCCTGAAAGACCGAGTTGTCGATACGCTTGATGATGCTCGTGAGGACGAGCGGCGCCGCGTCGGGCACGCTCTCGGTCCAGTCAACGTCCACGCCCAGGCCGACCGCGTCGGCGCCCGCCTGCTCGATGGCGGCGAAGGTCCCCTGGCCAATCGGTCCGCCGACCGGCAGGATGACGTCGGCGCCTTCCTGCAGCATGCCGTTGGTGACGTTCGCGGCGTCATCGGTGCTGTCGAAGTTGCCGGTGAACGTTCCGGAGTCGGCGTCGTTCGGGTCCCTGCCCCCCAGGACGCGGACCTCCTCGCCCTGCTGCTCGTTCCAGTAGTTCACCCCGGCGATGAAGCCGTCCATGAAGTCCGTCACGCCCGGGCCGATGTTGATGCCGCCGAACGTGCCGACGATGCCCGTCTTCGACCACGACGCCGATGCATAGCCGGCGAGCATCGCCGCCTCGGCGGTGTTGTAGACCAGGCCCTCGACGTTGGGGAGAGCCGGGTCGTAGGCGAAGTCGACGATCGCGAAGCGCGTGTCCGGATTTGCCTCCGCGGCCGCCTTGGTCGCGTCGCCGAGCAGGAAGCCCACGGTCACGATCATGTCGCAGCCGTCGGCAATGTGCTGGTCGATGTTCCGGGCGTAATCCTCGGCCGAGCGCGACTCGAGGAAGGTGACCTCGACGCCGAGCTCCTCCTGTGCCTGCTCCATGCCGGCCCAGGCGTTCTCGTTGAAGCTGTTGTCGTCGATGCCGCCGACGTCGCTCACCATGCATGCCTTGTAGTCCGCGCTGGCGGCTCCGCTCTCTTCGGGCGCCTCCGATGCGGACTCGGAGGCGGGGGCGCTCGTGTCAGGCGCCGTGGATTCGGCAGCTGCGCTGGCGGACGTGCCGCCGCCGCCTCCGCTGCAGGCCGCCAGGACCAACATGAGGATGACCATGACGGCCACCGGCATGCCGAGATGCGTTCGCATGAACTCTCCTTCACACCGTTCGTAGGTGCGTTCAGCCGCGTAGCCTCGCGGCGCTCCGACGCGCACGGGCCAACGGCTCCTGGCGCAAATGTCGCCGCATCATACTGCCTTGGTCTCGCGGCGCTCAAGGTCGGCGGACGGCGGCGCTGACGCCCCATCCGGCACGTATCATCCGCGCGTGGACCCGCTGCCCGATCGCGTCCGTCTCGTCATTTTCGACCTGGACGGCGTCGTCTACCGAGGGAGGGAGCCGGTCCCGGGGGCGCGCGAGCTCGTGGACTGGCTTCACGAGCGCGGCGTCGCGGTCCGATTTGCGACCAACAACTCGATGGTCGCGCGCGCCGGGTACGTCGAGCGCCTCGCGGAGCTGGGCATCACCACCACGGAGGAGGAGATCGTGACATCCTCATCGGCGACGGTGGAGCACCTGGGGCGACACGCCCCCGACGTCCGGCGTGTCCTCGCAATCGGGGCGTCGGGAATGCGGGACGAGCTGCGCGCCGCCGGGCTGGCCACCGACATGGCCCGGGACGTCGCTGCGCCGCAGCCGGGAGCGCCGCTGGAGCGAGCGTACGACGCGGTGATCGTGGGCCTGGACCCGACGTTCACATACGCCGCGATGGCGGCCGCGATGAGCGCCGTCCTGGGTGGCGCCCGCCTCATCGCGACGAACGCCGACGCTCGCTACCCCACGGCCCACGGCTTCCTGCCGGGTGCGGGGTCGATCGTCGCCGCGCTGTCCGCGGCGACCGGCGTCGTGGCGGAGGTCATCGGCAAGCCGGAGCCCGCCATGTTCCGCGCGATCCTGGAGGCGAGCGGGATCCCGGCCCAGGAGACGGTCGTCGTCGGGGACAACCCGTCGTCGGACGTGGCGGGCGCCCGTCGCGCCGGCATGGCCGCGATCCTGGTGCTGACCGGCGTGGCCGACGAGGCGCTCGTGGGGGCCCTCGAGGGAGATTCGGTCCCGCACGCCGTGGCGGCCGACCCGCCCGCCGTCCGCTCGCTGCTCGAGTCGCGCGTCAGCTGATGCCGGCGCCGGCGGCCCAGGCGTCCCACGCCGCTCGTGCCTCCGCGACGAACGGCGCGCGGACGCTCGGCGGTGCGAAGCCGCGTCGGAAGCCATTGATCGCGATCTCCGCGAGCTCGCGCGGCTGGAGCTCCATCTCCGTCGCGCACCGCGCCAGCTCCGACGTGAGGGTCGTCCCGGTCACCGTTCGGTCGTCCGTCGAGATGGTCACGCTCACCCCGGCTCGGTGGAGCTCCGCGGCCGGGTGCTCGCTCACCGACCGCACGATCGCGGCCTGGACGTTGGAGGTGGGACAGAGGTCCAGCGTGACGTCGCGCTCGCGCAGCAGAGCCAGGAGCGCCGGGTCTTCGTGCGCGGTAACCCCGTGGGCGACGCGCCGGACGCCGAAGTCCAGCACCTCGCGCACGCGCCCCGGGCCGGGCACCTCGCCGGCATGCGCCGTGAGCCCCAGCCCGGCGTCGCGGGCCGTGACGAAGGCGAGCGCGTGGGGTGGGGCGGGATACGCGGCCTCGGGCCCCGCCAGGTCGAAGCCGACGACGGGATGGCCGAAGCTAGCCGCAGCGGCCGCCAGCTCGACGTTGGCGGCTGGCGGATGGGAGCGCATTGCCGTCACCACCAGCCCGATCAGCGGCGTCCGGGGGCCGCGAACGGCGGCGCGCGACGCGACGCCGGCGGCAACGGCCTCGATGACATCGGTGATGCCCAGGCCTCGCTCCAGGTGGAGCCGAGGTGCCCATCGAACCTCCGCGTATCGGATGCCGTCCGCGACGAGGTCGTCCACCAGCTCGCCGCTCACTCGCTCGAGAGACTCGCGCGTCTGGAGCAAGGCGATCGGCAGGTCGAAGAAGGCGAGCAGCTCCGCCTGGCTCGCGCAGCGCTCGGGGCCGATCAGCCGCTGCCGTGCCTGCTCGAGCGTGAGGCCGATGCCTGCGTCAGCGGCCAGCTCCACGGCCGTCTCCGGCCGGACGCACCCGTCCAGGTGGAGATGCAGCTCGGCCTTCGGCAGCGCCCGGATCGTGTCGCCCAGGTCCATGGCTGCATGATAGGCAGCGGCGCGGTGGCCCTCGGGTGCATGGCAGCCGTGCTGCTCGTGCCGCTCCTTGGGGGCGGAGGTCCGGATCCGGGGCTCGCCCATGCGGGGCGCGCGCTGGTCATGACGCGGGCCGACGAGGCACATCGAGCGCTGGAGCGCCTGGAAGCGGCGCTGCAGCCGGCCCTGGCAGCCGCGCGATCCGGCGCCGCCGCGGTGGTGGCGGGCGACGACGCTCCGGGAGAGGACCTCGCCCTGGGCGCCGAGGAGCTGCGCAAGGCGGCGCCCTCACAGCGCGCGGCTCACGCTGCGATCGCGGCGCTCGAGGCCGCGCGGCGGGCGCTCGACCCGGATGCGGCCGGTCTTGAGCTCGACCTTGGGCCAGGCGACGTAAGCTCCATCGCCGCGCAGCTCGACGGCACGGTGACCGCGGCGGATCACTTCGTCGCGATGCGCCTCCGTGCCGAGCGGCTCCCGGCGACCCTCGATCGCGCCATCGCGGCGCTCGAGGCAGGAGACATCGACGCCGCCGAGGCTCGCATCGACGCCGGTCGGGCGGATCTCGACGCGCTCCAGGCATGGGAGGTCGACTTCGCCACGTTGCCGGTCTGGATCGACACGACCGATGCGATGGTCGGCGCGCTGGAACGGGTCGTCGCGGCCACGCGGGCGGGCGACCGGGGGGCGGCGTCCCAGGCGGCGGCCGACTTCGCCGGGCAACGGGACGAGGCGGCGGCGGCCGACCGGGCGCTCCGGATCGCCATCGGGGAGGGGGGCGCAGCGGTCACGGCCACCCCACTCGGACGGCTCGCAGAGGTGCTCCGAGCGGTCGAATCCACGCGCCTGCAGGTGGCCTCGATCGTGCAGACGGTTCGCCGATGACCGACGGAGCGCGCCCACCGTCGCGGGACGCCCCGCTCGAGCCGGACCCGATGCTCGGCCGCACCCTGGTGGATCGGTATCGCATCGACGCGCTGGTGGCGCGAGGCGGCATGGCCCGCGTCTACCGGGCTCGCGACGCGCGGCTCGAGCGTGACGTCGCCGTCAAGGTGCTCGCCCCGCCGTACAGCGACGACGCCGCGTTCACGGAGCGCTTCCTCGGGGAGGCGCGAGCCGCGGCGTCGCTCTCGCATCCGAGCCTCGTCCACGTGTACGACTCCGGCTCCGACGGCGCCGCGCACTTCATCGTCATGGAGCTCCTGGATCGCCACCGGACGCTGCGCGACGTGCTCGGTGAGCGAGGTGCGGTGCCGGTGGCCGAGGCCGTGCGCATCGGCCGTGAGCTGCTCGAGGGTCTGCGGGTCGTCCACGAGCGGGGCCTCGTCCACTGTGACGTCAAGGCGGCGAACGTGATGCTGGGTCCGGGTCCCGCGAAGCTGATCGATTTCGGCATCGCGCAGCCGCCGCACGACGGCCTGAAGACGGAAATGAGCATCGGCACGCTGCAGGCGATGTCCCCCGAACAGCTGTCCGGGCAGGCGCTGACGCCGGCGAGCGACCTGTTCAGTCTCGGCGTGGTGCTCTACGAGGCGATCACTGGTCGCGTCCCGTACGGGGGTTCGACTCCTTCCGAGGTGAGCGCCGCGCACCAGCGCGGCGAGGTGCTGCCCCCGTCCGCGCACGTCGCCGGCGTCCCGGCGCAGCTGGACGCCGTCCTGCTCCAGGCGCTGCGCCGCGAGCCGGAGCGCCGCTTCCATACGGCGACCGCAATGGAGCGGGCGCTCGGGACGGCTGCCGCGGCGGGGCACCCCGGAGGGGACGACGACACTCGAGTCGTCGCCAGGGCGACCCCCGACCGAGGCGCGAGGACCGATGCGCGGCCGCGAGGCTACGTGCCGCCCCCGGTCCCGGTACCGGCCCCGGCCCGGCCGATCGGGCTCGAGCGGCCCCGTGCGGCGCAGCCTCGTGGCAGGCGCGCCGCCCCGCCGCCGCCGCGCCGCCGGCGGCCGCGCAACCTTGCCGGACTGATCGGCACGCTGGCCATCCTCGGCGCCGCCGCGCTCGTGATCATCCTCGTCGTGGTGCCGCTCCTGCAGCGTGGTGACGGCTCGCCGCCGGGCACCGACAGCGGAAGCGCGTCGGTTGCGCCCTCGGCCGCGCCGACGGCGGCGGACAGCGTGATCCCGGCCGTCATCGGCCTGCCGACGGGCGAGGCCATCGAGCTCGCCCGCCAGGCCGGGTTGGAGTGGACCGTGCGCTGCGCGGAGGACCCGTCCCAGCCGGAGGGGATCATCGACCAGGAGCCGCCGGCGGGGACGGAGGTGGCTCCCGGATCTGCATTCACGATGTTCTCGGCGCGGATCTCGGACTGCCGCTGACCGACCTATACTGCCGCCCTCCCGCCCATCACGAAGGAGCCACGATCCGCATGCGTCTGCGCGCCATCTCAGATCCGCCCGCAACTGTGGCGGCCGACGTCCTGGCCGTCCCGGTCTACCGGGACGATGCCGAGCTGACCGGCGATCTGGCGGAGCTCGATGCCGCCTCGGGGGGCGCGATCCGGGCCGCCATCGAGTGGGGCGAGTTCAACGCGGTGGAGCATGCCTCCGCTCTGGTGGACGCCGGCGACCTGCCCGCGGAGCGGCTCCTCCTGCTGAACGGCGGCGCCCGTGGGCGCGGCCCCTTCCGCGCCCGGCGACTCGCGCAGGTGGCCACGCGCCGCCTGAACGGCCGCGGCGCCCGCACGCTCGCCCTCTGGCTGCGTGACGGAGAGGACGCGGACGCCTGGAGCGCGGCGGCCGCCGGCGCCATCGCCGGAACGTATCGGTCGACCGCCATCTACGGACGGGTGCGCGACACCGATGCCATGCGGCGGTCGGTTGACGAGGTGCTGTTCATCGGCGCGGACCAGGCGGCCCTCGACACCGGCGCGGCGATCGGCGAGGGAACCGCATTCGGCCGCGATCTGGCGAACCGGGCGGCCAACGACCTGTACCCGGAGCGCATGGCCGAGGTCGCCCGCGAGTTGAGTGATGACGGCTGCACGGTCGAGGTCCTCGGGGTGCGCGAGATGGAGGAGCTCGGCATGCGGCTCCTCCTCGGCGTTGGGCAGGGCGCGACCCACGAGCCGCGGCTCATCGCGATCAAGCTCCCCGGCTGGGAGACCGCCGATCCCGCGCGGCGGCTGGCCATCGTGGGCAAGGGCGTCTGCTTCGACTCCGGCGGCATCAGCATCAAGCCGGCGGAGGGCATGGGCGACATGAAGCACGACAAGTCGGGTGCCGCGGCCGTGATCGCCGCTGCCCGCACCGTGGCGCGCCTCGCGCCGGAGACGCCGCTCATGGCCGTCGCGCCGATGGTGGAGAACATGCCCGGCGGCAACGCCCAGCGTCCCGGCGACGTGGTGAAGGCCATGAACGGCATGACGGTCGAGATCACGAACACCGACGCGGAGGGCCGGCTCATCCTCGCCGACGCGATGACGTGGGCGGAGCGCCAGGGCGCCACGCACCTGGTCGACGTGGCCACGCTCACGGGCGCGCACGCGGTCGCGTTCGGCGACCAGGTCAGCGCCTACTTCGCCCGGCCCGAGGAGTGGGGTTCCCGGATCCGATCCGCAGCGGAGCGAGCGGGGGAGTGGTTCTGGGAGATGCCGCTGGTCCCCGAATACCGCGCCGCCTACGACTCGCCGCACGCGGACATCGTCAACTCGGCCACCCGCGACGGCTCGCTCATCAAGTCGGCCATCTTCCTGTCCGAGTTCGCGACCGTTCCGTGGGTCCACTGCGACATCGCGGGCACGGCGTACCTGGGTGCCGATAAGCCGTACGGGCCGAAGGGCGCCACCGGCGCTGCGGTTGGAATGCTCGTCCGCCTGGCGCTCGACTTCGCCGCCGAGACGCCCTGAGCCCGCGCACAACGACGCCCCACCGGGGTTGAGCCCGGCGGGGCGCGGGGTGGGTGCAGTGAACGCTAGCGGTCGCCGTCCACGGCGTCCCGGACCGTGTCCTTGGTCTCGCCCCAGTCGTTCTGGAGCTTGCCCTCGGCCTGGTCGACGTGGCCCTCGGCTTCGGTGCTGGAGTCGTCCGTGAGGTCGCCCCACCCTTCCTTGACCTTGCCACCGGCCTCCTTGAAGGGGCCTTCGATGCGATCCTTGTCCATGGGTACGGTTCCTCCCGTGTCCGCCGGCCGGGTGACCGGCTATGCCCCATATGAAGCAGGGTCCGTGCCAGCTCACGGCCACCCTGCACGGACCTTCGGCCTATGGGCCGGCGGCCACAGGCTCGTAGGATGCGGGGTGCCGGCGTGCGTGGGGCACGTGACAAGACGGCGGCAGGGGACAGGAGGCGCTTTGGGACTCACCCTCGGATCCATCGCTGCCGGGATCGGCTTCGCCGCGCTCGGCGCCTTCGCCGAGCGTCTCGCGAGCGTCTGGCCCGCCGAAGAGGCGCAGCGCCGAACGCTGGGGTGGCGCACCGTGGCCCTCGCGGTGGTCGCCGGGCTGGGTGCCGCCGCGGTCGTGGCCCGCTCCTCCCTGCCGTGGGCGGCGACTGCCGGCTATCTCCTCCTCCTGGGTCTGCTCTTGCTGCTGACGGCGACGGACCTCGAGCAACGCCGTCTGCCGCATATCCTCCTCGACCCGCTGATCCTTCTCGCCGCGTTGTTCGTGCCGTTCAACCCCGGCGTCCAGCCGGTCGACGCGCTCATCGGCGCCGTCGCGGCGGTTGCCTTCCTCGGGACGCTTGCGCTGGTCGTCCGTGGTGGCCTCGCCCTCGGTGACCTCTACCTCGTGGCCCCCATCGGGCTCATGCTGGGCTGGCCGGCCATCTTCACGGCGCTGTTCGCGGCTGCCTTCCTGGCGGCCGGTACCAGCATCGCGCTGCTGGGCCTGCGGCGCGTGGGGATGCGCAGCTACATCCCGTTCGGGCCCTTCCTCGTCGGCGGCGCGCTCATCGCACTGCTCGTGGACAGTCGCGTGCTCACCGTGGTGCGCTGACCGGCATTCGACCCGGCATCCGTCGGCTGGTACCCTGCGAGCGATGCATCCGGCTCTCCAGCGGCGGCGGCGTCATCTGATGATGACGCGCCGAACCACCCGGCGCGGATCCCGCCGCCGTGGGCTCGCCACGTTCCTGCTCGTTACGCTCGGCGTCTTCGGGATGATGTTCGTCGGGTCGATCATGGGCACGGCCGGTGGCATGTTCGCCGCCTACAGCTACTTCGCTTCCGATCTGCCCGAGCCGAACGTGCTCGACGGCATCGAGCCTGCCGAGTCCACCTACGTGTACGACCGCACCGGCCAGACGCTGCTGGCTCGCTTCGAATGCCAGAACCGCGAAGCCGTGGACTTCGGGGAGCTGCCCGAGACCATCTGGCAGGCGACGGTCGCCAGCGAGGACCGCACCTTCTGGGAGAACAACGGCGTGGACTTCCAGGGCATCGTGCGCGCGGCCATCGTCAACCTGGAGGCGGGCGAGATCAGGCAGGGCGCCTCCACCATCACCCAGCAGGTCATCGACTACGCTCAGGTCCTGCAGGCAGAGGAGGCGGGAGAAAGCGTCGATGCGGACGCCACTCCGGCGCCCAGCCTGCTCCAGGTCGATCCGGACGCGGCCGCGAGCGCCGAGCCAGCGGCGGATGAGGAGGCCGATGAGACGGATGTCTGCCAGCCTCCGGAGCCGAAGAACTCGGTCGAGATCGAGGACAAGATCCGCGAGAACATCCTCGCCATGCAGGTCACCTCGGCGTATCCGGGGCGGGCGGGCAAGGAGCGGATCCTCGAGACGTACCTGAATCTCATCTACTACGGCAACGGCTCGTATGGCATCCGGGCCGCCGCCGCCAACTACTTCGGCCTCCAGGACCTCAACGACATGTCGATCGCCCAGGCCGCCTTCCTGGCCGCCCTCCCGCAGGCCCCCTCGTTCCTGGACCCGTACCAGAACCCGAACGGCGAGCCGGGAAGCGAGGAGGCCGCCGCCGATGCGCTCCGCGAGCGCGACCTCGTCCTTGGCGCGATGCTCGATGAGGGCTACATCACCCGCGGCGAGTACAACCGGGCGCGCGCCACCACTTGGCTGGAGATGGAGCCCGGACGCATCACCAGCGTGCTGCGAGAGCCGCACTTCAGCTTCCGGGTGCGCGACGAGGCGGAGCGGATTCTCGCCGCCCTGGGCCACGAGGACCCGGCCGCGGAGGTGCGGACCGGTGGGTACCGCATCGTGACGACGCTCGACTACGAGCTCCAGCAGGTCGCCCACGAGATCGTCCAGAAGTGGGTCAAGTGCCTGTCCGAGGACGTCCCCGATAACGATCTTTGCGGCGACAAGAACGTGAACAACTCTGCGTTGGTGTCGATCGACTCGGCGACCGGAGAGATCGTCGCCTACGTCGGCAGCGTCGACTACTACAACCGCGACGATCCCGCGGTGAAGGGCCAGTACGACATCGCGCGCCAGTCCCGCCGACAGCCCGGATCGGCCTTCAAGCCGATCACGTATTCCGCGGCCTTCCAGTCCCGCGACGCCACCGTCAGCACGATGTTCGTCGACGCCATCACCGAGTTCGGGCTGACGGAGGAGACCAGCTACCGGCCCACGAACGCCGACATCAAGGAGCACGGCCCGGTGCTCGCGGTCGACGCACTCCGCTACTCCCTCAACATCCCTTCGGTCCAGATGCAGTACCTCGTCGGGTCGCAGATGACCGCGGAGTTCGCCGAGAAGATGGGCATCGCGACGGCGGAGTACATCATGGGCCTCGATCCGGGGCTGTCTCTGGCACTGGGCTCGGTGCCGGTCAACCTGACGAACATGACCCAGGCGTACGGCGCCTTCGCCCAGGAAGGGGAGCTGAACCGCGCGACGTCCATCATCGAGATTCGCAACCGGGACGGGCGGATCATCTACACCCGCGAGGACGATGCCCCTGCCCCGACGCAGCCGATGACGGCGGCGGAGGCGTACCTGACGCACTGGATCATCGAGGGCAACACCGACCCCAAGAAGAACATCCTGTGGGGTGACCGCGCGAACCTGTTCACGGTGGACGAGGAGCGACGGCCGGCCGGGTTCAAGACCGGGACCACGAACGACTTCCGAGACGTGTCCGGCTTCGGATACGTGCCGGGGAGCCTGGTGACCGGCGTGTGGATGGGGAACAGCGACAACGCACAGATGTCGAACGTGCTCGGCGAGGGCCTGTTCAGCGCCGATGGCCCGCTGTACGCATGGAACGAGTTCATGACCAGGGCGCTCAACGAGCCGTGGGCGTGGAACGGGCAGGAGCCCGTCGGCCAGACCGCGTTCGAACAGCCGGACGGCATCGTCACCGAGGAGGTGTGCCGCTGGACGGGCATGGCCGACTCCGGTCGCTGCGGCAAGACCATCACCGTTCCGTTTTTGGAGGGCACGGTCCCGGAAGTGGACAACGTTCACGTGAACGGCTGCCTGGATCTGGAGCGCTACGTCTCGACCGCGACGCCAGAGCGGCCGGACCCATGGCTCGAGGCGGCCGACACCTGGTCGGACCGGCTCGTGAGCGGGCAGACGGGAGCGAGTGGCGACCCCGCGGACTACCAGGAGGACGAGGACGTCCGGTTCGCGATCGCGCCGATCCCCGGTGAATCGTCGTTCCCCGCCATCTGCGGAGAGCGTGGCGCGCGGCCCAGGTCGACGACGGGTCCTCCCGCCGGCGGGCCTGCCGGCGCGCCCCCGCCGCCGGCGGCCACCCCGGCTCCACCGGCACCCCCGGCACCGACTCCGGCGCCCACGCCGGCACCGACCCCGCGTCCGGGCAACGGTGGCGGCGGCGGAGGAGGCGGTGGCGGCGGCGGAGGAGGCGGCGGCGACGGTTGAGCCGCGCGACCCGGGATAGCGTCCGATCGTGTCCAGCCCGGTCCTGACGCTGATCCTCGCGGGGGGTGAGGGCGAGCGCCTCAGCATCCTCTCGCAGGTGCGCGCGAAGCCGGGCGTGCCCTTCGGCGGCAAGTACCGGATCATCGACTTCGCGCTGAGCAACACCGTCAACTCCGGGCTCACGGACGTCGGAATCCTCACGCAGTACGCGCCCCGGTCGCTCATCGACCACATCGGCGTCGGGCGGCCATGGGACCTGGACCGCAGCCGCGGCGGGGTCTCCCTCCTCCAGCCGTTCATCGGCCGGGGCCGGGCCCGCGACTGGTATCGCGGGACGGCGGACGCGGTGCTCCAGAACCTGGATTTCATCGACGACCGCTCGCCGGAGCTCGTCCTCGTCCTGGCGGGCGACCACATCTACAAGATGGACTACCGGCCGTTCATCGACCTGCATCGGGAGAAGCGTGCGGATGTCACCTGCGCGGTTCGCACCGTGCCCCTGGCGGAGGCTCACCGCTTCGGAATCCTGGACGTCGCCGATGACGGCCGGGTCACCGACTTCATCGAGAAGCCGGCCGACCCGCCCTCGAACCTGGTCAGCATGGGGGTGTACGTGTTCAGCTGGCCCGCCATGAGGGAGCTGCTGAGCCCCGACCGGGTGGACTTCGGCCGCGACGTGCTGCCATGGATGGTGGCGCAGGGCCGGCGCGTGTTCGCGTACGAGTTCGCCGGCTACTGGCAGGACGTCGGCACGGTCGAGAGCTACTGGCAGACCAGCCTGGATCTCCTGAGCGACGACCCGGGCATCGAGCTCAACGACTTGGGCTGGCTGGTGTACACGAAGAGCGAGGAGCGGCCGCCGGCACGCGTCGGACCGGGCGCCACGGTGAGCCGCTCCATGATCAGCCACGGCTGCGTCGTGGACGGCTGGGTCGAGCGCAGCATCCTGTCGCCCGGTGTCCGCGTCATGGCCGGCGCGGTGATTCGCGACTCGATCGTGATGTTCGACGCGGTCATCGGCGAGGGTGCCGTCCTGGATCGGGCGATCGTCGACAAGGAGGCGTGGATCGGTGCCGGCGCGCGCGTGGGCTTCGGGGAGGACCTGCGACCGAATCGAGCCGAGCCGGAGCGGCTGTACGCGGGCATCACGCTGGTGGGAAAGCGGGCGCGCGTTCCGCGGGGCGTCGAGGTCGGCCGGAACTGCCGCATCGACCCGGGCGTCGCCGAGCGCGACTTCCAGCGCCGCCGCCGCATCCGATCCGGCGAGACGATCGCCGCCTCGTGACCACCGAGGCTGCATCGATCGACGCGTGGCTGGCCGAGCTGGGCGTCGAGACGGTCGGGTCCAGCGGCGAGGCCGGTGACCCGGCGCTGAGCCGCGACGTGGTCATCGATGGTGCACGTCGATATGACCTGCGCGTCACGGTGGCGTGGGTGGCGGGGGTCGGAACGTCGCTGTGGGCATACTATGGGCTCGAGGCGATGGAGATCCCCAAGCGCACCTACGCCCGGATGCTCCGTGCCAACTTCGACTACCCGTTCGTGAAATTCGCCATGACCGATGACGACCGCCCGATGCTGATGACCGAGCTGCCCGCCGGATCCCTCGACCGTGACGCGCTGGGTCGGGGCTTGGTACGCCTCGCGATCGTCGCCGATCGACTGCTCGAGGAAACGGCGCACGCCGTCAACGACCGCGGCGTGCTGCCGGACTGGAGCGACCGCACCAACCGGAACGCCGGCCTGCTGGCCGCTCACCGGGCGGAGGTGGAGGCTGCAATGCCCGCGTGGGAGCCGCCGCTGCCCCGCATCCGCCGGCCGGGTCTGCTCGCGCGTCTGCTCGGGCGCGCCTCGTGATCCGGCGCCCTGGCGCCGTCAGCCTCGTGATCGGGTTGGCCGCGGCTGCTGCTCTGCTCGCACCGGCCGTCCGGCCTGGTGTCGTCCGGGCGGCCGACTACACGATGGAGACAGTCGCCACCTACGCGGTACGACCCGACGACGGCGAGGTGGACGTGCGCGTGGAGGTCTCGTTCACCAACACGACGCCTGACCCTGCCGGGCAGTTCAGCGTGTTCGACGAGGTCCGCCTCGCCATCCACGACCAGGCGACCACGGTGGCCGCCACCGACGCGGAGGGTGACATCGGTGTCGAGGTGGCGATCCAGGAGGACGTCAACGTCGCGACCGTCTCGCTGCGCGACGACCTTCGATACGAGGACACCGTCTCGTTCGAGCTGACGTACGTGCTGCCGGACAGCGACCACCCGCAGCTGCGCGTCCGTCCATCGGTGGTCGTCTTCCCGGCGTGGGGCTTCGGCACCTCGGGCACGGTGGCGGTGACGGTTCCGGAGGGATACGAGGTTCGCGTCGACGGAGATCCCCTGACGGAGGAAGGCGGCGCGTTCGTGAGTGGGGCCATCGACGACCCCGCGCAGTGGCTGGCGCTGGTGACCGCGATCCAGCCGGTGGAGTACACCTCGTTCGACTCCGCGGTGCCCCTGGAGGGCGGTACGGCGGATCTGGTCGTTCGTTCGTTCTCGGATGACGAGGCGTGGGGGGAGCGCACGGCGGACCTCGTCACCCGGGCCCTGCCGCTGCTCGAGGAGCAGCTCGGCCTGCCGTATCCACGGCTGGGCGAGCTGGTGATCACCGAATCCGTCGCCGCCGACACCTCCGGGTTCGCCGAGGAGCCGGAACGCGGGACGGAGATTCTGATCGCCTTCGACCAGCCGCCCTTCACGACCATTCACCAGGTAGCCCACGTGTGGCTGTCCTCAGGATTCATCGCCGACCGCTGGCTCAGGGAAGGCCTCGCCAGCGACGTCGCGGCGCGGGTGGCCGAGCAGCTGGAGATCGCCCTGCCGTACGACCCGGCCGAACGTGCCGAGGCTCGGGCCGCCGACGGGTTTCGGCTCGCCACCTGGGCCGGCAACGAGGGCCCGGCAGGGGAGGCGTTCGGGTACGCCGCCTCGTGGGCGTTCATCGAGGAGCTCGAGGCGGCCGTCGGTGCCGATGCGCTCCGCACCGTGCTGGCGCGTACGGCCGCCGGCGTCGGCCCGTACCAGGCGGCCGAGGTGGAGCCGCAGCCGCTGCCCGATGGCGTCGCCGCGCCCGCCGCGCCGCTGACGACTCGTTCCTTCCTCGACCACCTCGAGACCGTGGCATCGGCGGACCTGGGGGACGCCTTCGCCGAACGCGTCCTGAGCGACGAGGATGCCGCCCTGCTGCCCGCCCGGGAGGCGGCCCGTTCCACGTTCGCCGAGCTGGTCGACGCCGCGGACGGGTGGGGAGCGCCGGACCCGGTCCGGGCCGCAATGGCCGCCTGGGAGTTCGACGTGGCGGCCGAGCAGATGGAGGCCGGCGCCGGCTGGCTGGATGACCGCGATGCACTGCTCGACGAGATGCGGGCCGCCGGCCTCTCCGCCCCGGACCGGCTGCAGCAGGCGTGGCGCTCGTATGGCGCGGCCGGCGAGGCCGTGGCCGAGCTGGAGGCGGAGCGGTCCGTCGTCGAGGCGTACGCCGCGACGGCGGCGGAGGTCAGTGGCGAGCGAACGTTCCTCGAGCGCATCGGGCTTATCGGGGGCCCCGACCCAGCCGTGGAGTTGGGCATGGCCAACGGCCACTTCGCCGACGGGGACCTCCGCGCTGCGCTCGATGCGACGAACGAAGCGCAGCGGATCGTGGCGGCCGCGGAGACGGGCGGTATCGTGCGCATCGCCAGCGTGGTGCTCGTCGCCGTGCTCGTGCTGATCGCCGCCGTGATCCTGGTGCGGCGGCGCTCGTCGTACACTGCCCGGCCATGACCACTGAGCGGTCGACGGATCGCCCTGCACCTCACTTTCCGACGGCCGCGGACGTCCTGTCCGGTGAGACCGCCGACGTGTACTTCGAGCGAGCCAGGACGATTCTCGCGGCCGAGGGCATCGATCCGGTCGTGACCATGGAAGTCTTCTCTCGCGGCGAAGGGGTGCTCTGCGGGGCGGAGGAGTCGATCGCCTACCTACGCGAGATCTTCAGCGAGGTGAACGGCAACGACACGCCTGTCGTCGAGTCACTCCATGACGGGGATCGGTTCGGCAACAAGGAGGTGGTGATGCGCATCGAGGCGCGGTACTCCTCCTTCGGCCTCTACGAGACCGCCATCCTGGGCATCCTGGCGTCGTGCTCCGGCTGGGCGACCGCCGCCCGCCGGATCGTCGACGCTGCGGCGCCGATCCCGGTCATCGGCTTCGGCGCTCGACACGTCCACCCGAGCGTGGCCGACCAGATGGATTACGCGTCGGTCGTGGGAGGCTGCATCGGCGCCTCCACGCCTGCCGGTGCCCGGCTGGCCGGCCTCGCCCCCACAGGGACCATGCCGCACGCGCTGGTGCTCATCTTCGGCGACACCGTCCGCGCGGCCGAGGCGTTCGACCGACACATCGACCCCGACGTGCCGCGCGTGGTCCTGGTCGACACGTTCAAGGACGAGGCGGAGGAGGCGCTTCGAGTGGCAGATGCCCTGGGCGACAGGCTGTGGGGCGTCCGGCTCGACACGCCGTCGGAGCGTGGGCGGGTCACGCCGGAGCTGGTCCGGGAAGTCCGTGCTCGCCTCGACCAGGCGGGCCATCCGGATGTGAAGATCGTCGTGTCCGGGGGCATGGACGTGGACCGCATCGGCGTGTTCAAGGAGGCGGGTGCGCCGGTCGACTCGTTCGCCGTCGGCTCGTACATCAGCAAGGCGAGCCCCATCGACTTCACCGGTGACCTGAAGGAGATCGGCGGGAAGCCGGTCGCCAAGCGGGGCCGGATCCCGGGCCGCACCGAGAACCCCCGGCTGGAGCGCATCGACCTCGGGCGCTAGGCTGGACTGATGCAGCCGCAGCCCCGCCCCGACGATCGCGAAGCCGCCTACGAGCTCTTCAGGCGCGGCTCGCGGATGCTGGCCGACCGTCATTTCGGCGCCGCGGCCGTCCTCCTGGAGCGGGCACTCGCCATGGAGCCCGGAAAGGCCTCGATCCTCGAGGCCCTCGGGCAGGCGTACTACAACCAGGGAGCCCACGAGCTCGCCGCGGATCGATTCGCCGCGATCGTGCAGTCGGATCCTTTGGCGCACTATGCGCACTTCGGGCTGGGGCTGGCGCAGGCGCGCCTGGGCGACGGACGCGCGGCGCGGCGGCACCTTCGCATGGCCGTCTTCCTGAAGCCGGACTCCGACGACTACCAGCGAGCCCTCGCCAGGCTGGGCGACGCCGCCTAGGCCGCCGATCGGCTCCGCGCGCGCTGCTCGCGGGCCAGGCGCGCCTGGATCACGCCCAAGGCAGCCGCCTCGGCCGCGCTCAGCTCGTGGCCTGCGTCCGACAGTTCCTCGGCTGCCATCTGTTTCAGCGACTCGAGCATCGAGCCGTCCAGGTAGGCACTGAGGATCTCCGGGTGGATGTACGAGCTGCGGCACACCGCCGGGGTGTTGCCGAGCCGCTCTGCCACGCGCTTCACCGCGTTCACGACGTTGCGCTTCGCCTCCGTCTCCGAGGCGAAGCGCTCGAACTCCTGAAGCGCCATGCACGCCAGGACGGTGCCGGCCCACGTCCGGAAGTCCTTGGCGCTGAACGGCTCGCCGGTGATCTCCCGCAGGTAGGCGTTGACGTCGTCGGAGTCGACGTCGCGGACGGTACCGTCCTCGTCGGTGTACTGGAGCAGCTCCTGGCCCGGCAGCTCCTGGCAGCGCCGCACGATCCGGGCGAGGCGCGGGTCCTCGAGCGTCGTCTCGTGCTCCCGGCCGCTCTTGCCCCGGTAGCGGAACGTGATCCGGCGGTTGCTGACCTCTGCATGCTCGTCCTGCATGGTGGTCAGCCCGTACGAGTCGTTGTCGCGGGCGTACTCGTCGTTGCCGACGCGGATCATCGTCTTCTCGAGGAGCCGGATGATGGTCGCCAGCACCTTCTCGCGAGGCAGCCCCTGCCGCCGCAGGTCGGCTTCCGTCCGCTCGCGGATCGTCGGAAGGGCGGCGGCGAACGCCATCATGCGACCGAACTTCACCTCGTCGCGCACGTTGTGCCATCTGGGGTGGTAGCGGTACTGCTTGCGGCCCTTGGCGTCGCGACCGGTCGCCTGGATATGGCCCTTGCGGGTCGGGCTGATCCAGACGTCAGTCCATGCCGGCGGGATGGCGAGGGAGCGGATGCGCTCGACCTGGCGCCGGTCGCGGATCGGTTGGCCGTCCAGCCCGACGTACGAAAAGCCTCGTCCGGCCCGCCGCCGGCGGATGCCGGGACCCGTGTCGGTGACGTATCGGAGGCCCGCCTCCTCAGCCGACTCGACCGGGTCGCTGGGAAGGTCGAGGACCTCCGCCCGGGTCGGCCGGCGTCGCTTGCGGCTGGGAGCGCGCGTGGTCATGGCCGGTCGCAACGGCAACCGGCGTGCCACGGGCCGCTGCGGCAGCCAGCCGTCGCGACAGCCAGGACACTCCGGCGATCGTCTTCGCGTCCCGGATGCGCCCGTCATCGATGGCTGCGAGCGCGTCAGGTGCGGTCATCCACGTCGCCTCCAGCACCTCGTCCGGGTCCGGGCGCGCCGTCGCCGCGCTCAGCTCCGTGGCGAGATACAGGTACATGAGCTCGTCGCAGAAGCCCGGGGCAGTGTAGAACCGCGGCCCCTCCTCCCAGGTCGCGGCCGCCAGGCCCACCTCCTCGGCCAGCTCGCGGCGGGCCGTCTCCAGGGGCGCCTCATCCGGCTCCAGTGTTCCGGCCGGGATCTCGAGCAGCACCTGTCCGGTCGCATGGCGCCACTGGCGGACCATCGCCAGCCGCCCGCCGTCCCACGCCACGATCGCGACGGCGCCCGGATGCTCCACGACCTCCCGCGTCGTGCGGTGCCCGTCGGAGCGCTCCACCTCGTCCACGCGGACACGGATCCGCCTGCCCGTCCAGGGGCGCTCACTCCCGAGGGTCCGCTCCGCCTTCTCGTCCTTCGGCTCCATCGGCTGGATGGTAGCCGCCCCTCGGGTGCCGCAGCGGAGGGAGCATCCAAGAGCGCGGGCCGAACGTACGGATGGGCGTCTGACGGAGATCCCGGCTAGCATGCGAGCCATTCCATGAGCGAAGCGATCAGCAACATCTGGCGCCGTCCGTTGAGGACGGCGCTCACCATCCTGGGCATCGTCATCGGCGTCTTCGCGCTCACGGTGATGGGGGCGCTGGCCGAGAAGCTGAACGTCCTCGTGGACGGTGGCGACGAGTACTTCCGCACCCGGATCTTCGTGTTCGACCAGGGAGCCGCCTCTGGCTTCCAGGCAAGCTCGCGGCCCATCACCCGCGACATCGTCGAGCGTGTCGAGGAGATCGAGGGTGTCGACCGCGCGACCCCGGTCCTCCAGACGCTGCTGGACCCGGAGGAGGTCGGAGGCTTCGACATCCCCGAGCTGCTGACGGGCATCGAGCCGGAGACGTGGTACGACGAAAGCATCGAGCTCCGCGTGGACGCAGGCAGGCTGCTGGAGGCCGATGAGGACGGGGTGACGGTGATCGGCGCCGACCTCGCCGAGCGGTATGACCTGCGGGTGGGCGACACCTTCACGATGCGCGAGCGCGACTTCGAGGTCGTCGGCGTCCTGGAGCGCACGCTGACCTTCCCGGACAAGATCGCCTACGTCCCGCTGGCCGATGCGCAGGAGATCTACGTCGAGTCGGTCCCGGAGGCGTTCCAGGAGCGCACCGACGAGCTCGCCACGCAGATCGAGGTGTTCCCCGACGATCTCGCCCAGGCCGCCACTGTGGCCGACGCGGTCGAGGAGGCGATCGACGGCGTGCGCACCGTCACCCCAGACCAGGTGGCCGATCAGATCGGGCAGGCGAGCATCGTGTTCAACCTCATCATCGTCGGGGCCAGCGTCATCGCGGTCATCGTCGGCGGGCTGTCGGTGATCAACACGATGGTGATGACGGTCTCGGAGCGCGTACGGGAGATCGGCATCAAGAAGGCCGTCGGGGCGCCGACGGGCGCCATCCTGCGCGAGTTCGTCATCGAGGCCACGCTGCTCGGCGCGATCGGGGGGCTCATCGGCCTGTCGGCCGGCGCGCTGCTGGTGGTGATCCTGAACTCGCAGACGGCCGGCTCCGGCACCACGGTCTTCCTCCTCACGCCGATGCTCCTGGTGCGGTCCTTCCTGTTCGCCACGGTGCTCGGAGCGCTGGCCGGCATCTATCCCGCGCTGCGTGCGGCGCGCCTCGATCCCGTCACCGCGCTGCGGAGCACGTGATGGCCACCGAGACGATCCTCGAGGCCCACGGCCTGACAAAGGTGTATCGGCGTGGCGCGTCCGAGGTGCGCGCGGTCGACGGCATCGACCTGTCGGTCGGCCCCGGCGAGTTCATGTCGATCATGGGCCGGTCAGGCTCGGGCAAGACGACGCTGCTCGACCTCCTCGGCTGCCTGCTCCGCCCCACCGCCGGTGAGCTCTCGATCGATGGGCGGAGCGTCATCGGCGCGTCGGACGGTGACCTCGCCACCATCCGGCGGGAGCGGATCGGGTTCGTCTTCCAGGAGTTCAACCTGATCCCGACGCTGACGGCCATCGAGAACGTCACGCTTCCGCTGCGCTACGGTCCGCGACGGCGCGACGGGCGGGAGCGAGCGACGGAGCTCCTCGACCTCGTCGGTCTCGGCGGCCGGCTGACGCACCGGCCGACGGAGCTGTCCGGCGGCGAGCAGCAGCGGGTGGCGATCGCCCGTGCGCTCATCAACGACCCCGCAGTGATCCTCGCCGACGAGCCCACCGGGGAGCTCGACTCGGCCACCTCCGAGCGGCTGATGGCCACCCTCCGCGACCTGAACGTCGATCGCCGGGTCACGATCATCATCGTCACGCACGACGCCGGGATCGCGGGAGCGACCGACCGGGTGGTGCGATTGCAGGACGGCGTGCTGATCGCGGACGAGCGGCGCGGGACGGGCGCGTTCGCCCGCGCGCTCGCGGGCGACCGGTCCAACGGCGTGTCGAACGGAGGCGGAGAGCGCGTCTGGGCGCGTCTCGGCGGACTGCTGGAGCGGGCACTCGGCCGATGATCGAAGCGGATGGCCTGGGCAAGACCTTCAGATCGCTGACCGCCGTCCACGACCTCAGCTTCACGGTGGGGGACGGCGAGATCTTCGGCATCCTCGGTCCGAACGGGGCGGGCAAGACGACGACGATCCGGATGCTGGCGGGCCTGATCGCCCCGTCCACCGGGACCGCACGGATCGGCGACAACGATCTCGGCCGTGACTCGCAGCGGATCCGGGCGATGACCGGGGTGCTCACGGAGTCGCCGGGTTTGCACGACAAGCTCACCGCCCGGCAGAACCTGGGCTACTACGGCCGCCTCTACGGGCTGCGCGGCGCGAACCTGCGACGGGCGGTCGAACGCTACCTCGGAGTCGTCGGCCTCACCGATGCGGGGGACCGCCGCGTCGCCGGGTTCAGCAAGGGCATGCGGCAGAAGGTCGCGATCGCCCGGGCGCTGATCCACGAGCCCGAGGTCCTCTATCTCGACGAGCCGACGAGCGCCCTCGACCCGTCCGCCGCGAAGTCCATTCGGGACTTCGTCGCCACGCTACGCGACGAGGGACGCTCGATCGTGGTGTGCACCCATAACCTGGACGAGGCCGAGCGCCTCTGCGATCGGATCGGCATCATGCGCCGCACCCTGCTGCGGGTCGACACGCCGGCGCGGCTTCGGCGCCAGAACGGCATGGCCAGCGTACGCGTCGATCTCGTCGGTGCCCGGCGGCCGGACTCGTTCATCGACATGCTTGCGGACCTGCCGTTCGTCGAGGCGGCGCGCGTCGACGACGGCGCTCTTTACGTCGAGGTACGGGATCCGCGGGGCGACAACCCCGAGCTGGTCCAGTCGCTCGTCGGGGCGGGCGCCCGGATCATGGGCGTGCGCGAGGAGGCGGTCACGCTCGAGCAGGTGTACCTGGACCTCGTCGGTGAGGCCGGCCAGCGAGATGCGCACGGCGGCGCGTCCACCGGCATGAGCGAGGTCGCCTGAGATGCGCGCCGGCTTCATCTGGGCCGTCGTCAGCAAGGAGGCCCGGGACCTGCTCGCCAATCGCCTCCTGCTGGGGGCCGTCGTCTTCCCGGCGCTCGTCTTTGCGGCCATCCCCACCTCCATCGTCGCCTTCATCCAGGTGAACGAGCTGGACCCGGCGCAGATGGGGCAGATCGAGCAGTACATCAGCCAGTTCCCGGACCTGCCGCCCAAGCTCGCGGCCCAGGGCTTCATCGTCCTGAACTTCATGGCGTACTTCCTCCTCATCCCGGCCATGGTGCCGATGGCCATCGCCACGCAGTCCGTCATCGGCGAGAAGACCTCACGCGCGCTCGAGCCGCAGCTGGCGACGCCGCTCGAGGTGAGCGAGCTCATCCTCGGCAAGGCGATCGCTGCCGCCACGCCGGCCGTCCTGGCGACGTGGGGCGTCTTCCTGCTCTACGGGTTCGTGAACGGCGCGATCGCCGACCCCGCGTTGACCCGCCTCGTCTTCAACGACACCTGGCGCGTCGCGATGCTGACCCTGGTGCCGCTCATCTGCATGCTCAGCGTGCTGCTGGGCATCATCGTCAGCTCACGGGTGACCGACGCGCGCACTGCCCAGCAGATCGGCGGGTTCATCGTCCTGCCGGTCATCGGCGTCGCGGTCGCCGGCTTCTTCTCCGGACAGGCGACGTTCAGCCTCGAGCAGGTCCTGATCGGCGACCTGGTGGTGGCGGTGCTCATCGGCCTGGCGCTCGTCGTGGGCAACTGGATCTTCGACCGGGAGACGATCCTCACCCGGCTCGGGTGATCCTCACCGCGGCGTGCGGTCCTCGATCTCCCACGCATGGTCCAGCGCATGCCAGGCCGACCGGCGGATGGCGTAGCGCGGAGGCCACGGCTTGCGCACCTTGTTCGGCTCCGGGAGCGGCTCGTCCACGGCGCGCAGCCGCAGGGCCTCGAGAAACGCGCGCCGGAGGTCCTCCATGTCCGGCTCGTATACCTTCCAGCCGAGTTGGTGCAGGTACGCGGCCTCGGCGCCACGCACGTGTTCCACGATCGCGGCGACCTGGCGACCTCCACCACGCGGGCCGAGCGTCAGGCTCGTGCCGGCCGCGGACTCTGCCACCCCGTCGAACGTTGCCCACGCGGCCTCTAGCAAGTTGGTGAGGCGACGGAGCCGACCGGACGGCAGGGGATCGAGCTCCGCGGACGCGTGGGCGCCGGGAACCCCGAATTCGGTGCTGCCACTTCCGGGAAGCCGCTCGATGACGTTCACGCCGCGAACCGTCGCGGGCGGGTCGAACCTGACGCCCGCCCGCCTCGCCACCGGCGCGTAGCGAGGGCCGTGGTCGAGCAGCGCCTTCACGGCCTCGTCGGGCGCCTTCGCGGCGCGCGCCCAACCGGGCCAGTCGATCGCCGATGCGAAGGCGCGCTTGGGCGTGGCCTCGACGATGACGCGCAGGCTCATGACGGCTCGCCCGGAGACCCGGTCAGCCGGGGACGTCAGGCGCCGTGGAGCTCGCGGCGGTGCAGGCGCTCGATGAGCGCGCGCATGATCGGGACGGCGATCTCGGGGTGCTCCTTGAGCAGCGCCGTGAACTCCCAGGCGGGGAACAGGAGGCAGTCGGTGTCCGCCGCAGCCACCACGGTCGCGGAGCGCGGATGCTCCTCGATCAGCGCCAGCTCGCCGAAGAAGTCGCCCGGCGACAGCTCGCCGATTGGCGATCCGCCCCGCTCCACCCGCGCCCGCCCGCTCAGGATGATGTACAGGGCGGTCCCGGTGGAGCCTTCCTTGACGATGGCCTCGTCCGGGCCGTAGGTGCGCCGCTTGCCGACCTCCGCCAGCCGCCGCCGGACGCGGTCGTCGAGGTCCGCCAGGAGCGGGACCGTCTTGAGTTGCTGCGCGAGCTCCACGAGGTTCCTCCGTATCGGGTGCGACTGCGGCTGCGGCGTATCCTACCGTGCGTCAGATGCTCTGGCGAGGTCCGGCGGCGTCGAGGACCTCCGCTCGGCCGAGCGACGATTCGTGCCGCCGCAGCTGGATGGTGCGGATCTCTGCAGGCCCCAGCGTCAGCGCCACATGCCCCCCGCCGACGGCCACCTCGTCGGCAGCGTGGCCACGCAGTGATGCGCCCCGCGCCTCCACCAGGTCCGGGCCGATGCGTGCCTGCCGCCTCGCCGCGGCGAGGTTGACCACACGGGCCTCGAGCCAGCCGTCCTCCCGGCGGCGAAGCGACGTGAGGACCACGTCGGATCCGTCCACGGCCAGCGCATCGGAGCCGGCGCCATCGGGGGGCCAGGGCGCGGTCGCCTGGCCGGCGCCGAGGGTGGTCAACAGGTCGTGCCGGTACCGTTCGGCCGCCAGGTGGACGCCACCCTCAGACCATTCGCCTTCGTGCGGGTAAAGCGCGAATGTCATGCGCCATCGGCCCCGCATCTGCGCATCCGGGATCGCGATCTCCGGGCCTGCCGGGTCCTGGCGGAACGGGTGATCGTTGCGGCTGATCAGGCCGATCGACCGGAGGACCGTAAGCGCCACCTCGGTCCCGCCCGCTGTGACCTCGTACTCGGACACGTGGTCGAGCAGGATCGCAAGGCCGCCGGCGTCCACCCAGCCGTGGGCCGGGTACGTGGTCAGCGGCTCCTCGCGATACCCGCCCTCCGCCACCAGCCCGCGTTCCACGACCGCGAACTGTCCCTCCGCATGCGACCCGTTCGCGCCGCGGGGCAGCGGAGCATGGAAGCGGACGCGGTGGTCATCGCTGCGGTTGTCGAACGCGATGGCCACCCGCACGAACGGCTCGCCGGCCCGCAGCTCAACCTCGGTCACGACGTCGGTGCCGATCAAGTCCTCCGAACGGGCCCGGCCGTCTGCGGCGGCGCGCGCCGGCCACTGGAAGGTGCGACGGATGAGGAGGCGACCGCGGACCGGGCCGCCGAGGTCCACCGACACACTCGTCCGGGCGGGCACGTCGACCACGTGATCCATTCCCGGCGGCCCGTAGTTGTACGAGTCACCGACGTCGCCGCCGTCCACGATCCGGCCGATGCCGCTTGCCCGAACGCCCTCGGGCGTCTCGAGCTCCAGCGTGCCATTCGCTGCGACGCGGACGGTGAGCAGGCCGTTCGACAGCTCCGGCCGGCGGGCATCCACCGTGACGGCGCCCGGCTGCGCCTCATCGCCCTGGACCGCGCGGGCGGCCGTCCACCCGAGGGCTGGCGCGGGCAGTATTGCCGCCAGCGTGCGGCGCGGCGAGGCCACGATCCGAATCCGCCACGTCTCGTCGGGAGCGGAGCCCATCGCGTGCATGACCTCGGCGCGGAGCCCGTCGACATCCAGCCACACCGGGTCCGGGTCGGAGTCCACGTCGAACGTGATCGTCCGATCATCGATTCGGTAGCCGTTCCAGGCGTGGTCGAAGATCTCGCGTCCGTGGAAGCGCCGGAACAGATCAGCGGCAGCGTCGCCCCGCAGCTCGCCGTCGAACAGCACCGATTCCTTGCGGCTCAGCTCCTGGGTTGCCACCCGCGCTCCGTCGGGGAGCTCCAGCGCGACGGAAGCCCACGCCTCCGGGACCCGCAGCTCCGCCTCGACGAGGCCCGCGCGTCGCGTCGGGGTCGGATTGAGGATCACGATCGAGCCTCTCGGCGCCGAGGAGGCCACGGCCACAGCCGCCCGGCGCGCCAGGGTCGTGGCGACCTGGTCGGCCTCGGCGAAGCGGACCAGCACGTGCGCGACGACGGGGTCGATCGAGCACCCGCAGATCGAATCGTGCGCCGAGTTCTCGATGACCTTGCCCCATGCCAGACGTAGAAACGCCGCCGGCCAGGCATCGGGGGCGACGTGGAGGGCGGTCAGCGGCTCCGCGTAGCGCTCAAGCGCCCTCTCCGCGCGTCCAGCCGCCTGCTTGATGTCGATTCGGGCGCTCGTGACGCCCATCAGCACGTTGGCGCGCGCGCCGGATCGCATCTCGCCCCGCCAGCACGGATCCGTCTCGGTGAGCTGCGGAGCCGCCTCGATGTACTGGGCCAGCGTCGAGATGCGCATCCGCGCGGCGGCCTGGACCTCGTTGAGCCGGCTCACCAGCCCGGCGAGCTCGGGCACGGGCGCGGTGTGATCGGTCCCGTACATCGCGAGCACCGGGTCATCGCCGAACCACGGCATCGCCCAGTCGGCGAAGCGCTCCGCGGCGGGCTCCAGGGCGGACGGCACGGCGAACAGGTAGGCGGCGTTGCCGTAGCCCGCCGGCAGGTATTCGGCTCGCACCCACGAGCCGTCCGGCGATTCCCACCGGAATGCATGGTGGTCGATGGCGGCCGGGATGCCGCGCCACACCACCGCATCGGCCAGTCCGGCGCGGCGCAGAAGCTGCGGCATCTGCGCCACGTGGCCGAACATGTCCGGCAGGTAGCCGACCTGCATCGGCCCGCCGAAGTCCTCGGCGCGCGCCCACCCGCGCTCGAGGTTGCGCACCAGCGTCTCGCCGCTCACCAGGAACTCGTCCATCAGGATCTGCCATGGGCCAATGGCCAGGCGACCGCGCTCGACGTGGCCACGGATCCGTTCAGCCTGGTCGGGGCGAATCTCCAGGTAGTCGTCGATGGTCGCCAGCTGGCCGTCCAGCGTGAACGCGAATTCGGGCTCGGCCTCGAGCATGTCGAGGACCCGGTCAACGAGGTCCACCAGCTGCATGCGGAACGACTGGAACGGCCGATACCACTCGCGGTCCCAGTGGGTGTGCGGGACGAGATGAATGGTGGTCGGCTCGGCTGTCGAATCGTTGCTCATGCGTGCGGTCAGCGTACCGGCTGCCGCCGATCGGGCGCGTACGTCGAATGACGTACCGTGGGTGCCGGCGCCGTCAGGCGGCGACCAGCTTGGCCGCGACGGGGTAGTGGTCGCTGAGGTCTCGCGACTCACGCATGACCCGGCAGCCACGCACCGCCGCGCCACGGACCAGCACGTGATCGATCCGCCAGCCGTCGTCGGTGGTGATTCGCTCGGCGGCACCGGGCGGCTCGGTGAACCCGTCGGCCCAGGACTGGAACGGTGCGAGCTCTGGCGCCTCGATCGACGCGTTGAGATCGCCGAGGAGCGCCGCCGGCAAGGCGTCCTCGAAGGCAGCCACCGTGGCCTCGGCCTGGAGCAGCCGCTCTCCGGATCCGATGTGGCTGAAGTGCGCGGTGCCGACCCGCCAGCGTCCGTCCACGTCTGCCAGCAGCAGCGACCGCGGCTCGCGGATGTGGTCCGGCGCTTCCGCATAGGTGACCCCGGCGGCGGGATGGCCAGTGTTCGGTGGCTCGATGAAGCTCGCCGCTTCGGCTTGCGGCAATGCAATGGTCCGGGCGTTCCGGAGAGCTCGCCGTGAGAGGAGCGCATTCCCGTACATGCCGACCCCGCGACGCTGCCCATCCTCCAGCACGTCGTAGGTGCGCACGGCCCCGTAGCGCACCGCGAGGCCCAGCTGCCGTGCCAGGTCGCCGGCGTTGTCGACCAGGTCACCGTCACGGGACACGAGCGCCACTTCCTGGAGCGCCACCACGTCGGCATCCAGCGCAAACAGGAACTCGCCGATCGCGCGAAGACGATCGGCGTCAATGCGCCGCCACCACCGATCCGGAAACGGCCCCGGACCGATGGCGGCGCGAATGTTCCAGCTGACGACGCTGAGCGCCGCCGCCACTACTTCACGGAGCCCGCGAGCAGGCCCTGGACGAAGTAGCGCTGCAGGCTGATGAACACGACGAGCGGCACGATCATGATGAGAAACGCCGCGGCGGCGAGCAGGCTCCACTCCGTGGCGTACGTGCCGAGCAGCTGCGTCACCTTCACGGTCATCGGCTGGATCGCATTCCGCTGCGCGTAGATCAATGCCATCAACAGGTCGTTCCAGACCCACAGGAACTGGAAGATGCCATAGGCCGCGATCGCCGGCACCGACAACGGCAGGACGATGGTGCGGAAGATCCCCAGGTTCGACGCTCCGTCGATGCGTGCTGCCTCGATCAGGTCCTTCGGCAGCGTGATGAAGAAGTTCCGCAGCAGGAAGATGCCGAACGGCAGCGCCCACGCCGTGTGGGTGAGCCACACGGCGCCGTAGTTCGTCAACAGCCCTGTCCCCGACTCACGGAAGCCAGTGACCGTGGGAATGAACGCCACCTGCACGGGAACCATGAGCAGCGCGACGATGATCAGGAAGATCGTGTCGCGGAAGGGAAACTTCACCCACGCGAGCGCAAACGCCGCCATGGAGGCAACGAGCAGCGGAAGGATCGTCGAGGGGATCGTAATGAACAGGCTGTTGAGGAACGCCTGGCCGATGCCCTCCGCGGCCAGCACCCGCTCATAATTGGCGGTGGTGAACCGCGGCTCGAACAGAACGGTCCACCAGCCCGTCGCCCGCATGTCGGCGCTCGGCCGGAACGAGGTGATGAGCAGACCGATCGACGGGACAAGCCACACCAGCGCGATCAGCGCCAGGATCAGATGGGTAGGCCCGCGCCCCATGAGCCGCGCGAGGCGCTCGGCGAATGTGCGGGGTGGAGCCTGGACGGCCGTGTCCTGCAGAGCGGTCATTGCTGCACCGCGTCGGCTCGGAAGCGCCGGATGTTGAAGATCATGATCGGAATCAACAGCAGCAGCATGACGATGGCGATGGCGGCCCCGTAGCCGAACTGCCCCGAGGGGAAGGCCTCCTGGTACATCGAGAAGGCGATCACCCGGCTCGAGGCTCCCGGCCCTCCGGTGGTCATGACGAAGATCAGGTCGAACAGCTTGATCACACCGACGACGAGCGTGACTGCGACGACCGAGATCGGCAGGCTCACCATTGGAACGATGATCCGCCAGAAGATCTGTGTCTCAGTGGCTCCGTCCACGCGGGCCGCCTCGAGCACCTCCGATGAGATGCCCTTGATGGCGGCCGAGAGGATGACCGTCGCGAAGCCCACTGACCCCCAGATCCCCACCGCGATCAGCGCCCAGTTCACGGTGGACGGACTTCCGAGGAGGGACACCGGCCCGATGTTGGCTACCCCGAGGATCGCGTTCATGAGCCCGGTCTCCGGATCCGGGGAGTAGACGAAGCGCCAGATGATGGCGAGCGAGGTTGCGGCGATCGCCTGGGGCAGGAAGACGATGCCCTTGATCCACGCCTCGTACTTCACCCGCGTGGCCATGACCGCGATGATCAGGCCGAACAGGACGGTGAGCGGGACGAAGACGACCATCCAGAGCACGTTGTTCCACAGCGCGCCGGAGGGCGGGAAGCCGATTCGGAGGAAGTTCGGGTCCTGGGTGAACAGCCGGATCCAGTTGTCCAGGCCCACCCAGTTGGAGAACTCTCCGCCGCGCCCCCGGTTGAAGCTCAGGAGCAGCGTGTAGACCGTCGGGAAGAGGATAAAGACGCTGAGGAGCACCGCCGCCGGGCTGAGGAACAGAAGCGCCGCCCAGCTGAATCCGCCCCCCAGAACCCTTCCGCTCGAGCGCGTCGGCGCGGACGGGGTCGCCGCCGTCATGGATCCCTCCTTTCCTCAGGACGCCGTAGCACGAAGGGGAGGGGTCGTGTGCGGACCCCTCCCCTTCAGAGACTGACGGTTTACTCGGTCTCCCAGGCGGTCGACACCTGCGTCTGGAACTCCTCCAGCAGCGGGGCGGTGTCCTCACCGCGGAAGGCCGCCTGGAGGAGAGCCCCCAGATCGACGCCCGGCAGCAGGTCGGAGCCGTCGAAGCGCACGGCCTCGGCGGACGTCACCTGCTCGGCCTCCGCCTGGATGAGGCTCGTCGGGTAGACGGACGTGTCGACCTCGACGATCGGCGAGATGATCGTCCCGCCCTCCGCCCAGACCTGGCCGGCCTCTGCGGTGGTCAGGTACTCCATGAACGCCGCGACGTCCGAATCCGCCACGAGGGCAGCCATGACGTCACCGCCATAGGTGACCAGGCCTTCGCCGTTGCCGTCGATGGTCGGGAACGGGAACCAGTCGATCGCCGTCCCTTCCTGGCCTGCGAGGTCCGGGTTCACGTCCGTACCGGTCGCGATGCCGCCGACGAATCCGCCCCCGTAGTAGAGCTCTGCGGAGGGGCTGGTGCTGAAGACCTGCCCGATGGCATCCACGAACGCGGTCGCACTGGCCCCGTCCACGCCGCCGGCGACGTTCTCCTCGTTCAGGATCTCGAGCATCTTGTCGATCGATGCCTGCACGGTCGGATCGGTCCAGTCACCTTCCGGGCTGAACAGCGTGTCGTACGCCTCCGGGCCGTGCATCTTGAGGTAGACGATCTCGAACCAGTCGGTGAGCGTCCAGCCATCGGCCGCCCCCACCGACCACGGAGTGGACCCGGCGGCCTTGATGTCCTCGGTCAGCTGCAGCAGGCCGTCCCAGTCCTCGGCGGGCTCGACGCCCATCTCCTCGAACCGCTCGGGGCTGTAGAAGATGGTCGCCTTCGAATTCAGCTTCACCATGATCCCGTAGAGCTCGTCGTCGACGACGCCCACGTCCAGGATGCCGGGCGCGTAGTTGCCCTCGATGTCGGCCTGATTCACACCCAGGTCGCTGAGCGGAATGAGAGACCCCTCACGCGCCAGGCTTCGCAGGGTGCCGATGCCCGGGATGATCGCCACGTCGGGCGGCTCGCCGCCCTGGATGCGAGTCCGCAGCACCGTCGCGTAGTCGGTTCGGTTGGCCTCGTACTCCGCCTCGATGCCCGTCTCCTCGGTGAACGCGGCGAGGACGGCCTCGAAGGCCTCCTGCTCGGTGCCGCCCCAGAGCGACGTGACGACGATCGAGCCGTCGCCCTCTTCGACGTCGGCACCGGCGCCGGCACTCCCGCCGGCTCCGCCACTGGCGCCGGCTCCGCCACTGGCGCCGGCTCCGCCACTGGCGCCGGCACCGCCGTCGCCCTCATCCCCGTTGCCGCACGCGGCGAGCACGAGGACCGCGGCAAGCGCCGGGGCCATGAACTTGAATTTCCGCATGAGTTCCTCCACCTGTCCTGTGGCGCGGGCACTGCCCTGGCGCACTGTTGGTTCCGGCCGGTCCGAGCCGCGTGGCTGCGGAGTGGTGGCGCGTTCGTACCAGGTACGCGGGGCGCTACCCGACCAGGGTCTTCTCCGAGTCGGGGTCGAAGATATGAAGCTTGTCCATCGGCACCGTGAAGTCGACCGTCTGACCCACCTTCACGTCACGGTCGGATGGCAGCAGGGCCACGATCTCGCTCCCCTCGGCCTGCGCGTGGATCAGCTCCTCGTTGCCTAGGTACTCCACGACGTCCACCTTGGCGGGGAAGCGAACCGCGTTGACACCGGCGGTGCCGTTGGCGATCTCGATGTGCTCGGGTCGGAAGCCGATCAGGACGTTCGCCCCGTCCGGACGGGAGTCGGCCGCGCGGGCCTGCACGCCGGCCAGCTCGAGCTTCGAGCCACCGAACATGAGGTCCTTGCCCTCCGCCTTGGTGGTCGCGAAGTTCATGGACGGTGAGCCGATGAAGCCGGCCACGAAGATGTTCACCGGGTGGTCGTAGAGCTCCTGCGGCGTCCCGATCTGCTGGAGCAATCCGTCCCGCATGACCGCGATGCGGTCGCCCATCGTCATGGCCTCGACCTGGTCGTGCGTGACGTAGATCGTCGTGGTCCCCAGGCGCTGATGGAGGCGCGCGATCTCGGCACGCGTCTGGACGCGCAGCTTGGCGTCGAGGTTCGACAGCGGCTCGTCCATGAGGAACACGGACGGCTCCCGAACGATGGCCCGCCCCAGCGCGACGCGCTGGCGCTGCCCGCCGGAGAGGGCGCGCGGCTTGCGGTCGAGGAACTTGTCGAGGCCCAGGATGCCGGCGGCCTCCTTGACCCGGCGGTCGATGTCGCTCTTGTTGATCTTGCGGAGCTTCAGGCCGAAGGCGAGGTTGTCGTAGACCGACATGTGCGGGTAGAGCGCGTAGCTCTGGAACACCATCGCGATGTCGCGGTCCTTGGGAGCCACGTTGTTCACCACGCGGTCGCCGATGAGCAGGCGCCCATCGCTGATCTCCTCCAGGCCGGCCACGCAGCGGAGGGCGGTCGTCTTGCCGCAACCGGAGGGGCCGACGAGGCAGATGAACTCACCGTCCCCGATCTCGAGGTTCAGGTCGTTCACGGCGACCACGTCGTCGCCGTACCGCTTGTACATGTGGTCGAACGTGACGGTCGCCATGTGGGCTCACTCCTCGTGATCGGCAGCCAGACGTGGGCCGAATGGCCCCTGCTCGGATGAGGCATCATAGTACGGGGTGCAACACCCGCTACCGGTTCGTATGCCACCCGTTATCCATTCGTTCATTGCCGAGGCCCGTCGGGTCCTGTCCCGGCTCGCGCTGCTCATGGTCGTCGGGACGTTCGCGAACCGCGTCTTCGAGGCGATCCTGCGCCGCTCGCCGGGTGCCGCCGATCGCGAGACCGCTCGGTCGGTGCTTCCCTCCCTCTACGAGCGGCACCCGGAGGCGAGCCGCGCCCCCCGGCGGGGGATCGGGCTGCACAGCGTCGAGATCGACCGCATCG
This sequence comes from Candidatus Limnocylindria bacterium, assembly GCA_030146365.1. Lineage (GTDB taxonomy): Bacteria > Chloroflexota > Limnocylindria > QHBO01 > QHBO01 > JACDBZ01. Next base: position 15,271 of record JASLBU010000187.1, on the reverse strand, counting down.
TCGGGACGATGCGCCACCCATCGCAGAACACCGCCGACTTCCTGCCCCTGCCGCGTCTCCGCGGGGAGAACTGGCGGGCTCGCTGGCAACGGATCACGACGGCGATGGATCGGCTCGTCATGCTCCCTCCCGTGGAGCTCGTCCAGGTGGGGGACGAGTACTACGTCGCCGACGGCCACAACCGGGTGGCCGGCGCCCGCCTGGCCGGGGCGATCGAGATCGACGCCGATGTCACGCAGCTGACCCTGCCGGGCATCAGCACCCAGGGGCATACGCACCTGGACACCGGCGCGCTGATCGGCTCGCAATCGGTGCGTCGCGCTGCGGCCGGCCGCATGTCCCGGACTGTCGAGCAGCGAACGCCGGAGGACGAGCTCTCCCGCCAGGAACTGGCACGCGACGATCGGTCCGACGTGTGACGGATCGGCTCCGAATCAGGTGGCCGGACCCCGTCCCCTTCGCCGGCCGAGAGGGCCGACCGATCCGCATCCTCGCGGTGAGCGACGAACCGGATCAGAGCCTCGACTCGCCGGGCACGCGCGAGGCGATCGGCAAGGTCGATCTGGTGATCGGCGCAGGGGACCTGGAGCCCGACTATCTCTGCTTCGTGACCGATGCGTTCCACGCGCCGCTGCGGTACGTCCGAGGCAACCACGACGTCGGAGCCGCCTGGGCGCACACCGAGCGTGTTCTCCTCCCTGAGCCGATGGTGGACGGGAGGGTCGTCGAGGAGTCCGGGCTGCGACTCATCGGCTTCTCCGGGTCACCCCGCTACAACCAGCGTGGCATGCAGGTCTCGTCCGTCGGGATGTGGAGGAAGGTGATCGGTGCGTGGCCGCGTGCCCGTGCGCGACGTCCGCTGCTGGTGGTGACGCACGCGCCTCCACGCGGAGTGAACGACGACACCGATCTGGCGCACCGGGGATTCCCCGCGTTCAAATGGTTCGTCGACCGGATCGGCCCGCCACTCTGGCTCCACGGTCACACGGCGCTGGTGCGGCGGGGAATCGACGACCGGATGGCCACCCACGACGTCACGACCTTCTACAACTGCACGGGCGCGACGATCGTGGAGCTGCTGCCGCCCGACTCGGAGGTCGGCTGCCATGCATGACGAACCGGTTCCGGTTCGGCGCGCGGCCATCGGCTGCCTGCTGATCGCCCTCGCTGGCCTCGGCATCGCGGCGCTCGTGCGGCCGGCGATCTTCAGCCTCGCGCCGCCCAGGGATGACGCGGTCACCATCGTCGCCACCCTGTCGGAGGTCAGCGAGGGGCCGATCCAACGGGACCAGCTGTTGGTGCGGTCCTACGGCCACGATGGAGAGCGGGACGCCGGCGACGGACGATCGCAGCTGCGCATCATCGTGGTGGAGTCCTCGTTCGGCGGCGTGACGGTCCTCAACGCCGCGAGCCCCGGGCGGACGGACTGCCCGGTCGAGGTGGCCGCCGACCGCCTCGCCGACTGCGACGGTCGGACCTGGACGTTCGAGGGCCTCCCGGTCGAGGCCGATGGCCAGCCGCTGCAGCGCTTCCCGGCGGAGGTCACCGAGGGATCGGTCGTCGTCGACTTCACCCGGACGGTCGAGGACTGAGGCGGCACGGCGTGCGGCGTTCTCGCTCCAGGGTGACCATCCGCCCGTCATGATCCGCCGGCACGACAGTCGAAGGAGGACATCACATGCCTGACCTGGGCATTTTCGGTTGGATGATCATCGGGCTCCTCGCCGGCGCCATCGCGGGCGCCTTCGTCCCCGGCCGCCAGCGCATGGGGTGCCTGGGCACCATGCTGGTGGGCATCGTCGGCGGCCTCATCGGCGGCTTCGTGTGGGTGAACGTTCTCGGCATGTCCGAGGCGGACGGATGGCTGGGTGCGCTCGTGATCGCCACGATCGGGGCGGCGCTCATCCTGCTCATCTTCCGCGGGCGAGGAGACTGATCGGTCGGTTGCGCCCTGACGGCCGATCGGCGACGATACCCGCCGTCCCGCGCTCGTCCACGCGCGGTTCGTGGTGGCCTTAGCTCAATGGCAGAGCATCGGATTGTGGCTCCGAAGGTTACGGGTTCGAGCCCCGTAGGCCACCCCACCCCCGGCTGACGAGGGGTGGCTTGACCGTGAGTCGCTCTCGATCTGCTCTTCTCGGCAGCGCCGCAGTGAGTCTGGCGGCGACCGCCCTGGCGACATCCGTGGGCCCGTCAGTCGGGCTGAGCTGCGGCGAGTCGGGCGAGACGCCGGGTGTCATCGAGTCAGTCCTGGACGGCAGCCACGCCAGATCCGAGCGGTGGCGGGTGATCGCGGCGGGGACCGTCACGTCGATCGAGCCCTTCGATCCTCCAGCAGGTGTCAGTGGCAGTGGCTTCGAGCCCGGCGGGTCCTACCTGGTCCTGGCCGGCGACGACATCTGGAACGGCGAGCTGGCAACCGGGCTGTGCGAGCTGACGCACCGCATCTCCGACTCCCGGTTGCAGCAGCTCGCCGACCGGTTCGGCGCCAGCATGCCCGACACGGGACTCCCATCGCCCGGGAGCTGGCCGTGGCAGCTGGCGGGGACCGGGATGCTTCTGCTCGCCGTCATGAGCCGCATTCGGCGCTCCGACCGCCGAGACCAGTTATGACGCCTGGGGTCGGCTCTCCGACTCGTCCAGCGTACGCGCTCCGGTCTTGCCGCTGCGCCCCCGGTCGGCGCCGCGGACTGCTGCTGCCGCGCTCGGTCGCGGCGCTTCCGATGGGTACGTCTCAGCCTTCCACGCGTAGATGAGTGCCCGGTGCGTGCTCAGCAGGCTGCGCCATCGGCGCGATCGGATGTAGAAGCCACTGCCCCCGTCGTGGTCCATCCGAACGACGGTGGCGCCCTCCGCGTCGGCCTTGGCCCACACGTGGACCTGCCGGTGCAGCGGACCACCCTTGAACAGGACGGGCACCATATCGGTGCGTCGGCTCATGGATGTCATGGCCGAAGCGTATCAGCGCGGAGGCGCATGATGGTGCCGCCGCCCTCGAAGGGGAGCGCCGGACGGCACTTCGTCGGGTCTCATCATCAGGAATCGCCACCGCACCCGAGACCCGCCGCCGGGTCTACGCCACGCTGCGGAGTTCCATCGGCAGGCTCGGCTGTACCACAGAGGAGCGCGCCAGTGACCCCGGTCATCTTCATCGGCATCGGCGGCTTCGCCGGCGCCGTCACCCGCTCTCTGCCGGGGCCAATCTCCTCGGATCGGGCCTCATGGGCATCGTAGCGGTCATGCGCGCATCGCGATCGGGCGCGCCATCTGACGCTCGGGGCGAAGGCTAGCTTCGCAACCCCGGCAGTGAGAGCGCCTTGGTGACCGCGACCTCGAGCTCGTCGATCGTGAACGGTTTGAGGACCACCTTGATCGCCTGTGCGGTCAGCCAGCCCTCCTGCTCGCGGACCTGCTCGGTGGCGGCGGTGCAGATGACGATCGGGATCGACTCCGTCTCTCGCGCCATGCGCATCTTCTGCGCCAGCTGCCATCCCACCTTCTCGCCGCCGATGACCAGGTCCAGGATCACGAGGTCCGGCTCGTGGCCGATGATCTCCTTGAGCTCGTCCGGCGCGTAGGTGGTGGCCGTGACCCGGTGGCCCATCCCTTCGAGGATGTCGCGGAAGAGCTCAATGATCTCCTCCGTGTCGTTGACGACCATGATGTGCTTGCTGCCGACGGCGGCCGCCGGCGGATTGCCGTCCTGCGCGCGCGTGCGGTCCGTGGCCTGCGACACCGGCTCTCTCCCTGGGCGTAACGAGTGAAGTATGCGGCATCCGCCTCCGTCTCCGCACGACCGCGCGAGTGGCTGGAGTCAATACCTGCGGGCTGGCACACGCACTGCATTGCCATGAGGCATGCAAGGGGGATCGTCTCGACGCCAACGGACGTGCATTCGCTGCGGGCGCAGTGGTCGCAACGCCTTCCGACCGGTGTCGCCCGCCGATGAGCGAGCGTGGGCATGCACCCACGTGGAGACGTGCGCCGCACGCGCAAGGCTCCGTCGCCGCGGATTGGCTCGTCAGGCAGACGGCCGTCCCGCCACCTCGTCCATCGCCCCGGTTGACCTGACCGACAAGGCCGCATGCGTCATCGGTGGTGACGAGGCGGCCGTCACGAGGATCGAGCAGATGCTCTCGCTCACGATGGGCGTGGACGTCGATCGGCTGGGCATGACCAATCGGGCCGTGGACCGCGTGTGGAAGCGGGATTACGGGCTCGTCCTGTACGACGCGACGCCGGGCGACCCGGTGGCCCTGATCAACCAGCTGTCGCGGGGGCTTGCCGCGAGCCGGCGGCGTGGCACCGTGATCGTGGTCTGCCATGACGCCGATAGCTTCGGCCCCGCCCTCGAGGATCTGACGCAGGCCGTCGACGCCATCCGACTTCGCCGGCCGGTGCATCCGATGGCGATTCTCGACGCCACCGGCCTCTCGGGCGCGGCCGTCGCCTCGCTCGCGGGCTGACGCGACGCCTCATTGCGTCCGCCGCGGGGCCGTCGACTAGGATCACCGGCATGACGACCGGTGGTTCGGTGCTCGTCGTGGAGGACGATCCGTCCCTGAGGGCGCTGTACGTCGAGATCCTGCGAGACGAGGGCTGGCATGTCCTCCAGGCCGGCGACGGCCTCGAGGCGCTCGAGGTGCTCGACTTGGCCGCCCGGCCCTGCGTCGCCATCGTCGACCTGCGGATGCCGCGCATGGACGGCTGGCAGCTTGCGGCGCACCTGCGCCAGCGCGGCCTGCCCTTCGTCGTGGTCGCCGCGCATTACCGAATCCAGGAGGAGGCGGCCCAGGTGGGGACGCGCTGGTGGCTGCAGAAGCCGGTGGCGATCGACCGGCTGCTGGACGTCGTGAGCCGCGCCTGCGTATCGCAGTGCGTGGCCTGAGGTGAGCGACGCCGGACACACGGAGCGCGTCGAGGCGGGGTGGGATGCGGGCGCCGAAGATTTGATCGAGGTCCTGCGCCGCGTCGCGGGCCCCTTCACCGTCCAGGGGCCGGACGGACGGCTGCTGTTTGCCAACGAGGCCGCTGCACGACAGAGCGGCTACGAATCGGCTGACGCGCTGGTGGCCGCGCCGCTCGAAGACGTCATGGGTCGCTATCAGCTCATGGACGAGCGCCGGCAGCCGCTCTCGAGAGACTCCCTGCCCGGACGCCGCGCGTTGCGGGGGGAAGCCGAGCCTGCCTCCCTGGTCGGATTCCGCGTCCGGGATCAACCGGGCGAGCGGTGGGCGGTGGTGAAGGCTTCGCCGGTTGTCGACGGATCGACGGTGCGGTTCGTCGTCAACGCGTTCGAGGACGTCACGGAGCGCAAGCGCACGGAGGAGCGGCTTCGTCTGCTGGCCGATGCCGGGGCGGCCGTCGCGGCCACCACGGACTACGAGGCCGCGCTCCAGTCGCTCGCCGAGACCGTTGTCATGGCCGTGGCCGACTGGTGTGTCGTCGATGTCCTGGCGGAGAACGGCGTGCACCGCGCGGCGGTCGCGCACCCGGACGCGCAGATGCGTTTCCTCGTGGAAGAACTGGAGCGGCGCTATCCGCCGGACCCCCAGCGGGGCGGTGGCGTCGCGACGGTGATCTCTACGGGGGAGGCGTTGATCCTCCCGGAGATCGGTGACGAAATGCTTCGCGCCCGCGCGACCGACCAGGAGCACCTGGAGCTGCTTCGGCAGCTCGGCCTGCGCTCCGTCGCCATCCTGCCACTCATCGCACGCGGCCAGGTGCTCGGCGCCATGACGCTCGCCGGCGCGGAGTCCGGCCACCAGTATTCGGAGGCAGACCGCACTTTCCTCATGGACCTGGCGGGGCGAGCGGCCCTCGCGGTCGACAACTCGCGGCTTCTGCACGAGTCGCAGGAGGCGCTGCGGCTGCGTGACGACTTCCTGGCGATGGCATCCCATGACATGCGCACGCCGCTCCAGGCCATCTTGGGGAACGTGCAGCTCGCCCAGCGCCGGCTCAGCCGCCTCGAGAACGCGGGGAGCGGAACGGAGGAGCTGGCGCGGAACCTGTTGAACGCGGAGCGCACGACCGGCAAGCTGGCTCGCCTGGTGGGAGAGCTCATGGATGTGGCCATGATCCGCTCGCGCCAGTCGCTGCCGCTCGACCTCGTCGAGACGGACCTCGTTCCCGTACTGACGCAGCTCGCGGACGAGCATCGGGGAAGGGCGCAGCGCCACAGCATCCAGGTTCGGGGCGAGCCGGTCCTGATCGGCACCTGGGACACCGGTCGGCTCGAGCGTGTGCTGGACAACCTGGTGGACAACGCGGTGAAGTACAGCCCGGACGGCGGAACCGTGACCATTGACGTGCGCGCCGGCGACCGTGAGGTGGCGATCTCGGTGCGAGACGAGGGGATCGGCATCCCCGCGTCCGAGCTGGGCGGGATCTTCCAGCCGTACCGCCGCGGATCGAACGCCACGATGCTGCGAGGCATCGGCCTGGGGCTGGCCGGTTGCCGTCAGGTGCTCGAGCAGCTGGGCGGCACGCTCGCGGTCGAGAGCACCGAGGGATCGGGGTCCACCTTCACGATCCGGCTCCCTTGGTCGGGAACGACCTCGGCAGGCTGACGGACCGCCGAATTCGACCCGCGGGGCACACCGCTTGCCTTGGAATCTGCCGTCACACCACATTTCAGGGAGCGCACATGCCATCCGGTACCGAGTTCATCAAGCACGAGTTCGACGAGGCCATCGCGATCCAGGAAACGATCTGCGCCTGCGGTGAGGCCCTGTCCCGATCGCATCCAGTGCCCGAGGTCCGCAAGCAGCTTCAGGCCGATCTGAAGGTCGACCAGCGGCACCTCAAGACTCTTCAGAAGTTTGGCCAGCCGTTCGGGGCCCAGGGCGAGCGCGAAGAGGTGGCCGAGGCACTCTCGAAGCTGGCCGAGGAGACGTCGCAGAAGGCAGGCTCTGAGGAGAGCGAGGCGTACGAGGCGCACGCGGTGCTCCTCAATCTGAAGCGCAAGCAGCACGACTCTGCGGATGCGGTGATCAAGATCGCGCGCGACCGCAAGGAGACCGAGCTGCGCGACGCCGCGACGGCGATGCGCAAGGAGATCAAGGCCAGCGCCGATACGCTGGCCAAGAGCCTCGCCAACTTCGCTGTCCAGATCGCATCGGCGTAGCGGCGCCGGAACGATGGCAATCTCCGGGCGGCCGGACCCTCCGGCCGCTCTTCATCTCCCCGGAGCGGCGCGACAGCCGCTCATCGTCATCGTGGACGACGCCGCGTCGATCCGTGAGCTCGTTCGGGACATCCTCGAGGCCGACGGCTACGAGGTGGCGATGGCCGCCTCGGGAGCCCGCGCGCTCAGCCTGATGGCTGATCGGGTTCCGGACCTCGTGATCACCGACCTGCTGATGCCTGCCATGTCCGGCTTCGCCCTGCGCTCCGCGATGCTCCGAAGATCCGAGCTGGCCTCGATTCCCGTCGTCATCCTGTCGGGCTACTGGCACCGGCCGAAGGAGACGCTCGAGGCCGCGGAGGTGATCGCGAAGCCGATCGACATCGACCGGCTTCGCGACTGCGTCCGGCGCCTGGCTCCGCCTCCAGAGGCCGCGGTGGAGCCTCGCTCGACCTAGGGGAGGGGGGTATGCTATCATCGACTCATGGCAGGCTACACCATGAGTCGTGACGAGTACCTGGAGCGCTTGCGCAAGATCGAGGGGCAGGTCCGCGGGCTGCAGCGGATGGTCGGCGAGGACCGCTACTGCATCGACATCCTCACGCAGGTCTCGTCCGTGACGCGCGCACTCCAGGGTGTCGCTGTCGGCCTGCTCGATGAGCACATGCGCCACTGCGTCATGGAGGCGGCGGCGGCCGGTGACGATTCGAAGGTCTCGGAAGCGACCGCCGCGATCCAGCGGCTGATCCGCTCGTGACGAACCGCGCGATCGCTGCGCCGCCGCCCGCCGGGGAGCCCCTCAAGGTCGTCTCGATCGACATCGGCGGCATGACCTGCGCGTCGTGCGTGAACCGCATCGAGCGCTTCGTGAACCGGGTCGAGGGGGTGGCGGACGTCAGCGTCAATTTGGCGACGGAGCGAGCGCGCGTGGCTTTCGATGCCAACCGCGCCGACCTTCGCGTCCTCCACGACGCGGTCCGGGCCGCCGGGTATGACGTCCGGGAACGCCCGGCCCAGGCGGAGCCCGCTCCCGCAGCGGCGGCCGACGCGCGTGAGGCGGAGCGCGACAAGGAGATCGCCGACCTGCGGCGAAAGGCGGCGGTCAGCCTCGCCATCGGCCTCGGCATGATGGCGCTGATGTATCTGCCGCTCCAGCTGGAGATGGCGGTCGTCGCCCCGCTGCTGCTGATCGCCGCAACCGTCGTGCAGACGTGGGCCGGCTCGGTCTTCTACCGGGCGGCGTGGAGCGCCGCGCGCCATCGGTCCACGAACATGAACACGCTGGTCGCCGTGGGGACCAGCGTCGCCTACGGCTACAGCGCGTTCGTCACGCTGTGGCCGGGACTGGCCGCGGCGTGGGGGTTCCCGCCCAACCTGTACTTCGAGACGGCGGTGATCATCATCGCGCTGGTGCTGGCCGGCCGATGGATGGAGGCGCGCGCAAAGAAGCAGACCGCCGGGGCGATCCGGGCGCTCATGGGCCTGCAGGCGCGGACCGCTCGCGTCATCCGCGACGGGGAGGAGCATGAGGTGCCGGTGGAGCGGGTTGCGGTCGGGGACCTCGTCCGCGTGCGGCCCGGCGAGCGGGTGCCGGTGGACGGGATCGTGACCGATGGCGCGTCGGCGCTGGACGAGAGCATGCTCACGGGGGAATCGCTGCCCGTCGACAAGGTGGTCGGCGACCAGGTCATCGGCGCGACCCTGAACAGCACGGGGTCCTTCGTCCTCCGCGCGACCCGGGTGGGTGCTGATACCGCGCTCGCCCAGATCGTGCGGCTCGTCGAGGAGGCGCAGGGCAGCAAGGCGCCCCTCCAGCGGCTGGCGGACCGCGTGGCCGGCGTGTTCGTGCCGATCGTGCTGGTGATCGCCGGGCTGACCGCGCTGGGATGGCTCGTCTTCGGTCCGGGCGTTGCCTTCGCCGTCAGCGTGGCGATCGCCGTGCTGATCATCGCCTGCCCCTGCGCCCTGGGGCTCGCCACGCCCGCGGCGATCATGGTCGGAACGGGCAAGGCGGCCGAGTACGGCATCCTGGTCCGCGGCGGCGAGGCGCTGGAGACGACGCGGCGGATCGACACGGTCGTGCTGGACAAGACGGGGACGCTCACGCGTGGGCGCCCCGCGGTGACGCGGGTCGTGTGCGCCGACGGCGTGACGGAGACCGACCTGCTGTGGCTGGCTGCCGCTGCCGAGCTCGGGTCGGAGCACCCGCTCGGCCAGGCGATCGTCGCGCATGCGCGGGCGCAGGGCGTCGACGTGCCGCCGGCGACCGATTTCGCGGCGCTCCCGGGCTCCGGCATCCGGGCCAGCGTCGCCGGACGCGCCGTGGCGATCGGCAATCGGGCGCTCCTCGTGGAGAGCGACGTGGAGCTCGGGCCGCTCGAGGCGACCGCGGCCGAGCTCGCGGCGGCCGGTGCAACCCCGATGTTCGTCGTCGCCGACGGCCGGCTCATCGGCCTGGTGGCGGTCGCGGACACGCTCAAGGCGGAATCGTCCGCTGCGGTTCAGCAGCTGGAGGCACTGGGGCTGGAGGTCTGGATGCTCACCGGCGACAACGGCGCGACCGCTGAGGCGATCGCCGCGCAGGCCGGCATCAGCCACGTGCTGGCCGACGTGCGGCCCGACCAGAAGAGCGCCAAGGTGGCCGAGCTCCAGGCTGCCGGACGGGTGGTGGCCATGGTCGGAGACGGCATCAACGACGCGCCGGCGCTGGCGCGGGCGGACCTGGGGATCGCCATCGGCACCGGGACCGACGTCGCGATGGCCGCGTCCGACATCACCCTCATCGGCGGCGACCTGCGGACGATCGTCACTGCCATCGCCCTGTCCCGCAAGACCGTGGGCGTCATCAAGCAGGGCCTGGTGTGGGCCTTCGGCTACAACGTGCTGCTCATTCCCGTGGCGATGGGACTGCTCTACCCGCTGTTGGGCATCCTGCTGAACCCGGTGATCGCGGCCGCCGCAATGGCAATGAGCAGCGTCAGCGTCGTCACCAACGCGCTGCGCCTGCGCTCGTTCCGTGCGCCGGAGAGTCCCCAGCAGATCCTCCATCCGCCACTGATGGAGCGCGTCCGCGAGTACGGCTACCTCGCCGGCATCGCGGTGGTGGCGCTCCTGGTGGGCGGCGCCGCCATCTTCCTCGCCAACCCGGCGCATGCCGACCCCGCACCCATTGACCCGATGGAGATGGGCGGCGGCGCACCCGATGACCCGGGCACCATGGCCGGCTTCGTGCTGGTCACCGATCCAGAACGATCCCCACCAGGAGAGACGACGCGATGACGACCGCCAACGATCCCGTGTGCGGCATGCAGGTCGATACGGCCGACGCCGAGACCAAGGGCCTGACCGCCGAGCACGAAGGGCAGACCTACTACTTCTGCGGCCGTGGCTGCATGCTCGATTTCAAGGACGACCCGGCGCCGTACTTCGAGGCTGACTACACGCCCTCGATGTAGGTTCCGTCGCCGCCCGCAACCGGACGCAGCACGAGGGCGGCGTTCATGCCGCCGAAGCCGAAGGACGTCGACAGCGCGGCCGAGGGCGAAACGGTCATCGGCTCCCGCAGGACCCGGAGGTCGCAGCGCTCGTCGAGGGTCTCGAGGTTGCAGGTTCCGGGCAAAGTGCCGCTGGCCAGCGCCATGACGGTGATCGCGGCCTCGATGGCCCCGCTCGCCCCGAGCGCGTGCCCGTACAGGCCCTTCGTGCCGGAGACCGGTACATCGCGCGCCCGCGTTCCCAGCGCGGCATGCAGCGCGCGCGTCTCGGCCAGCTCGTTGAGCTCGGTGGACGAGGCGTGGGCGTTCACGTATTCGATCGCCTCCGGACGGACGGCGCCATCCGCCAGGGCAGTGGTGATCGCGTCTGCCGCGGACTCGCCGGAGGGAAGGGGAGCCGTGAGGTGATGCGCGTCGGTCGAGGCGCCGAAGCCCATCACCTCCGCCAGGATCTGTGCGCCCCGGGCTTTGGCGTGGTCCCAGCGTTCCAGCGCCACGATCGCCGAGCCCTCTCCCATCACGAACCCATCGCGCCCCGCATCGAACGGGCGGCTGGCCGTCGCCGGATCGTCGTTCCTCGTCGACAGCACACCGATCATCGCGAAGGCCCCGAAGGTGAGCGGCGCGAGCGGTGCCTCCGCACCGCCGGCCAGCGCCACGTCCACGATCCCCGCGCGAACGGCGTGGAACGCCTGTCCGATGGCGATGGCGCCGGACGCGCAGGAGTTGGCGTTCCCGATGGCCGGGCCACGGATGCCCTGGTCGATCGCCACGTTCGACGCAGCCGCGCCACCGAACACGGCGGTCGCCAGGGTGGGGGCGACGGCTCGCACGCCACCGAGGACGTACGCCTCGTGCTGCTCCTCTCCGAATGCCACGCCGCCGAGCGCGGAGCCGATCCAGACGCCGGTTCGGCGCGGGTCTTGCGCCTCCCCGCCGAGGCTGGCGTCGTCACTCGCCATGCGGGCCGCCACCACGGCAAGCTGGCTGAAGCGGTCCAGTCGTCGCGCGCGACGAGCGTCGAGATGATCGCCGGGCACGAAATCGTCGATCTGGGCAGCAATGCGCGACGGAAACGGGGACGCGTCGAAGCGGTCGATGGCGCGGACCGCCGAGCGGTTCGCCATGACGCCGGTCCAGAGGCCGCACCGCCCGTGGCCGATGGGAGTGACCGCACCGATGCCGGTGACCGCCACGCGTGTCATGCGCCGCGCTCGGCCAGGTCGCGGATGGTGCGTAGGGTTCGGCCGGCGATGGCGTCGATGAACTGGGGCCCGATGACCCGGTCGGCCACCAGCCCTCCGATGACGGGCCAGCCGAGGTCCAGCTCGTGCTCGATGCGGACGTTCCAGGCTTCGCCCGCGAAGTTGGCGACCGGCTCGAAGATCCAGGCCACCCGCATGCCCCGCGTCACGCCACCGGTGTGGAGGAACTCGATGCGGCGCTGCTCCGGCATCGGCCGCTGAATGGCCTCCCAGGACACCGGGATGCTGCCGCGCAGCGCGCCCATCGCGAATCGACGCTCGCCATTGGGCGCCGGTACGCGACGCACGTATCTGTAGTGCGGCAGGATCTCCGGCCAGCGCTCGACATCGGCGGCCATCTCGAAGATGCGAGCGTACGGGGCGGCGATATTGATCCGTATCACGCTGTTCATGGACGGAGCACTTGCACGAGGAAGGCCGGAGACAGGACATCCGTGGCCGGCCGGCAGTCTCCCAGCGCCGAGCCGAATCGGCGCGCCAACGCCGGACGCTCGTCGAGGCGCTGCAACGCGTAGTCGAGCAGCGGCGGCGCGGCCAGCATCCCCTGCACCAGCCACGTGAGCGCGTCCTTGGACGCGAAGGCCCGCCGGCGCGCGGCGCGGTAGCGGTCGGCAGCCCCTGCGTCGCCGGGCCCGAGCGCCTCGGCCGCGGCCCGGGCGGAGCGGAGCGCGCGGAAGATGCCCTCACCGCTGAACGGGTCGACGAAGCCGGCGGCGTCTCCCACCAGCATCCAGCCCGGACCGGCCGGCCGCGCCACGCGATGCCCGATCGGCCCGGAACCCCGGATGGCGGTGAGGCGGCGTCGCCCGGCGAGCCGGCGCGCGACCGCCGGCAGCGACGCGACGGCAGCCTCGAACCGGGCCTCCGCGGGGCCGCCGGCGCGGTCGAGGGGGAGGGCCATGCCCACGTTCAGCCGGCCGCCGGCCAGCGGCGCCAGGCCGATGTACAGGCCGCGTCCCACGTGCATCTCTCCCCGCTGCGCCAGGTCGGGGAGGCCCTCGTAGTGCGCGACCAGGCCGAGACGGCGGGGAGCCCGCACTGGCCGCTCGACGCCCAGGGAGCGCGCCACCCGGGAGCGCCCGCCATCGGCGCCGATCACCCACCGGGCTCGAATGCGCTCTTCCGTACCGAGGGCAACGATCGCGACGCCGTCCCGCAGCTCGACGCCACGGACGACGGTGCGTTCCCGCAGGCGCGCGCCCGAGTCGACCGCGTGCGCGGCCAGGACCGCGTCGAACGTGAGGCGGTCGAGCCCCCATGCCGGACGGGAACCCGCGGCGTCCTCGTAGGTGACGTCCGCCCCGTGCGCCCCTCGGATGACGCGCATGCCCGCCACGGGCTGAGCGTCGGCCTGCCAGGCGCCATCGGCGAGGCCGACGGCCCGAAGCTCCTCGACGATTCGGGGGCTGGCGTACTCGGCGCACGCCTTCGCCCGCGGGTGGCGGGCGGCCTCGAGGAGCAGGACGTCACGGCCCGCCCGCGCGAGGGCGGCGGCCGTTGCGGACCCGGCCGGGCCGGCGCCCACGACCACCACGTCGGCGTCCAGTGCGCCGTTCATCGGTACGTGGTCGTGACTCTGGGCCACCACGCCGGCGTGCGGGCGACGGGGTGAAGTCCGGCCTCCGCCGCCAGCGCGTCGAGCTCGGGCAGGGTATAGGCACGCCGTGCCGAGAGCACCCCGTCATGGCGGGTGTACGGGGACCGCGAGAACGCGAGGACCGTCGCGGCGGTCATGAGCAGAGCGAGGTGACCGCGTCGGAGGTCATTGATGACGACGCCGGCCCGTGCGACGCGCCGCATCTCGCGAAGGGCCGCAACGGCGTCCGGGGGATCGAGGTGATGAAGGAGTAGTGAGGCGTGGCTGACGTCCACCGAGCTGTCGTCCAGCGGCAGAGAACGGGCATCCGCGTCGATGAGCTCCACGTCGGATGTACGAGCAACCGTCCGCGCGGCGATCACTCGCACCGTGGGGCTGCTGTCGGCCAGCAGGATCGGCACGCCCGATCGGCGCCGCAGGGCACGCGCGAAGTCGCCGGAGCCGCTCCCGACGTCCAGGACGCGGCGCACCCGCATCTCCGCCGCCTCGAGCAGGCGCAGGGTCGCTGTGACGCTGGTTCCGACGCCGCCCGGCAGCCGGTTCAGCATCGCCATCTCGCGCAGGTTGCGCTCCAGCTCCGCCGGGTCAAGGTCCGGTCCATCGAGCAGCTCGCGCTCGGTGGAGCGGAGAAAGGGGCGCATCGTCGCCATCGTACGCCCGAGCCGCCCGCGCCGACGTCGGCATCCCTGGCCGGGCTGGTTCAGCGGTGTCGCAGGGCTCGCGCGACATCGGCCCGCAGACCGACGAACGCGCTGGAGGCCCGCGTCTCGATCTGGTCGCGGGGACGGGGGAGGGAAACTGCGAGCTGGGCGGCGACCCTCGTGGGCGGAGACGACAGGACCAGCACGCGGTCGGCCAGGTACACGCTCTCGTCGACGTCGTGCGTCACGAGCAGAATCGTGGTGTCGTGCGCGCGCCAGACCGCAAGCAGCTGGTCCTGGAGGTCGGCACGAGTCTCCGCGTCGACCGAGCCGAACGGCTCGTCCATGAGGAGCAGCCTGGGGCGGTAGGCGATGGCGCGCGCAATGGCGACCCGCTGCTGCATGCCGCCGGACAGCTGCCAGGGATGCAGGCCGGCCGCATCGGCGAGACCGACCTCCCTGAGCGCTGACCGTACGCGCTCCTGCCGTTCGCCCCGATCGAGGTTCAGGCGCCGGAGGGGCAGATCGACGTTGGACGCGACCGTCATCCACGGATACAGCGAGCGGCTGTAGTCCTGGAACACGACCGCAAGTGCATCGGGCACGTCCGTCACCATCCGTCCGTCGATCCGCACCTCCCCGCCGGTTGGCGTGTGGAGGCCGGCGATGCACCGCAGCAGGGTCGTCTTCCCGGAGCCGGAGCGGCCGACGATCGCCAGCAGCTCACCCGACGCCACGGAGAACGTCACATCGGCGAGAGCCGGGTCCGCCTCCGCTGCCGCGTCGGGATGGCGGAACTGCAGGTGCTCCACGACCAGCTGCGGTTCTGTCATGCGCGGAGCCTCCGCCAGCCGTGCTGCCAGCGCAGCGCCCGGCTCTCGACGGCGGCGAGGGCCCCGTTCAGCGTCCCGCCGACCAGTCCGAGCAAGAGGATCGTGGACCAGACGTCCAGGCTGCGGAAGCTGCGCTGTGCCTGGACGAGTTCGAAGCCGATGCCGTTCACGGTGGCCACCATCTCCGAGATCACCATGAGGATCACCGCCATCGACAGGCTGACTCGCAGGCCCGCGAAAACTCGCGGCGCCGCCGCCGGCAGGGTCACGAGCCGGAGCGTGTCCCACGCTCCCAACCTCAGGGCCCGTGCC
>JASLBU010000157.1 GCA_030146365.1 Candidatus Limnocylindria bacterium | reverse complement strand
TCAGCGGCGCGGCGGACGTCATCCCCGCCCGGCGCCTGGTGGCGAGCGGGGCGCTGCTGGCCGCGATTGCCAACGCCGCGTTCGGGCTCCTGGCGGTCGACGTCCTGACCGCCCTCCCGCTCCGGGCGCTGAGCGGAGCCGGGATCGCCGCGGTCTATCCCGTGGCGATGAAGGTCCTTGCGGGCTGGTTCCGGCGCGATCGAGGACTTGCGGTGGGCATCCTCACCGGCGCGATCACGCTCGGATCCGCCGCACCGCACGGGCTGCGGGCGCTGGGCAGCGTCGCCGGCCTCGAGTGGCGGCTCATCGTGCTGGCGGCGAGCGCGTCAGGGGTCGTGGCCGCGCTGCTCGCCTGGCGGCTCATCAGGGAAGGGCCACTGGCCGTCCCCGCGGTCCGGCTCAGCCTCACCATGGCGCGGACCGCGCTGGCAGAGCGGTCCGTGCGTCTCGCGAACCTCGGCTACCTGGGCCACATGTGGGAGCTCTACGCGATGTGGACCTGGGCTCCGGTCTTCATCGCCGCCGGGCTCGCGGCCGGCTCGGCAGATACGCGGGGCGCGAGCGCCGTGGCGTTCCTCGTCGTGGCGGCCGGGGCCGTGGGATGCGTCGGGGCGGGTGCGCTGGCCGATCGGCTGGGCCGCACCACGCTGACCATCGTCGCGATGTTGCTGTCCGGCACGAGCGCCGTCGCGGCGGGCCTGCTGTTCGACGCGCCCACGTGGCTCCTGATCTCGGTCGTAGTCGTGTGGGGCGTCACCGTCGTGGCTGACTCGGCCCAATTCTCGACCGCCGTGAGCGAGCTCTCCCCGCCCGGCACGGCGGGGTCGGCACTCGCCCTCCAGACCAGCGCCGGGTTCCTGCTCAGCGGCATCACCATCGTGGCCGTCGGTCTCCTGGAGCCGTCATCGGCCGCCTCGTGGACCGCGGCCTTCGCCCTTCTGGCGGTGGGCCCGCTGGTCGGCGTGCTCGCGATGTGGCGTCTCAGATCCTTGCCGGAGGCAACACGCATGGCGGGCGGTCACCGCTGAGGGCCGGTCAGCCGGGGTCGGAGAGTCTCCGTTCCAGCGTGAGGTCGCAGTCCGGGGTCGCGCCGCCGCCGACGACCGCGAAGCCCTTGCGTTCGTAGAACGCCCGCGCCCGAGAATTGCGGGAGTGCACGTCCAGCCGATAGCTATCGACGCGTCCCCGGAGGCGCTCGTGGAGCTCGTCCAGCAGCGCGCCACCCGCGCCCGTGCCGTAGTGCGCGGGATCGGCGTAGATCCGGGACAGCTCCGGCCCGTTGGATCCGACCCCGTACTGCGCGAAGGCGACCACCTGGCCGTCCCGCTCGGCGACCAGAAAGTGGCGGTCGTCCGCCACGGCCGCTCGCTCGGCTTGCGCCGCGAGGTCGTCCACGGCGTAATTCCTCGCCACGAACTTCTCGATGAAGGTGGCCTCGAAGATGTCGCGGTACGTGTCCCACCACGAGGCAGCGGCAATGGCCGCGATCCGGGGCGCGTCCTCGGACCGGGCGTCACGCACCGTGACTGGTGTCACGGAGCGGTGACCTCGATGTGCACCGGCACGCCCCGCCGAACCGCGTCCGAGACGGGGCAGTGCTCCACGGCCCAGACGGCGACCTCCTCCAGGCGATCGAGGGCCGCGTCGTCCGCGCGCAGTCGGAAACCGATCCGCATCGACAGCGGACCGGCCGGAGTCGACGCATCGAGCCCGAGGATGCCGCGGTCGTCGGACTCGCTGTCGACCTCCACCTCGCACTCGAACCCACTCAAGCCCAGCTGCGCGGCGCGCATGGTGGCGATCGAGGCTGCGCAGGCGGCCACGGCGGCACGCAGATGCCACCCCGGACTCGGCGCGCTGCCGGTCCCGCCGACGCCGCTGGGCATGTCGGTGACGAGCTCCTCGCCGTTCGGTCCATGGACCAGGACCCGGAGACCGCTCTCGACCTTGGCCGTGGCCAGCGAGTCGGTGTACCGCGCGTCGTCGGGGTGATCGGACAGATACGCCCTGGCGCCGGCGAGCGCGGCCCTGATCGCTTCGGTCATGAGTCCTCCGTCAACAGCTTGCGAAGTCCATCCTCGTCGAGGACGGGGACGCCCAGCGCCTCCGCCCTGCCCAGCTTGCTGCCCGCCTTGTCGCCCGCGACCAGGTAGTCGGTCTTGGCCGACACCGATGATGCGGCGTGGCCGCCTGCGGCACGGATCGCCTCCTCGGCCTCCGTCCGGCTGAGGGTCGGGAGGGTGCCCGTCACCACCAGTGTCTTCCCCGTCAACGGGCCGTCGGCCGGCTCCTCCGGCTCACCGGCCGCAGGCGCCTCCGCCCTCACGCCGGCGTTCAGCAGCCGGTGGAGGGTGTCGGCGGTGTGCTCGTCGGCGAAGAAGCGGACGATTTCCTCCGCCACCACCTTGCCGATGCCGAAGACGCCGATGAGCTCCTCGACCGACGCCTCACGGAGCCGGTCCGCCGCCCGTCGCGTCCACTCGCCCTCCGACTCGGATTCCTTCCGCGGCAGTTCCCGCGCCAGCCATGCCGCGAGGTCGACGGCCGTCTGGCCGCCGACATGCCGAATCCCGAGACCGATGAGGATGCGGCTCAGCGGCCGCCGCCTGGCATTCTCGATCGAGGCGAACAGCTTTTCAGCCGACCTGCGCCCTAACCGCTCGAGACTCTCCAGGGTCTCGACATCGAGCCGAAACACGTCGGCCGGCTCCTTCACCAGGTCCCGCTCCACGAGCTGGAGCATGATCTTGTAGCCGAGTCCGTCGATGTCCATCCCGCCCCTGCCGCTGAAGTGCAGCAGGCCGCCGATGCGCTGGGCGGGGCAGTACGGGTTGGGGCAGCGCGTGACGACCTCGCCCTCCTCCCGCGCGGCCGCGGTGCCGCACACGGGGCAGGCGGCCGGCATCTCCCAGACGGTCTCGGTACCGTCACGCGCATCGGCAACCGCGCTCACGACCTCCGGGATCACATCGCCGGCCCGCTGCAGGACGACCGTGTCGCCCACGCGGAGGTCCTTTCGTCGGATCTCGTCGATGTTGTGGAGCGTCGCATTGCGCACGGTGGTGCCTCCGACGAACACGGGGGTGACGTGCGCCACGGGCGTCATGGCCCCCGTCCGGCCCACATAGACTTCGATCTCCTCGAGCTTGGTGGTCACCTGCTCGGCCGGGAACTTGTACGCGGTTGCCCAGCGTGGGGCCCGGGAAACGAATCCCAGCTGCGCCTGGTCGGCGAGCGAGTCCACCTTGATGACGATCCCGTCGGTCTCGTAGTCGAGCTCGCGCCGTGCCTCGGCCCACTCCTCCGTGAAGGCGATGACCGCCTCCACGCCCTCGGCGCGGCGCGTGATCGGGTTCACGGGGAAGCCCAGGCGCCGCATCAGCTCCAGCGAATCCGAATGGGACTCCAAACCGTGGGCGCCGACCAGCTGGTACGTCCACAGGCTGAGCCGGCGCGACGCGGTGACGGCGGGATCCTTCTGGCGCACCGTGCCGGCCGTCGTGTTGCGGGCATTGGCGTAGAGCGGCTTGCCCTCCCGCTCGAGCTGCGCATTGAGGGTGGCGAAGGCCCCACGCGGCATGAACACTTCGCCGCGGACCTCGAAGCGCTCCGCGGGCGGATCCTCACGCAACGTGATGGGGATGGCCCGCACGGTCCTCAGGTTGGCGGTCACGTCCTCACCCGTCGTCCCATCGCCGCGGGTCGCGCCGCGCACGAACCGCCGGCCCTCGTAGCGGAGGCTGATCGCGAGGCCGTCGATCTTGAGCTCGCACACATACGTGACCGGTGGGTCACCGCCGCTCCGCCCGAGGCCGCGGCGGACGCGCGCATCGAAGTCGTGCAGGTCGTCGTGGGTGAACGCGTTGCCCAGGCTCAGCATCGGCACGTCGTGCCGCACGGGCGGGAATCCACCCTCGACCGGTGCGCCGACGCGCTGCGTCGGCGAGTCCTCCGTCACGAGCTCCGGGTGCTCTGCCTCCAGCGTGACGAGCTCCCGGAATAGGAGGTCGTACTCGCGATCGCTGATCGTCGGCGCGTCCAGCACGTGGTAGCGGTGATTCGCGTCCTCGATCGCTGCACGCAGCTCCGCGGCGCGAACGGCCGAATCGGTGGGACTCATCGCGGCGATTCTACGGTCCTCCGCCGGACGACCGCGGCCGGGCGCTCACGCCCCGCCCGCGCCCTCCTCCTCCTCGTCCTCCTCCGGCGCGAACCACGCGCGGAGATGCTCGGTGTGCTCATCGTAGTGCTCCGGCCCGTCGTACCCGATGACCTCCTCGACCGTGTCGCCGTTCCCCAGGCGCAGGTCCAGCAGCGCGGGCTGGAGCGCGGCGATTCGCTCGCGGAAGACGGTGAATGCCGCCTCCTCGCGCGCAAGGGCCGC
>JASLBU010000133.1 GCA_030146365.1 Candidatus Limnocylindria bacterium | reverse complement strand
GGCGGTCGGGAGTCATGGTCGAAGCACATCGCCCTCAGCCTCCCAGCTGGCCGACCGCCACCACGGACCCCACGACCAGCAGGACCGCCACGCCGGTGTAGACCACGGCGCGGAGCGCAACGGGCATCCCGGAGCGCAGCTGGTCGCCGCTCGGCGCACGCCACAGGCCGGCCAGCGTCGCGACCCCGGTGGGCGGCAGCAGGAAGCCCAGCGCGGCTCCGACGATGAGCCCGCCCAGGTGCCCCGTCCAGCTGATGTTCGGGACGATGAAGGTGAAGACGAGGAGGAAGACCAGGTAGCTGCCGATGCCGCCGATCATCATCCGTTGCTCGCGGCCGAGGACCGCATGATGCCGGCGGCTGACCACGAACAGGAGGCCGATGATCCCGAAGATGGCCCCGGAGGCGCCGGCCGCGAATTGGAACGGCTCGACGAGGATGGTGAGGACGCCCCCGCCGATGGCGCACAGCAGGTAGATGGCGACGAACTCGGCGCGCCCGTACATCCGCTCGGCGATCGATCCATACAGGTAGAGCACGTACATGTTGAAGGCCAGGTGGATCGGGCCGAGGTGGAAGAAGGCGCTCGTGACGAGCAGCCACCACTCCCCGCGTGCCACGAGCTGGCCGTTGACCAGGTGCTCCGCGCCGATCGGCCCCACTCCCCCGCCCAGGAATCCTCCGGCCAGCGTCTGACCGTTGCTCAGGATGACGTCGATGACGAACAGCACCGCGCAGATGCCGATGATCGCGTACGTCACGTACGGGGTGAAGGTCGAATATGCCCCGCGCGCGCGGTTGAACTGCCGACGCGCGGCGAAGTCGTGACCGGTCTCCTTGAGGAGCCAGGCGATGCGGTTGGCGATCGGCCCCTTCTCGTGCGGCGGCGCCCGCCGGTCGGCCTCGCGGTAGGCGTCGATGGCCGCGTCGAGATCGCCGTCTCGCACGTATTGCTCGGCCACGCTGCGCCACGCCAGCCAGGCGAGCGGTCCATTGGCTGCGGCTGCCTGCTTCCAGGCCGCCAGCGCCCCAGGCTCGTCATCGGCGCGGTAGCGGGCGGTCCCGATGGCGATCCAGGCGTCGCCGGAGAGGGCGGGGTCTGGATGGCCGGTCAGCGGAGACAGGATGCGGACCGCGGCGTCCAGGTCGCCGGAGTCGAGGAGTCGGCGGCCTTCCTCGAGGCGCAGCATGGGTTCGTCAGGCATGGGTGGACCGATTATGCGGCACAACGAAACGACCGCCGAGAGGTTGGCACCTCGGCGGTCGTCCGTCCCCCCAACCGGAGGGCAGCTCCGGCGTGGGCCGGAAGCATCTGATGTCCTGGGGCGCTACTTCGCGCGCCGCAGGAACTCGATCACGTCGTCATAGCGGAAGCGCCGGTCACCCCGCTTGCACACCCGGAAGAACGGGAGCTCGCCGCGATCTCCGAGCCGCTTCACGGTGTTCACGTGAAGGTGCAGCATGTCGGCGACCTCGGAAGCCGTCAGCAGCTTCCCGACCTCGTTCGTCATCATCGGTTGCGTTCTGTCTCCGTGTGGGCACTGACGATGCCGTTGCACCGGGCAGGTGCGGAAGGTGCGGCTCGTGGTCGGATAGTAAGGTTGCGGTGCCGATTTCCCGCCCGGGACGTTCAGGCCATTGCCAGAGGTACTTCCGGTTCGCCATGGCTCCCGACGGTCCGCCCGACGATGTTCGCCGGCTGCTCGACGCGCGTCGAGCGGCACGAGATCAGCGAGACTGGGCTCGGGCCGATGCGCTGCGCGACGAGCTTGCCGCCCTCGGCTGGGAGGTGCAGGACGGATCCTCCGGCTCCACCGCGCGCCCGATGCTGCCACCGGACCGTGTCGTCGAGCTCCCCTCCCTGCTGGCGGAACCGGCGAGTCTCCGACTGTCAGTCCAGGTGACCGCGGACGAGCACCTGACGGATCTGGCTCGCCTGGTGGCGGGATTGGCGGCGCACCCACCGCCGGTCAGCTGGGAGCTGGTCGTGGTCGCGAACGCACCGGAGGGTGACCTGTCCGCCGCACTGGCCGCAGCGCCGATCGCGCCGGAGACGGTGCCCACCGACGGACGGCTGGGCTGGGCCGACGCCCGAACGCTCGGCTTCATGCGGTCGCGTGGCGAGGTGACCGTCATACTGGACGCGTCACTCGAGCCCACGGGGGACTTCGCGACGCCACTGCTGGCAGCCTTCGACGACCCATCGGTCGGCATCGCCGGGGGCTGGGGCGTCACGAGTCGCGACGCGCGCGAGTTCGAGGATGCGCCGGCGGGTGAGGTCGACGCGATCGAGGGGTACTGTCTCGCCGTTCGTCGCGAGGCGCTTCGCACGGTGGGTGGCTTCGACCGGCGCTTCCGGTTCTACCGCAACGCGGATCTCGACTTCAGCTTCGCCGTCCGCGACGCCGGCTGGCGGGCGGTGCGGACTGAGCCATTGCCATTCGAGCGCCACGAGCACCGCGGCTACAGCTCGTTGCCCGAGGAGGAGCGCGATCGGCTCAGCAGGAGGAATTTCTACCGGTTCCTCGACCACTGGGGTGGCCGGCCGGAACTGCTGCTTGCGAACCGGTCGCGTTGACCAGGCCCCGGGTTCACGTGTGGCCGTGGCTGCGGCGGCCTGGGGGGCTCATCCTGCGCAACTGGCTCGCGATCACGCTTGGCGAACACATCTTCGCCTGGCGGCCGATGAGCCAGGCCGAGCTCGCCCATGAGCTGGAGCATGTCCGTCAGTGGCGCCGCCACGGCTTGCGGTTCCCGCTGCTGTACGCCGCCGAGTCGCTGCAGGCGCGCCGGCGTGGCAGGCGCTGGTACGCCGACAACAGGTACGAGGAGGCGGCCCGCCTCGCTGCCCGGTCGATCGAGCGCCGCTAGGGGCGGTGGCCCTCGAGGCACGTGCAGCCCCGAGGCCCGACGACGGCGGCGTGGAGCGTCCCGGCCGGCAGCACGAAGCCGTCTCCGGGACCCAGCTCCACGGGCGTCTTCCCGACGCCCACCAGGAAGGTGATCGAGCCTTCGGCACAGACCAGCAGCTTGGTCGTGCGATGCTCGTGGGCCGGGTAGCGCTCCTGCCGGCCGTTCCCCCACGTCACCGCCTCCACGCCCGCGGCCCGAAGCCGCGCAGCCGCGGCCCCCACGCCCGGCGACGGCTCGCCGGGCAGCGGCTCGAGCGGTGCGGGCAGGATCACTCCCCGATGAAGAGAGCGGCGCGCTGCACGAGCAGCTCACCTTCCAGCATGGTCACGGTGACGCCTCGGTCCAGTGGCAGCAGCCAGGGCTTGACATCGGTCTCGTACACGCCGTCCGGATCGACGAAGGTGAGCATCGGGCCGAACGCCGCCTCGAGCGCCTCGCGCGCTCCACGGATGTCCATCCACGCCACGCCGGCGTTGGTCACGCCGCCGAGATCGTCGACCGCGTCCGCGTAGCGCGGCTCCTCCGCCAGGGTCCCATCAGAACCACCGTCCAGGACCAGCTCCACGAACGCATCGCCCAGGCCGATGATCGCGCGGTCATCGGTGACGGCCAGCTCCACGGTGATACCCGTCGGCACCCCGGGCATGCCCTCCGTCATCGCGTTCGCATCCGCCCATTCGATGGTCGTGACCGTCGTGCCCGCCACGTCGCGCTCCGAGACGGTGACGCCGGATGCCGGGTCCATGGCCGCGAGGCCGGCGAAGGTGGACAGCTGCGACAGCCGGCGCTCGGCGGCGTCCACGTCGTTCGGGACGAGGAGCAGGCCGCCGTACGCCGCGACCCCATCCCAGCCGGCCACGATCGCGCCGTCGTCGATCCACGCGCCGAGCTCCTCGAGGTCGGCCCCGAGCGCCGCCTCCGCCATGTCGATCTGCTCCGCGGCGGCGGGATCCGCGGCCGCCGCCTGCTTCACCGTGGCGAGGACGGCCGAGAGCGCCTCGCCGATGTTGCCGCTCTCGCTGTAGAACAGCACGTCGCCGGGCACCTCGGAGGCCAGCCCTCGGTCGGCGTTCTCGACTGCGAACGGCCCGGTCGGCTGCGGCGTGACGCTGTCCATCGCGATCCGGTCCCCGCCGGCGGTGATCGCCATCGCGCCGCGCATCGGCTGATGCGTGATCAGCTCCCGCATCGCGCCGGCCATCGCGGCATCCTCGGCCTCCGCCTGGGTCATCGTGGCCGCCATGATCTCGGTGAGGTCGTAGACGGCGAACCCGATCCAGTCGCTCGGGAGCGCGGCTACCATGGCCGCCACCTCGTCGGTCCCGACCAGCCCGCCGTCGCCCGCCTCGGCGGTATCGATGGCCGCCTGGATCGAGGCGGCGTCGGGTGCCGCCAGGATGGCGGTGTCCGTGACGGCAAAGGCGCCCTCACCGTCAGTCGCCTCCCGGATGGTGATGCCGCGGTGCTCGGTGGTCGTCGTGGCACCGCCCTGTGCCTCGGCCTCTGCGACGACCTTGTCGACGAAGGCGCGTGCGGCATCCGGATCGGTGACCCCCGCCACCAGGAGCATGCCCGGCATCGGGGGCTCGGCCATCGGATCGGTCGGCTCGGCCATCGCCGCGAGGTCGATCTCGGTGACGGCGAACGCGAGTGAGCCGTCGAACCATGTCGCGACGTCGCCGGACCAGGTGACGTCCACCTCGTCGTGCTGTGCCAGCTGCTCGTCGATCACCTCGCCAAGCTGGTCGTACAGGGGACGCTCCAGGTCCACTCCCTCGATCGGAGGAAACCGGACCAGCAGCTCCCGGAGCGCGGCGTCCTGCTCCGCCGACGGGTCGAGCCGCCACTCGAGATAGAACGGGGCGTCAGCCGGCACGTAGCCGGCCGCGGCACCAGTTCCCGCGTCGCGATCGTTCATCAGGAAGCTGCCGGCGGCGATTCCTCCTCCGACCGCGAGGACGGTCACCGAGCCGATGACGAGCGCGTGCCAGCCACCGATTCCCGGGGCGGCCTGAGTGGTGGCAGTCACGATGTTCTCCCCTTGGGCCCGGACCTCGGCAGCCGGGGTACGGCGCAAGCCTACGACGACGGTCCAGGGGCTGCACCGGGACGATCGAGTCAGTCGCGCTTCCCACCACGGGCGGCCGCTACGATCCCCGCGCATGATCAGTCCCGGGGTGCCGGCCGGCATCCTCTCCGCCGTGTCCTTCGGCGCCGGCGACTTCGCGGGCGCGGTTGCGGCTCGTCGTGCCGGGGCCCTCGCCGTGGTCGCCGGGGCTCACGGCATCGGGCTGGTGGCGCTGCTTGCCGCTGCGCTTCTCTTCCAGCCGCCGATGCCCCCCCTCGACGGCATGCTGCTCGGTCTGGCGGCCGGGCTCGCCGGCGCGCTGGGCCTCGCGGCCCTGTACCGCGGCATGTCGGTGGGGACCATGGGCCTGGTCACCGCGCTGAGCGGTGCCGGGTCCCTGGCCATCCCGCTCGTCGTGGGGGCGCTGCTCGGCGCCAGGGTCGCGCCGCTCCAGCTGGTCGGCGTCGGGTGCGCCGCAGCCGCCGCCGTGGCGGCCAGCGGAGCGTCGCGGAGCGAGCTCGGCCGGCAGGCGCTCCTCCTCGCGGGCCTGGCGGCCGTCGGCTTCGGGGCGTGGTACGTGCTGATCGACCTCGCGGCTCGCAACGGTGATCCGCTGTGGGCGCTGGTATTCAGCCGGTCCGCCTCCGCGGGCATCGCGGCCCTCATCGCCGTCGGCCGCGTCGACGTGGGACGTTTCCCGGTACGGATCGTGGCCATCGCGGGACTGCTCGACGTGGGCGGCAACGCCCTGTACGTCGTCGCGCGTGACGACCTCCCCATCGGCCTCGCCGCAGCGCTGACCGGCCTCTACCCGATCGTGACGATGCTGCTCGCTCGCGTCGTGCTCGGCGAACGGCTGCCACGCCTCGGGCAGGCAGGGGTGCTGCTGGCGCTGCTCGGCGTGGTGCTGATCTCGATCGGCGGTCAGTAAGCCAGCGGTAAGGCGGCGGTAAGCGCGAGGCGCTCGGATAGGGCTGCGCCCGCGCCGGCCGATCGACCGAGCGCCGCGCCGCCGGAGACCACCAGATGCGTAGACCCTCGCTCCCCCGGCCATTCGTCTGGTCGCCCCTCACCGCCCTCGTCCTCCAGCTGCTGATGAGCACCGTCGTGGCGGCCGCATCGGGGGGCGGCGACTTCCCCGTCTGGCGCCGGTAGCGGTCGGCGGCGGTATCATGGCGCGGCCTGCCACCCCGCCAGCCCGAGCCCCGCCGACCGCATGACCTGGGACCGCGTCGCCGTCGTCGAGCAGCAGCTCGACCAGACCCTCGCCACCGCCTCGCCGGCGGGCCATCGGCTCGCGCCCGGCGCTGCCGTCGCCGATGGCTCCTCGCTCACGGCCGCAGCGGCCATGGCGCTGTTCGAGGACCAGCTGACGTCGCGACAGCTGGACGTCGCCGCTCGGACGCTGAAGCGGACCGACCGCAGCTTCTACACCATCGGCTCGGCCGGCCACGAGAACAACGCGGTCGTTGGCGCCCGCCTGCGACCGACGGACCCGGCCTTCCTGCACTACCGATCCGGGGCGTTCGTGATGGCCCGTGCGCGCCAGGTGCCGGGCACGACGCCGGTACTGGACACGTTGCTCGGCGTCGTCGCGTCGAGCGACGATCCGATCGCTCAGGGACGGCACAAGGTGTGGGGCAGCCGCCAGCTCTGGATTCCGCCGCAGACCAGCACCATCGCCAGCCACCTGCCCAAGGCGATGGGCCTCGCATTCAGCCTGGCGCGCGCGCGCCGTGTCGGCGTCGCCAGCGGCCTGCCGGACGATTCGATCGTGGCCTGCTCGTTCGGCGATGCCAGCGCGAACCACGCCACCGCGCTCTCCGCCATCAACACCGCGCGGTACGCCGTCCGGATGGGGATGCCGATGCCGCTGCTCCTGCTGTGCGAGGACAACGGCACGGGGATCAGCGTTCCCACCCCAGACGGCTGGATCGCCGCCACGTTCGGGAATCAGCCGCACCTCCGCTACCTCCACGCGGAGGGTGAGCTGGACGAGCTGTGGCAGACGGTCGGTGAGGCCGTGGAGCACGTCCGGACCAGCCGGCAGCCGGCCTTCCTCCATCTGCGCACGGTTCGACTGTGGGGGCACGCCGGCAGCGATGCGGAGCACACGTACCGCTCGCTCGAGGAGATTGCGGCCGTGGAGACGGAGGACCCTCTGCTGCGGAACGCCCGGCGCCTCATCGCCACCGGCGCCGCCACACCGGACGAGCTGGCCGACCTGGTGCGGGAGACCCGGGAACGGGTCGCGGCCGTCGCCGAGGAGGCCACGCGTCATCCTCGCCTCCAGACGACCGAGGAGGTGGTCGCTCCGATGGCGCCCGACCACC
>JASLBU010000120.1 GCA_030146365.1 Candidatus Limnocylindria bacterium | reverse complement strand
GCGCGCGAACCACGACGCGGTCATCGTGGCCACCGGCTGCATGTACCCGGTCGCCATGAACACCCGGGGCGAGGAGCTCGACGGCGTGATCTACGGCGTCGACTTCCTCAAGCGCGCGAACCTCGGCCAGAAGCAGTGGGTAGGGCAGCACGTCGTGATCATCGGCGGCGGCTACACGGCAATGGACTCCGCGCGGACCGCCCTCCGCCTCGGGGCCACGACCTCGACCGTCGTCTATCGCCGTGGGCCCGAGGAGATGGTGGTCGACGAGGAGGAGATCCACGAGACGCGCTTCGAGGGCGTGGCCTTTGAGTACTTCAGCTCGCCGGAGGAGGTCCTGTCCGGCCCCGACGGCAAGGTGAGCGGCATGCGGTTCGTGCGGACACGCCTGGGGCCGCCCGACGCCAGCGGGCGTCGCAGCGCCGAGCCGATCCCCGGCAGCGAGTTCGTCATCCCGTGCGACATGGTCATCCCCTGCACGAGCCAGGCATCGGACTTCAACGTTCTGGGTGAGTACGGCGCCAAGCTGAACCGCCACGTCGGCGTGACGGACACCCGGGAGGTCGTCGAGGGCGGCTCGCTCTCGTCATGGCGGTCCGCGCCCCTGAACGGCACGACGCCCCGGGACCGGGATGGGCGCCCGATGAACGGCCTGACGTTCGCCTTCAACAAGGGCCGCCTGACCACGAATGCCGACACGTTCAGCACGAACGTCGACGGCGTCTTCGCCGTCGGCGACTTCGTCACCGGGCCGGCCACGATCATCGAGGCCGCCGGCCTCGGCCGCCGCGCCGCCCGCAGCGTGGACCGATGGCTGGCGGGGCTCCGGGGCGAGGAGCTCGAGGAGCTGCCGGTCATCAACCGCGCCGTCATCACCCAGAGCCTCGACCACGACATGCCGCGCTTCTACGAGGCCACCGAGCGGCAGCACATCCCGATGGCGCCGCCGGAGCTGCGCCGCGACTTCACGAGCCTCGTGGAGGTGGGGTACGACACGCGCGGCGCGATCACCGAGGGGACGCGCTGCCTCCAGTGCAACCACAACATCAACATCGATGGGCCGCGCTGTATCCTGTGCGGGCTCTGCGCCGACGTCTGCCCCGAGGGCGTGATCTACATGGTCGACAAGGCGCAGGTCGGCGGCGACGACCCGGAGCAGGACTTCTTCCAGACGTGGCCCCGCGGAATCGCCATGATCATCGACGAGGAGCGTTGCATCCGCTGCAACCTCTGCGTCGAGCGGTGCCCCACCAACTGCATCACCATGGACCGCCTCGAGCTGGAGCGGTTCACGCCTGACGGGAAGGTTCTGTTGGAGAGCTACAAGGACAACGTGCTCGGACAGGTCGGCCAGCAGGCCGGCATGGCGGTGGACCGATGAGCAACGGCGAGCGCGGCGGCATCAGCCGCTTCATCCGGGAGTCGGCGGTCTGGCGAAGCCTCTTCCGCCAGCCGTACCCCACCACCAGCCGCACCCGTGCGCTGGCGGTGATGAACAACGTGTTCCTGCACCTCCACCCCGTCCGGGTCAAGCGGCACGCGGTGCGCTACACCTACACCTTCTGTCTGGGTGGGATCAGCTTCTTCCTGTTCCTGGCGCTGACGGTGACCGGCCTCTACCTGATGTTCTTCTACGTCCCGTCGGTCAGCCGCGCGTACCAGGACATCCAGGCCATCGAGGCATCCGTGGCCTTCGGCGGCCTGGTTCGCAACATGCACCGGTGGGCGGCCCACCTCATGGTGCTGACCGTCTTCCTGCACATGATCCGCGTCTTCTACCACGGCGCCTACAAGCCGCCGCGCGAGTTCAACTGGGTGATCGGCGTGCTGCTGCTGTTCCTCACGCTGGGGCTCAGCTTCACCGGCTACCTGCTGCCCTGGGACCAGATCGCGTTCTGGGCGATCACGGTCGGCACGCAGATGGCGCAGTACGCGCCGCTGCTCGGGTCGGAGTCGAGCTTCATCCTGCTGGGCGGCATCCAGGTCGGCCAGAACACGCTGCTTCGCTTCTACGTGCTGCACGTGATCGCGCTGCCGCTCATCGCCGCCATCTTCATGATCGTCCACTTCTGGCGGATCCGGAAGGACGGCGGCATCTCCGGGCCGGTGTAGGGTAGGGTTTGAGCCGATGACCATCGAGAAGCGTCCGAACGCGACCGCGGACAAGAACGCCCCGACGCAGGCGCCATCCCGCCCGCCGGCCATCGCACCGGCCGGCGGTCCGAAGCTGCCCGGCCCGCCGGGCGTGCCCGGCACCGAGCGCTTCCGGCTGCTGGCGTACGTCAAGCAGGAGTCGATGGTCCGCGTCGACAAGCGACCGGACGAGACGCTCCTGACCTGGCCGCACCTCCTGCGCGCCGAGTTCCTGATGGCGATGCTGATCAGCGCCCTGCTGTTCGCGACCGCGGTCTTCGTGACGGCTCCGCTGGAGGAGATGGCCAACCCGGCCGTGACGCCGCACGTCGCGAAGGCCCCGTGGTACTTCCTGGGGCTCCAGGAGCTGCTCAGCTACTTCAACGCCACGGTCGCCGGCGTGCTCGTCATCCCGGCCTACATCGGCGGGCTGATGATCATCCCGTACGTCGACCGCAGCCCGTACAAGGCCGCGCGCGACCGCAAGCTGATGTGGGTCTTCTTCATGTGCCTGATGGTCGGCGGGCTGATCGTCACCATCATCGGCTCCTTCTTCCGCGGACCCGGCTGGAATTGGACCTGGCCGTGGGTGGAGGGCTTCTTCTTCACGCTATGACCCAGCAGACCTCCTACGGTCCGGTCGCCGGGCCACCCACCGGAGAGATGTCCCGGCGCAGCTTCATGCGCCGGGTGCTCGGCGTTGGCGTCGGCATCCTGTCGCTCGAGTTCCTGGGCGGAACGCTGGCATTCCTGTGGCCGAACCTGACGGAGGGCCTCGGCGCCGACATCAACCTCGGGTCTGCGGACGACATCGCCTCGCTGTTCCCGCAGTGGACCGAGGGCCTGCCCTACGTCTACAACCAGGCCAACCTGTTCTTCGTCAATGTTCCGGCATCGAAAGCCCGGGTGGCCTCGAACGCCGATGGCGTCGATGCCGACGCCAGTCTGCCGGTTGCCGACCCCGGCACCGACGTGGACGAGGACATCCCGGTGGCGGACCGCTCGGTCGTCGCCCTGTGGCGCAAATGCCCGCACCTCGGCTGCCAGGTCCCGCAGGTGTGCGAGGAGAGCCAGTGGTTCGAGTGCCTGTGCCACGGCTCGAAGTACAGCGTGCTGGGAGAGAAGCGCGGTGGCCCCGCGCCGCGTGGCATGGACCGCTTCGGAGTGACCGTGCAGGACGGCGCGTACATCGCGGTCACCCGCGAGGTGATCTCCGGCCCGCCGGTGGGAACCGTCACCTTCGACGATCGGCTGGACGGCGAAATCGAACACTGCACTGGCTGACCGATGCGACTGAAGACGCTTGGCGTCCTGCTCGTGGTCGCCACCGCCGCCTTCACGATGCTGTACTGGGTCACCGACAGCGCGCGCCGTGAGCAGATCGCCACCGGACAGGAGGAGGAGCTCCTCGAGTTCGGCGAAGTCATCTTCTCCGACGATCCTTCCGAGCCGGCGGCAGCCGGATGTGCCCGCTGCC
>JASLBU010000102.1 GCA_030146365.1 Candidatus Limnocylindria bacterium | reverse complement strand
AGAACTTCAGCGCCCACTCGATCGGGAAGCAGAGGGTTCCGAGGGCGAGCAGGACGGCGAGGTCCCGCCGGCCGCGGGCCAGGGCGAGCAGGCCGAGCAGGGCGAAGGCAAGCGCCACGAACCACCCGCTCCCCAGCGCGCTGATGGCGACGATCACCGACTCGACGGGCGCGAGGTTGACCTCGACCCAGCCACGGACCGACTGCACCCCCGTGGTCATCAGCCACTCCTCCGGCCCGGTGTACACGGTCGTCCGCTTGAGCATCACGAGCCAGAACAGAGCGGGAAGGGCGATCACCGCCAGCAGGAAGGCCGCTGCGGGACTCGGGACCGCGCCGCCGAGACGGTCGGCCGCGTCGTCTTCGACGACGAGGCGGCTCATGGGATCCGGCAGCCCTCGCACGGTGCGTAGTATAGGGATCCATGCCGCCGCTCCCTCTCACCGGGCGTGACCTGACGATCGACCAGGTGGTTGAGGTTGCGCGGGGCCGGCGGCCTGTCTCGCTGGACGCGACGGCGGCAGGCAGGATGCGCGCCTCCCGGGCGGTCATCGAGCGTCTCGTGGCTGACGGAACCATTGTCTACGGCGTGACGACGGGGTTCGGTGACCTCGTCGACGTCCGTATCGATCCGGCGCGGACCGCCGAGCTGCAACGCAACCTGGTCCGCTCGCATGCCGCCGGGGTCGGCGACCCACTCCCCGACGACGTCGTCCGCGCGATGCTAGTCCTTCGCGCGAACGCCCTCGCGGTGGGCCTCTCCGGCGTGCGTGTCGAGGTCGTCGAGCTGCTGGTCGGAATGCTGAACGCGGCGGTGCACCCCGTCGTGCCCTCTCGGGGCAGCCTCGGCGCGTCCGGCGACCTGGCACCGCTCGCCCATCTGGCGCTGGTCGTCATCGGCGAGGGGGAGGCGACCGTGGACGGCGCCGGGCCGGGAGACGGCGCGACGGCGCTCGAACGGGCCGGCCTCGTGCCCGTCGAGCTGCAGGCAAAGGAGGGCCTGGCGCTCCTGAACGGCACGCAGCTCATGGCGGGCATCGGGGCGCTCGCTCACCACGATGCCCTGCGCCTCGCCATCACTGCCGACGTCATCGGCGCGATGAGCCTGGACGCCATGCTTGGCACCGGCGCCGCGTTCGACGAACGGCTCGTCGGCGCGCGGCCGCACCCCGGCCAGGTCGTCTCGGCGCGGCACCTCCGCGAGCTCCTCCGCGACAGCGAGATCTGGGCATCGCACCGGGCAGACACCGACCATCGGGTGCAGGACGCGTACAGCCTGCGCTGCATGCCACAGGTCCACGGCGCCGCGCGGGACGCGCTGGGTGAGCTGGAGAGAGTCCTCCGTGTGGAGATCAATGCGGCGACGGACAACCCGCTGGTCTTCCCGACCGGGGAGGTGGTCTCCGGCGGCAACTTCCACGGCGAGCCGCTGGCGCTCGCGCTCGACTACGCCACGATGGCGGTGGCCGAGATCGCCTCGATCTCCGAGCGCCGAACAGCGCGCCTGGTCGACGCTCACCTCAACGGCGGACTTCCGGCCTTCCTCACCGAGGAGCCCGGCATGGAGTCCGGCCTGATGATCGCCCACTACACCGCCGCGGCGCTCGTCAACGAGCTTCAGTCCCTCGGCCACCCGGCCTCTGTCGACACGATCCCTACCAGCGCGAACCAGGAGGACCACGTGAGCATGGGCGCCACGAGTGCCCTGCAGCTCGCGGCGGCAGTCGACCGCGCCGAGCACGTGCTGGCCATCGAGGCACTCTGCGCGGCGCAGGCGCTCGACTTCCGCGAGCCGATGAAACCCGGATCCGGCGTCGCCGCCGCGCATGCCGCCATCAGGGCACGTCTCCCCCACCGGTCCGGGGACCATGCGCCGGCACCGGAAATCGCGGTCTTGAGGGCGCTCGTCCATGCGGGCGACCTGCTGGCGAATCCGGCAACGGCCCGAGCCCACGAGGCGGCGGCTCATGGCTGAGCTCGAGTTCCAGCTGATCGACGAGGACTCATTCCGCGACATCCCGGCCCCCGCGGCCCCCGGCGCGCGCTGCCAGACATGCGACCACTGGGAGCGGCTCGACGGCGGTCGTGAAGCCGCCGACGCCGACACCGTGGACGCGAGTGCGCGCGCCGCCCTGAAGCGCTCCCGCCTCCTCAAAGGTCGGAACCTGGCTGGCGCCAATGCGATGCTCGCCTACAGGACCGACGCCATCGAGCGCGCGGCAGTCGGCTACGCGCAGTTCGGCCCACTGAGCGCATATCCGCGGGCGCAGACGATCCGCGATCGCTACCCGGAGCTGCCCGAGTCTCCCGCCCCTTGGGTCGTCACCTGTCTCCAGGTGGTGAGCTCCATGGACGCCGCCGCGCGCGACGCAGACGGCACCGCCCTGCTGAGGGCGGTGTGCGACGAGCTCGACAGGCGTGGCATCACCGCCGTGGAGGCATACCCTGAAGCCGCAGCCGATGGCTGGCGCCCATCACCCGGCCCGGCACCCATCTACCAGGCGGCCGGATTCACGCTTGCGGCCGGCGACGTGCGCTACCCGGTCTACCGGCGCGAACTTACGGGCGAGACTGATGCGGGCGCCTGGTCTGAGCTTCTGCGCGCCGCGCGGCCCGACGAGGGCGACGAGTGGCCCCTGCCGCTGCCACCCACGCCGGACGCGGACGACTTCTTCCGCCTGCCCCCCCAGAAGCCCAGGCGCCCCAACCCATTCGGCGACGACTGAGTCCGAGCCTGATCCTCACCACCGTCGATGGCGTTCACCGGAAGGCGGCAGTGAGTCCCCGCCGTATCATCACTGGATGACGGCGGTTCGACCCCGCAGCGGCCCTCGACCGGTCCACGCCCCGCGTGGCACCGCCCTGTCCTGCAAAGGCTGGCAGCAGGAGGCCGCCCTCCGCATGCTGATGAACAACCTCGATCCGGACGTCGCAGAGGACCCGGACAACCTCGTGGTCTACGGCGGCACCGGCCGGGCCGCTCGCAGCTGGGAGGCGTTCGACGCGATCGTCGCCGAGCTCCGACGGCTGGAGAATGACGAGACGCTGCTCGTCCAGTCCGGCAAGCCGGTCGGCGTCTTCCGCACCCACGCCGATGCCCCCCGGGTGCTCATCGCGAACGCGAACCTCGTGCCGCACTGGGCGACCTGGGAGCACTTCCGCGAGCTCGAGCGGGCCGGCCTGACGATGTACGGCCAGATGACAGCCGGTTCGTGGATCTACATCGCGACCCAGGGCATCATCCAGGGCACGTACGAGACGTTCGCCGAGGCGGCCCGTCAGCACTTCGGAGGCAGCCTGGGCGGCACGACGACCGTCACCGCCGGCCTTGGTGGCATGGGCGGTGCGCAGCCGCTCGCCGTCACGATGAACGGCGGCGCCGCGCTCATCGTCGAGGTGGACGAGGCGCGTGCGCGCCGACGCCTCCAGGCCGGCTACGTCGATGAGCTCACCGACGACCTGGACCAGGCGGTGGCGACTGTCGACGGCTGGCGTCAAGACCGCATCGGCCGCTCGATCGCGCTCGTCGGCAACGCGGCCGACGTCCTTCCGGAGCTGGTGCGACGCGGCTGGCACCCGGACCTCGTGACCGACCAGACCAGCGCGCACGATCCCCTGGGCGGCTACGTGCCGCATGGACTCGCGCTGAGCGACGCGCAGTCTCTGCGCACATCGGACCCCGACGAGTACGTCCGGCGCGCGAAGGCATCCATGTCGGAGCACGTCCGCGCGATGCTGGCGTTCCAAGCGGCCGGATCGGTGACCTTCGACTACGGCAACAACATCCGCGCCTTTGCGGCTGAGGCAGGCGTCGCGAACGCGTTCGACTTCCCGGGCTTCGTGCCCGCCTTCATCCGGCCGTTGTTCTGCGAGGGCAAGGGCCCGTTCCGCGTGGCGGCCCTGTCAGGCGACCCCGCTGACATCTGGGTCATCGACCGCGCGCTTGCCGAGCTCTTCCCGGACGATGCCGGCCTGCAGCGCTGGCTCCGGCTGGCCGGCGACCGGATCCCGGTCCAGGGCCTCCCGGCACGGATCTGCTGGCTGGGGTACGGGGACCGCGCCAGGGCCGGGGCCCGCATCAACGAGCTCGTCGCTTCGGGCGAGATCGCCGCGCCGATCGTCATCGGTCGTGACCACCTCGACGCCGGGAGTGTCGCGAGCCCGAACCGCGAGACGGAGGCGATGCGGGACGGCTCCGACGCCATCGCCGACTGGCCGATCCTCAACGCGCTGCTCAACACCGCCGCGGGCGCGACCTGGGTCAGCTTCCACCACGGGGGCGGGGTCGGCATCGGCTACAGCCTGCATGCGGGGATGGTGGTGGTCGCCGATGGCACCCCGGAGGCCGCAGCCCGGCTGGAGCGCGTGCTGACGACCGATCCCGGCATGGGCGTTCTTCGCCACGCGGATGCGGGCTATGAGCGCGCGATCGAGGTCGCAGACGAGCGAGGCGTTCGCATCCCGATGCGATGAGGGACCTGCTGCCCGGGGCATGATGTGACCATGCGCCGAGCCGTCGATCCCCTTCCGCCGGCCCCAGAGCCGTGGGTCGCCTCGTCGATGCCCGCGTTCCGCGGCAGGCCGCCGTACCTGATGACGGAGATGATCGCCGCCGAGCCGGCGCTTGCGGAGCGGCTCATCCGTCGCCTGCGGGCCGACGCGGCGGTGACCGACCTCGCCGCGGCAATCGCCGAGGCCGACCGGCGCGGCGACCCGATCATCACGACCGGCTGCGGGACCTCCGAGCACGCGGCGGCGGGGATCGCCGCCCTTCTGACGGAGTCCCTCGACCGTGCCGCCGCCGCGGGCGTCCGCTCGCTGCCGGCGCTGGACGTGGCACGGCGGCCGCGCTCGACGGGGGTGGTGGTCGGCGTGTCACACGAGGGCGGGACCACCGTCACCAACGAGGCGCTCCGCGCCTCCCGCGCGGCCGGCTCCCGGACCGCAATCATCACTGTCGGCGCCGGGTCACCGGGCGCGACGACCGCCGAGCTCGTGATCACGACCGGCGAGCAGGACCAGAGCTGGTGCCACACGGTGGGGTACCTCTCGCCCCTGCTGGCCGGCACGGTGATCGGCTCCCGAGTGGCCGGGTCGCGGCTCGACGCCATCTCCATCCACGCGCTCCTCGAGGCTGCCACCGAGCCGCGGCCCGCGGCCGATGCGGCCGCCGGCCTGACAGGGATCGACCGCCTCATCGTCACGGGCACCGGGGCGGACTGGCCGGCCGCCCGAGAGCTGGCCCTCAAGGCCGCCGAGGGTGCCCGTCTTCCAGCGGATGCGGTGGAGCTGGAGACCCTGCTGCACGGGACGCTCGCTGCCGCCACCCGGTGGACCGGGCTCGTCGCGGTGGCAACCGACCCGTATCTCGCTGCGGGACTCGGCCACGAGCGCCTGGTCCGGGTTCTGGAGGCGGCCCGGACGCTCGCCATGCCCGCCGCGGGCGTCTTCGGCAAGCCACTCCACGGGGAGCTGGACGCATCACTGACGCCGGCCGGCCGCATGCTGGTCCCCGCTACCGGCCGGGTCCGCGGCGTTGCGGGGTCACTGCTGGGCGCGGTGATCCCGCTCCAGCTGCTGGCGGAGCGGCTGGCCCGCGCCCGGGGCGTGAACCCGGACACGCTCGGGCGGGAGGATCCGGCACAGGCCAGAGCGCACGGGTGAGCCTCGGTCAGCCGCGGAGCAGCTCGAAGAGGCGGACGTAGAAGCGAAGGTTGTGCAGCGTCGCGAGGCGCTCGGCCGAGATGTCGCCGACCTTGAACAGGTGGTGGAGATACGCCGCGGAGTAACGGCTGCAGACAGGGCAGTCGCAGCCCTCCTCGATGGGGCCATGGTCGACGCGGAACGGCTGGTCATGGATGCGCACCGCCCGG
The DNA here is from genome assembly GCA_030146365.1 of Candidatus Limnocylindria bacterium. Taxonomy (GTDB): domain Bacteria; phylum Chloroflexota; class Limnocylindria; order QHBO01; family QHBO01; genus JACDBZ01. Next base: position 2,462 of record JASLBU010000102.1, on the reverse strand, counting down.
TAGAACGGGTCGCCGGGGGCCGGTGTCCTCCCGCTCCATCCGTCTCGAAAGGCATAGAGGCGGCCGTGGCGTGCATCCCGGGTGGGCAGGGCACAATCGAACATCGAGTAGCCAAGGGCGAACGCCGAGACGACGTGGTCCGGCCGGCCGACGCCCAGGGCATGCTTCGCGGCTCCGTCGGGCAGGGACTCGCTGACCCAGCGCATCGGCTCGGCCAGCAGGGTGCCGTCCGCCGCCAGCGGCCAGCCACCGAAGCCATAGCCGTCGAAGCCGATCGCGGCAAGCTCGGCCGCACACTGCCGGCGGAGCGACTCGATCCCGCCGCCCTGCACGACGGCGAACAGCAACGGCGCCGGGCCATCCCGGCGCTGCGCGAGCTGGCGGTCGAGCTCCTCGCGGCAGCGACGGGCCCAGCGCACCGTGCGCTCGACCGATCGCTCCTGCTCGGCCTCCGGCGCCTCGGCATCCGTGCAGTCGTCCAGGCACACGAGGATGTCCGAGCCGATCTGCAGCTGCATGCCGATCACCCGTTCCGGCGTCAGGTTCCACTTCTCCCCAGTCTCCGGCTCTCGGAAGATGACCTCGTTGTCGCGGATCACCCCGCGACTCGGGTCCTGGCGGATCAGGCTCCACACCTGGAAGCCGCCCGAGTCCGAGAGGATCGGGCCTTCCCAGTCCATGAACCGATGGATGCCGCCGGCCGCCTGGACCACGCGCGCGCCCGGGCGGCGCAGCAGGTGGAACGCGTTCACCACCACGCCGTCGATGCCGACGTCTCGGAGGTCCTGGCTGCTCGCGCCGCGCACCCCCGCGCGGGTTGCATCGGGCAGGAAGGTCGGCACGGCGAACGTCCCGCGGCGGGTCGCGAGGGGCTCAGCCATCCAGAGCGTCCAGCTCGAGGACGAAGACCAGCTCGCCGGGGACGGATACCTCGACCACCTCGCGCACGCGGTCGGTCTCACCGATGAGCCGATCGAGGCGGTCCCGATACGTCCGCTCCATTCCCTTTCCGCGCCCCCCGAGCGACCTGGTCGCGAAGGAGACGACCGCGTGATGTGCACGGAGCGACCCGATCAGACGCCCGGCCGCGGACCTGTCCTGCCGGTCCAGGGTGGTGACCAGCTTGAGGAGCAGCGCCACGTCGGCCGCGGCCTCCGGGGGGTCGGAGATGAGATCGCGCGCCTCCACCCCGTGGGGCTGACCCGTGAGCTCCAGGAAGGCACGAACCGTCGCCAGTGGGCGATCATCGGCGTCCGATGCGAGAACGGTCGCGCCCCCGATCCCCATCCAGGCCAGCGACAAGGGGTTCAGCCCGCAGCCGAGGTCCATGAGCACCGATGGGCTGCCGGTCACTCCCCAGATCGGCTGGTAGAAGCGGTCGAGGTGGGGCAGGCGCTCCCGGGTCGACGCGTGGCGGCGCATCGCCTTCGCGCACGCCGCCCGGAACGCCGGGTCCAGGAGGCTGCCGTCCCAGGCATCCGCCAACGCGGTGGCGCCGCCGGCGCCGCGGAACGCGCCGACCGCCTGGTGGAGTCGACGCTTCACGCGCTTGGTGGCCTCGTCACTGTTCCGAGCCCGCGGCAGCTCCTCCGCGGCCATCCGCTCCAGCAGTCCGCGGTCGACATCCCGGTAGCGGGACGAGCGCAGAAGCCGCTCGACGATCTCGCCGGTCATGCGTTACGGAGCCGCAGCACCAGCGCATAGGCATCGCGCCTCGTCAACCCGTGGCGCTGGACGAGCAGGTCCTGGATCGCCCGCGCAGGAGCACCGCCCTCGAGAAGCAGCCGAGCGTCCTCCGCCGCTTCTGCCTCGGTTGCCTCGACGCGCGAGGCACCGCCGATCACCAGCGTGCACTCGCCCCGGACATCACCCTCCGCTTCCAGCTCCCCGATCAGCGACGACAGGGTCCCGCGCTGATACCGCTCGTGCGGCTTGGTGAGGTTGCGCCCCAGGCACACGGGACGGTCGCCCAGGACAGCCAGCGCATCGCGGGCGGCGTCGAGCAGCCGGCGCGGTGCCTCGAAGACGACGAGGGTCGCCTCGTCGCGAGCGAGAGTCGCGAGGGCCGAGCGCCGGGCAGCGGCAGTGCGCGGGAGGAAGCCGAAAAACCGGAAGGGATGCGGGGGCAGGCCGGAGGCGGCGAGCGCGGTGGTCACGGCCGTGGGGCCCGGGACGCTTGTGATCTCGATCCCGGCGTCGATCGCCGCGCGCACCAGGCGATATCCCGGATCGCTCACGAGCGGCGTGCCGGCGTCGCTCACCAGCGCCACGTCGTCGCCAGCCCGCAGCCGTTCGACAAGCTCGCGGGTGCGGCCCTCCTCGTTGTGATCGTGATAGCTGACCGTCCGGGTCTCGATACCGTGGTGGCGGGCGAGCGTGGCGAAGTGGCGCGTGTCCTCGGCGGCCACCACGGCCACGGCGGCGAGCGTCGCTCGGGCGCGCGCGGACAGATCATCGGGGTT
>JASLBU010000085.1 GCA_030146365.1 Candidatus Limnocylindria bacterium | reverse complement strand
GCCTCCTCGGCGGCCTCAGGCGACGGGGGCGCGGCGTCCACGACGATGGGCGAGTCTGTCACGCTGGATCCTCACGGCTGCCGCCGGTGCTCCCCGGCATGCCAGCACGGGTCGGCTCGCGCGGGGTCGCGCCGTTCGTCGGCTCGTCTCCGTCGACGTCGATGCCGATCGTCTCACTCACGGCCCCGCCGAGCCGCTCAGCGAGGCCGGACAGCGCGCCGATCGGGCCCCAGCTCCGGTCCTCGTCCCCGTCCACGTCTCCCTCGGCCGGCGCCACCGGCAACAGACGCAACAGGCGCCCGAGCGTGCTCCGCAGCTCGGCACGCGGCACGACCGCATCCACGAACCCGTGGGACAGCAGGAACTCCGCGCTCTGGAAGCCGTCCGGGAGCTCCTCGCCGACCGTGTCGGACGCCACACGCGCGCCCGCGAAGCCGATCAGCGCCTTCGGCTCGGCCAGGATCACGTCGCCGAGGCTCGCGAAGCTGGCCAGCACGCCGCCGGTCGTCGGATCGGTCAGGAGGGTGATGAACGGCACCCCGGACGCGTCGAGCCTCACCAGGGGGGCGGTCGTCTTTGCCAGCTGCATCAGGGACAGCGTGCCCTCCTGCATGCGCGCGCCGCCTGAGGCACTCACCACGATCGCGGGGATGCGCTCCTCGAGCGCCGTCTCAAAGCAGCGCGCGAGCTTCTCCCCCACGACGGCACCCATGCTGCCGCCCATGAACCGGAAGTCGAAGATGGCGATGGCGACGCGCTGGTTCTCGATGTGGCCGATGCCCCACACGACGGCGTCACGAAGGCCAGTCTTGATGCGCGACGCCTCGAGCCGATGCGCGTACGGACGGTCGTCGTGAAAGCCGAGCCGATCCACCGCCTCGAGGCCGGCGTCCCTCTCGTCGAAGCTGTTCGGGTCCAGCAGGAGGTCCAGGCGCTCGCCGATCGACATGCGGAAGTGGTGGCCGCACGACGGGCAGACGCGCAGGCTGCGCTCGAGCTGCCGGTTAAAGACCTGCGCGTCACAGCTGGGGCACTTCGTCCAGGTATCGGCCGGCGCGGCGCGGCGGCTGAACGGGAATTTGATGGGCAATGCGGCGCTCCTCGCTACCGATGCAGCCAGCGGCTGCCCGAGGAGCGGCGCGTGCTGCGCCACACGGCGGCGGTGACCCCCACCCCGACCGCCGAGCCGACCGCGCCGGTCACGATGAGGCGTCCCGGGTGGCGGAAGGCCCAGCTCACCAACGAGTCGCGCGACCGCTCAGCCTCGGCCAGCCGCGCTGCGAGGCGGGACTCGAACCCCGCCGCCACCGGCGGCACGGGAAGCGCCGTCCGAATCCGGGAAGCCGCGTCAGCGAGCTCACGCCCGTCGTCGTCCAGCCCGGCCGAAGCGGCCGACGCCGGGGCGCCAGTGCCGGTCAGCACGAGGTCGACGGCGCGGTCGAGCCGTTCCGCGAACGACGGAGTCCTGTGCATCACGCTCCTGCTAACACCGGGGAGCCCGATACGTTACACGCCCGGCGGCGAGTCAGTCCCGGGCGCCCAGGTGCCTCGCCATCTCCCGCAGGGCGCGGTGCTGCAGGACCCGGACCGCTCCCTCGCTGCGTCCCAGGACTTCCCCGGTCTCGCGCGCCGAGAGGCCGTCGATCACGCGCAGGACCAGCACCTGGCGGCGATCCGCCGCGAGGCGGTTAAGTGCGCTCCGGAGGCGGCGCGCCTCGTCCGCCGCGGACAGGCCCACCGAGTGGTCAGCTGAGCGCGCTGCGTCCGCCGGCTCCGGCATGACGTCGATCGATGCCCAGCGGTGCCGGCGTCGCGAGCGAAGCGCGTTGAGGATCTGGTTGTGTGCGATCCGGAACAGCCACGAGCGGAAGGTCGAGCCGGTATCCCGGAACCCGGCGATGCCGGCCAGTGCGGCGAGGAAGGTGCGCTCGGTCACGTCCTCCGCGTCGTGGTGGTCCCCGAGGAGGTAGAACGCGTAGCCGTACACGGGCTGCAGATAGCGACGGTAGAGGATGCCGAACGCCTCGCGATCGGTCTGCGCCGCCCGGACCTGGGCGAGGTCCGGATCGTCGGCCGGGTCGGACAGCGAGCCTCTGCCCGGGATTCCTTCACTCATGCGGCCCGTCCGGGATGGACGCGCGTCACCTCGCCACTGCCCAGGGCAACCCGGCCACCGGCCGTCTCGACCACCAGCGCGCCGATGCTCGTCAGCCCGACGGCGGTGCCGGTGACGACCCGGTTGCCGGCCTCGACCTCGACCCGGCGGCCGATCGTCGAGCACGCGGCGCGGTAGCGTTCCAGTGGCGAGGACCCCGACTCGACGCGCTCCACCTCCTCCTCCAGGGCGGCGAGCAATCGCGCCATCAGTGCGGCTCGGTCGACGACGGATCCCGTCAGCTCGGCCAGCGACGTCGCCGTCCCCGCCAGCTCGGGCGGCATCTCGGATCGGGCCCAGTTCACGTTGATGCCGATGCCGATCACGGCCGTGCCGAGTCGGCTCCCGTCGATCGTCGTCTCGACGAGCAGTCCGCCAACCTTGGCATCTCCCGCGTCGACGAGGTCGTTGGGCCACTTCAGCAGCAGATCGGCGATCGGCTGGCAGGCGCTGCGGGCGGCCAGGGCCGTGGCGGGACCGAGACGCCAGGCGTCGGCCGCGGCGAGTCGGGGCCGGACGCCCACGCTCATGGTGAGGTTCACGCCCGGGGGTGACGTCCAGGTGCGTCCCCGGCGTCCGCGTCCGCTGGTCTGCAGCTCAGCGACCACCGCGACACCCTCCTCGCCAGCGCGCAGTAGCTCAGCGGCGCGATCGTTCGTCGAGGCGATCGCGGCATGGACCTCGATCCGGCTCCCGATTCGGCTGCCAGGACGCACAGCATCGTCCAGCCGCCTGGCACCCATGATCATCTGCCCACGATACCCCGCCGGTGTGGCTGAGGCCCCCGGAGCGTGCGGTACACTCGGCGCCCATGAGCCAGACCCTGGACGCCGTGCCGCCTTCGACCGTCACGACCCGTGAGCGCGTGTTCAGCGGGATCCAGCCGTCCGGGGCCTCCCACCTCGGGAATTACCTGGGAGCGCAGGCGAACTACGTGGCGCTCCAAAGCCGGTACGACGCCATCTACGCGATCGTCGACCTCCATGCGCTGACCACGGTCCACGACGGGGCCCGGCTGCGCAGCCTGACCCACGAGATGGTCCTCGACCTCCTGGCCGTCGGCCTGGATCCGGACCGGTGCGCCCTGATCCGCCAGTCGGACTTCCCCGAGCACACGGAGCTCGCCTGGATCTTCAACACGTGCGTGCCCGTCGCCTGGGCGGAGCGCAACCCGACGTACAAGGAGGGGCGCGACGAGGGGAAGGAGAACACCATCGGCCTGCTGGACTATCCGATCCTCCAGGCCGCCGACATCGTGATCTATAAGGCGAGCCGCGTGCCGGTCGGGAAGGACCAGGCAGCGCACCTCGAGTTGAGCCGCGAGGTTGTGCGCGCGTTCAACCGCCGATATGGCGAGGTGTTCCCCGAGCCGCAGCCCGTCTACACCGACGCGCCGGTCGTGATCGGCATCGACGGCGTGCGCAAGATGGGCAAGAGCGCCGGCAACACCATCCCGATCTTCGCCGAGCCCGACGAGATTCGACGGCTGGTGATGTCGATGGTTACCGACCCGGAGCGGATCAGGCGCACCGACCCCGGGCGTCCCGAGGTCTGCAACGTCTGCCAGCTGCACCGGTTCTTCGGCGGCGACTTCCTCCAGATCCAGGACGGTGAGCGAACGGCGCGCACGGGCTGCGTGGAGACCAAGCAGCTGTTGGCCGAGCGGATCATCGAGTTCTTCCGGCCGATGCGCGAGCGCCGAGCTCAGCTGGCCGCGGACGGCGCGGTGGTCGATGACACGCTGGCTGCCGGCGCGGCGAAGGTGCGGCCGATCATCGATGCCACCATGCGAGAGGTGCGAGCCGCGGTGGGCACCGGCGTGAGCCGGCAGGACTAGGCGGCGATGACCGGGCCGGCCGCTGGCATCGGTCCGCGCGAGCGCCGCTGGCTCGTCATCTTCCTGGTGCTCGGCAGCGCCTACTTCGCGTTCCTGCTCGCTGGACAGCTGCTTGGATTCATCGGCGGCTTCACGTCCATCCTGCTGATCCTCTTCCTCGCCTGGCTGCTCGCGTTCGTGATGGCGCCCGTCGTGGCCGGGCTGGAGCAGGCCCTGGACCTGCCCCGACCCGCCATCGTGGCAGGCACCTATCTGCTTGCGCTCGTCGTGGTCGGGTTCGTCCTGTTCTACACCGGCGCGGCGATCACTCAGCAGGTCGCCGAGCTGGCGCGCAACTACCCGCAGACCGAGCGGGACGTGCTGCGCACACTCGGCGAATGGGAACGTGGGCTGCAGTTCGGCCGGCTCCGGGTTGACCTCACGGCCCTCTATGCCGGCGCCGTCCGCGAGGTGGAGGGACTGGGCGGCGCGATCGTGGAGCAGGCGCAGGGCATCGCCGGCGTGACGATCGCGGCGCTCGGCTCGCTGCTCATCATCATCGTCCTGTCGCTCTACATGCTCATGGACTCCGACCGGATCCTCGGGCGACTCCGCGCCGCGGTCCCGCGTCGCTACACGGACGAGACGGAGCTGCTGGAGCGGAGCGTCACCCGCGCATTCGGGGGCTTTCTCCGCGCCCAGCTGATCCTGGCGGCCATCCAGGCGCTGCTGGTGGCGGTGGTCGGCACCGCGTTCGACATCCCGTACCTCTTCCTGTGGGGATCCATCAGCGCGCTGGCGATGCTGATCCCCTTCTTCGGCCCACCGCTGGCGCTCGTCCCGCCGATCCTCGGTGCGGCGCTGTTCGGCGACGGCTCGGTCATCCCGGTCACGATCATCCTCCTCGCCGTGCAGACCCTCCTGGTCAACTGGCTGCAGCCCCGGCTCATGCGGGACGCATTGGGGCTGCACCCGATCCTGGTACTGGTCGGCCTGCTGCTCGGGGCACAGGTGGCCGGCGTGTGGGGTGCGCTGTTCGGCATCCCGGTCATCGCCGTGATGTGGGTCTTCGTCAGCTACCTGGTGTTCCGCACCGTTCCCAACGCCGCGCTGCCCGAGGCGGAGCGCCTGACCGGCGTGGAGGAGCACGTGATGGTGAAGGTGAACAAGGAGCAGGTCGGCGACGAAACGCACCCACACATCCACGTCACCCGCACCCGCCGACCGGACGGCACGGAGAAGGTCGAGATCCGCACCGAGCCCCTGCCCGAAGCGGAGCACTGAGCCCGGGGCGCGGCGCGGGCCGGAGGCCTAGGCGACGACGCGCTTCTCGAGCGGAGTGACGTCCTCGGCAAAGTGGCAGGCGCTCATGTGCCCGCCTCCGACGTCGCGGAGAGCTGGCTCCTCCACCTTGCAGATCTCCTGCGCCATCGGGCAGCGGGTGTGGAATCGGCAGCCGGACGGCGGGTTCGCGGGTGACGGCAGGTCTCCCTTGAGCACGATCCGCTCCCGTCGCACCGTCGGGTCGGGAATCGGAATCGCGGACAGCAGCGCCTTCGTGTATGGGTGCTTCGGACTCTCGTAGAGGTCGTCGGCATCCGCCAGCTCGACGAGCTTGCCGAGGTACATGACGCCGACACGGGTCGACAGGTGACGCACCACCGCAAGGTTGTGCGCGATGAACAGGTAGGTCAGCTGGAACTCGTCCTGGAGGTCGCTCAGCAGGTTGAGCACCTGGGACTGGATCGACACGTCGAGCGCGGACACCGGCTCGTCGCACACGACGAACTTCGGCCGCAGGGCCAGCGCCCGGGCGATGCCGATGCGCTGCCGTTGCCCGCCGCTGAACTCGTGCGGGTAGCGGTGGATGTGCTGCTGGTTGAGGCCCACGCGCTTGAGCAGGTCGCGCACCGCTGTCTCGCGTTCACGGCGGTTCGTCATCCCGTGGACGAACAGCCCCTCGCCCACGATCTCGCCGACGCTCATGCGCGGGTTGAGGCTGGCATACGGGTCCTGGAACACCACCTGGATGTCACGCCGCGCGGCCTTGAGCTCACGGGGATTCAGGTCGAACAGGGGACGACCCTCGAAGGTCACCTTGCCGTCCGTCGGCGGCAGTAGCCGCAGGATGACCTTGCCGAGCGTGGTCTTGCCGCAGCCGGACTCGCCGACGAGGCCCAGGGTCTCTCCCTCGTTCACGCTGAAGCTGACGCCGTCCACGGCCCGCACCGCGCCGAGCTTCGCGACCCCCATCAACCCGCCACGGATGTCGAAGTGCTTGACGAGGTTGTCCACCTCGAGCAGCGGCGGCCGTCCAGGCCGGGGAGCGGGAGCCGCGGCGTGGGGCGTCGTGGCCGGCACCGGCTCGGTGACGTGCGGTGTCTGGCTCGTCATCGGACGGCCGCCTCCGCCGTCCCATCGGCCGGCTGCGCCTGGGTGGAGAACGTGTCGCCGACAGGCTCGGTCGTCAACTGGGCGGCGGCGCGTTCGGCCTCCTCCGGTGGCGCATCCGCACCGACCTCCGGGGCCTCGCCGGCCGGCGTCAGCCAGCAGCGCGAGACGTGGCCGTTGCCGACCTGGCGGAACGGCGGCGCCGTGTCGCAGACCGGCATCCGGTACGGACAGCGACGCTTGAAGAGGCAGCCGGTGGGCAGGTTGTACGGCGAGGGCACGGTGCCGCGGATCACCTCGAGCCGGTCGACCCGCGTGTCGAGGCGCGGGATGGAGTGCAGCAGCCCCTTCGTGTACGGGTGATGCGGGCTCCCGAAGACGGTGCGGACGTCGGCGCGCTCCACGACCTTGCCGGAGTACATGACCACCACCTCGTCCGCCATCTCGGCGACGACGCCCAGATCGTGGGTGATGAGCATGATCGCCATCCGGTTCTTCTCGCGCAGGTCACGCATGAGCTGGAGGATCTGCGCCTGGATGGTGACGTCCAGCGCCGTGGTCGGCTCATCGGCGATGAGCAGGTCGGGATCGGTCGAAAGCGCCATGGCGATCATCACGCGCTGTCTCATGCCGCCCGACAGCTGATGCGGGAACTCCTTGGCGCGGCGCTTGGCGTCGGGGATCCCCACCAGCGAGAGCATCTCGACAGCTCGGTCCCACGCCTCCCGAGTCCCCTTTCCGGTGTGCTGTCGCACCTGCTCGGCGATCTGCTCGCCGCAGCTGAACACCGGATTGAGGCTGGTCATGGGCTCCTGGAAGATCATGCTGACCTGGTCGCCGCGGATGTCGCGGACCTCCTCGTCGGAGCGCGCCAGCAGGTCCTCGCCGTTGAGCAGGATCTCGCCTGCCACGATCTTGCCCGGACGCTCGATGAGCCGCATCACCGACAGGCTGGTGATGCTCTTGCCGCAGCCAGACTCTCCGACCACGCCGAGGGTCTGGCCGTGGCCGATCTCGAACGTCACTCCATCGACGGCCTTGACGGTGCCGTCCTCTGTGAAGAAGTGAGTCTTGAGGCCCTGGATCTGGAGGAGGGGGCCGGTCTGTCGCGGGGCCGTCGTCACTGCTGCTCGACTCGCTGCCGGGGATCGAGCGCATCGCGGAGCCCGTCGCCCAGGAAGTTCGCCGCCAGGACGATCAGGACGAGCACGACGCTCGGGAAGAGCACGAGGTACGGCTCACGGTTCAGGTACTCGAACGCGACGTTGAGCAGCGTGCCCAGGCTGGCCTGCGTGGCGGCGATGCCGAAGCCGAGGAAGCTCAGGGCGGCCTCGAGCACGACCGAGTCGGCGATGCCCAGGCTGGCGGCCACGATGATCGGCGCCAGCGCGGGGGGAAGCATGTGCCGCAGGATGATGCGACGCGGGCTGGCGCCAAGGGCGCGGGCGGCCTGCACGTAATCGACCTCCCGCAGGGACAGGAACTCGCCGCGGACCAGCCGCGCGGCGGTGGTCCACCCGGTGATGCCGATGGCGAGGACGATCGTCCACAGGCTCGCACCCCAGAAGGCGACGAACGCAATGACGATGAACAGGCCGGGCATCGACAGCGCGATGTCGACGAAGCGCATCAGCACGTTGTCCACCCAGCCGCCTGCGTAGCCGGCCACGGAGCCGATGAGCACGCCGATGAAGACGATGATCAGCACCGCTGCGAAGGCGATCAGCAGCGAGGTGCCGGTGGCGGCCATCAGCTGGCCGAAGACGTTGTACCCGACCCGCGCGTAGCCCAGGATCGCGAGCGTCAGCTCGCCCTCGGCGTTGAAGATCTCCGGCGGGTCGAAGCTGCGGCTCACGTTGGAGCGCAGCGTGTCCCCGGCGATCAGGGGCACGACCAGCGACAGCACGATCAGGGAGGCGAGCGTGATGGCACCCATCACCGCGAGTCGATGCCGGATGAAGCGGCGGCGAACGAGGTACCAGTAGCTGCGGACCTCGGTGCGATCGACGTCGTCGGTGTCGTTGATCTCCCGCTGCCGAGCGTCGTACGTGGTGTCGGCCATGCTGACGTGCGCTCCCTAGTACTTGATACGGGGGTCGACCACCCCGTACAGGATGTCGGCGATCAGGTTGCCGAGCACGACCGAGATGCCGCCGAGTAGCACGAAGGCCATCACGACCGGGTAGTCGCGCTGGCCGACGGCCGTGAGCCCCAGCGAGCCGAGGCCCGGCCACGAGAAGATCTGCTCCGTGATCGCCGCGCCGGCGATCAGCCCGGGAAGGGACAGCCCGAACAGCGTCACCACCGGGATGAGCGCATTGCGCAGGGCGTGGCGGAAGTTCACCCGGCTGCGGCCGAGGCCCTTTGCCTTGGCGGTGCGGATGTAGTCCTGGTGCATCACCTCGAGCATCGTGGCCCTGACGTAGCGGCTCCAGCCCGCAATGCTCTGGATGGCCAGGCTGGCCACCGGCAGCACGAGGTGGTAGCCGATCTCGAGCGGGTCCCCCTGAGACTGGAGGCTGCTCGTCATGCCGCGCGAGGGGAAGAGGCGCAGGTAGAAGGCCCCGAAGTACAGGAGGTAGGTGCCGATGACGAACGATGGCATCGCGTACCCGATGGTCGCGAAGGTGGTGACGATCTTGTCGGCCCAGCTGTACTGCTTGATGGCCGCCAGCATCCCGAGCGGGATGGCGACGATGACGGTCGTCAACAGGGCGGTGCCCATGAGGAGCAGCGTGGGCGGGGTGCGCTCGGCGATCAGCTCGAGCACCGGTCGTCGGTACGTGATGCTGACGCCCCACGCATCCTCGCGCCAGACCTGTGCGTAGTTGGTGATCCAGGTGACGAACTGCTCGGGCAGCGGCTTGTTGAGCCCGTAAATCTCGCGCAGGCGCTCGACGACCTCGGGCCGGATGTTGGGAGCGAAGAAGTTGGCGAGCGGGTCCCCGGGGGCGAGGTAGACGAGCAGAAAAGAGATCAGCGCCACGCCGAACAGGATCGGGATGGCGAGGATGAGGCGGCGAATGACGTAGCTCAGCATTTCACGTCGATCTCGTTACAGCCCTGCCGGGAGTGGGGATGAATACGGCGCGGGGAGAGACGTTCGGTGCGGTGCCCGGGTGACGGCGCTAGGCCGCCACCCGGGCCGCGATGGAATCCGACACGGGCGGCCCGCATGGGCCGCCCGCACTCGGTCCGTTTTACTCTTCGGCGACCTTCGCGACCTTGTGTCGCTGCCAGCCCCAGTTCGGCGACTCGAGCTCGAGGGGCCCGTCGTCGTACTGCATGCCTGCGGCAAGGCCGTCGGCGTTGACGTTCGACCAGGCGAACAGGTACGGCTGCAGCTCCTGCATCCGAGCCTGGTACTCGAAGTAGATCTCCGTCCGCTCCTCCTGGTCCGAGGTGGCAAGGCCCTCCTCGATCAGGCGGTCGACTTCCTCGTCCTGGAAGCAGACGTAGTTGTACGAGGCAGGCTGCTCCTCGCTCGTGCACTGCGAGCTGTGGAACAGGGCATACGGATCCGGGTCCACGCTGAGGCCCCACCCACCGAAGTAGGCGTGCCACGGCTCGCTCGCACCGGTCGGGATGTGCGGCCAGTCCAGGGACGGCAGCAGCACCGTCTGGAAGTCCGCCGCCTCGACGATGATCTCCATGCCGCACTCCAGGACCTGCTCGGCGAGCAGGTTCATGAAGTCGACGCGGTCCTGCTGGCCCGCGCGGACGAGGACGGTGGCCGACAGCCGGTCGCCATCCTGGTTCACGTAGATCCCATCGTCGCCTTCGGTCCAGGTGTGGACCGTCGCCGACTCGATGAGCGCCTTCGCCGCTTCGACGTCGCGCTCAACCGGCTGGAGGTCGGGGTTGAAGGCCCACGACGCCGGCGGAATGTCGGCCTCGATCGGCACGCCGTTGCCGGCGGTGGCGACCTCGACCAGTTCGGGCTTGTCGACGCAGGCCTGCACCGCCTGGCGCAGATTCAGGTCGTAGAAGTATCCCTGGAACTCAGAGCCGTCCGGCAGCGGAATCGCCTCATGCATGTTGTACATGAGCGCGAAGTAGCCGAAGTCGTTGTACTCGGCCAGCTGGACGGTGCCGTCCGCGACTGCGCCCTCGACCGCCGCACGAGCGTCCGGCGTGAGGTCGTTGACCCAGTCGAGCTCACCGGAGGCCAGCGCGTTCGCCGCGGTGGCAACGTCGGTGTAGATCGGCATCTCGATGGTGGCCGTGACCGGCGCACCCTGATGGTAGTCCTCGAACGCGGTCAGGACGCAGCCCTCGAGGTCGCACGATTCGACCTGGTACGGGCCCGAGCCAACCGGCTCCTGGTTGAAGGACAGCAGGCTGTAGACAGCGGCGACTGCGTCGATGCCCTCACCCTCGAGGCTGCCGACGACGCCGGTCAGCTGCGGGAGCAGGCTGCCCGCGAAGTCGCACTGTCCGTCGGACGCCTCGTCGACGTCCGCCGTCTCCGGGTCGTCCTCGACCGCGAAGTCCTCGGCGGACCCGTACTCGAGGCCAGCCGTGTCGAGCACCGCGGTGCCCTCGGCGGCGGCCGCTTCGCACGCTGCCGAATCCGGCTCCTCGGCCGTGGTGGCCGTCTCGATGTTCGTGATGGCCGTGTTGGCCGCCTCGACGTCGACTTCCGCTGCTCCGCCGGCGAACTCCTCGTAGGCAGCCTCGATGACGGCCTGCGACTCGATGCCGATGCTCGGCAGGATGACGGTGGAGAACGGTGCATACGGCTCGATCAGCGTGAAGACGACCGTCGACTCATCCGTCGCCTCGACCGACTCAGCGAACGGCGCCAGGCAGACGGAGGGGTTGTACGTGCAGTTCTCGCTGATCGCGAGCTGATAGGTGTAGACGACGTCCTCCGCGGTGATCGGGTCACCGTTGTGGAACGTCGCACCCTCGGTGAGGGTGCAGGTCCAGACCCGCTCGTCCTCGCTGACCTCGCACAGGTCGGTCGCGAGCAACGGCACGGGCTCGAGTGCGTCATCGAGCGCATACAGGCCGTCATAGATGAGCGCCGTGATGCGGCCGGTCGGAACGTCCGTGTTGGCGTTCGACATGCTGCCCACCTGCGCGTCCAGGGCCATGGTGATGGTATCGGCGAAGTCGCCGCCATCGGCGCCGGCACTTGCGTCGGCGCTTGCCCCTGCCGACGGCTCCGCATCCGCGGAGCTCTCCGGCTCCTCAGATGCGCCCGCGTCGGCGCTTTCCGTGGTGCCGGACCCGCCACAAGCGGCGAGAACCAGCGCCCCGGAGAAGAGGAATGCGAGTGCATTCCACTTGGTCCGTCTCATTACTCCCTCCAGTGGGTGGGGATGGGGAACGGTGCACGGGCCCTCGACGACACGCAGATGCTGCGGTCGGCCCGACCAGCCGTAGAGTATAT
>JASLBU010000057.1 GCA_030146365.1 Candidatus Limnocylindria bacterium | reverse complement strand
CCGTCGTCGATGGGAGCGGTCGCGACCGCCTCGAGCGAGCCGGTGCGCGGCGCCGCGATCGGCATCGGCGGCAGGCCCGGGCGCGTGTAGGTCTGGAAGCCCAGCAGGACCTCCTCGAGCGGCACCTCGCCACCGCTCACCTGCAGCTGCGGCCACCACTCGATGGTGCCCCACTCGTCGACCGGAAGGAATGCGCCCTCCGTGCCGGCCAGCAGGGGATGGCCGAGAGGGCGCGCCTCACCGGTCATGAGGCCGTACTGCAGCGTAGGGTCTGCATTGAGAAGCCCGTTGGTCTCCCCGTTCTCCGGATTCAGGATGCGGTTGGTGTAGACCGCGGCGATGAGTGGGCGCTCCTCGTCGACCACCGCCTCGCGCTCGACGATGCTCGCCACGATGATCGCCTGGTCGAGGCTCAGACCCGTGGCGGCGATGCCGGCGCGAAGCTCCTCAGTGAGCCGTGACTCGAACTGCGTGAGAAGCTGGGTCACCACGTAGGCCGGCTTCGCGCGATCACCGCTGATCTCGAACTCGTAGGTCTCCGGCATGATGTAGCCCTCGAGGGAACGACCGGCTGGAAGATCGGCGAGGAAGTCGAACTGGTTGAGGATCTCGGCGGGTGGCGCCTGCAGGAGCCCAGCGAACTCTTCGATGTTCATCGTCATCTCCGACGCGGCGAAGGCGGCCACGACCTCCTCGAGCCGCAGCCCCTCCACGATCGTCACTCGCGTGACCTCCCCGAACTCCTCGCCCTGGAGGGCCGCGACGATCTGCGATGGCGACAGCGTCGGCGAGAGGTCGAAGCTGCCAGCGGCGAGCGTCCCTTCGCGGCCGGAGGTGATCACCGCGTACTGGAAGGCGATCTCGCTGCTGATCAGGCCCTGCTGGGCCAGCAGGCGGCCGATGGAGGTGTCGGTCGCGCCCTGCTCCACCGTGACCGTCACTCGGCGCTGCTCGCTCGAGGCTGGCTCGTCGGCGAGCACCTCGGGCCGGTACCACTGCACGAAGTCCTGGACGATCCCGTGCTCGATGGCGCCGGGGTTCGCTTCGACCCATGCCATGACCCGCGGCGCGAAGAAGTTGTTGAAACCGAAGATGAGGGCGGCGATGAGGAGCGCGATCGTTCCGGCGATCCATGCGACGAGGAGGAGCGGCTGGACGCGCTTCCGGCGGCGGACCGGTCCCTCGCGCTGCTCGCGGAGCTGACGAATGCGGGCGTTGCGGCGCTCGTCGTACTCATACGAGCTGGGGCGTCGGGTCATTCGCTCTCCTCTACGGGTCGCCGGGCTCGGTGCCTGGCGTCCAGGTATTGTTGCAGGATCAGACGGGCGGCCGTCGAGTCCAGCTCGCCGGTCCGGCGGCCGACGCGACGCCCCGCCTCGGCCATCCGCTCCGCCGCCTCCCAGGACGTCAGGCGCTCGTCCTCGTACACGATCTCGAGCCCCAGTGCCCCAAGGCGCTCAGCGAACGCCCGCACCTGCGCTGCCTGCGCACCCTCGGTGCCGTCCATGTTGCGCGGCAGTCCGATCACGATGCGACCCGCACGCTCCACCTCGCACACGGTGCGTATCAGTGAGAGGTCGGCTTCGAGGTTGGTCCGGCGAATCGCGGGGCGAGCAAACGCCATGCCGGTTTCCAGATCGGCGATGGCCAGGCCGATGCGCCGGGCCCCGTGGTCGAGACCGATCACGGTGCTCACGATGGCGACGCCTCTGGGCCACCGGCGGCGTCGGGGCTTGCGCCGGCCTCGACGCGGACCTCTATCCGCCAGTCCAGGGCCGGCACGGTCGCGGTCCAGCCGGGCCACAGCTCGACGTGCACGGCGCCCAGCGGCGCGAGGGTCGCCTGCGCCTGGTCAGCGCTCGCTCCCGCGACGGACCGCCGGATCGAATCGACATCGACGGTGGACGTCGAACGTGCCGTGACGGTCGCCTCCAGGCGCACCGTCTCGCCATCCACGACCGGTGGTCCGAGGACCACATCGATGCTGTCCTCCACCAGCTGCGAGCCGTCGGGCACTGCGTCGGCGTCGGCCAGGAACCGCTCCAGCGCCTCCTGCCGGACGGCGTCCTCGTCGACGACCTGCGCGGACCACTCGAGCTCACCCTCGATCGTCCTCGTCGGCGCGTCCCGCAGGCCAGGCAGGCCATCGACTCCCGTGATGGTCGGCTCGGCCGGCTCCGGATCGGGTACGACCGTCACCCCGTCGGGCAGCTCGGCCGCCATGAGCGCGGCCAGCTCCTCCCGCAGCCGGGCGACCGCCGCGTCCACATCGTCCTGTGTCATCTCCGGTCCGGTGGCGTCGACACCGCCGACGGTCGGCTCCGGATTGGTGACGGTCCGTTCGGTGTTCTCCGGGAAGCCGCGCAGGCGGGCATCCACGCTCTCGTTCACGACCGTGTCGATGGCGCCCGCCGCGACGTTTGCGCTGGGTCCCACCGCGGCGGCGACCACCGCCACCTCCGCCTCCCCGGCGGCGATGGTTCCCGCCCCCGTCAGGCTTCCTCGCGGCACGACGGCGTCAGCCTGGGTCGCGAATGCCTGTTCGCCCGCGGCGACGAAGGTGCCCGCCTCGACGGTGACCGGCACGAACGTCCAGTTGAGGAGGACGACGGCGCCGGTGGCGGCCTGCTGGACCTGGTAGGTGCCGGTTGCGGTGACGTCGAGGCTGGCGCTCACCGTCCCGCCGATCCGCTCCGTGTCGGTGGCGGCGATGTCGTAGATCACCGGGCCGATCGCATCGGTGCGAGGCACGATGGTGATGACCGCGCCCGGCACGACCGCGGCCGCGCCGACCAGGAGGGCGAGGAGGACGGCCCCGGCGGCCGCGACGATGGCCACCGGAAGGCGCCGGCGACGTCGGGCGTGCGGGGGCCGGCGCACACGCGCCGCTCGTGCGCGGGGCAGCGTCACCGTGCGCGTCACCTCGTCGGCGGTCACCGTGAGCGGCGCCGCCGTCATCGTGGGCGCCGTCTCCTCGGTAACCGGGCCGCGCACCACGCTGATGGTGGCGCGCGTCGGCTCGGGTGCCGTGGAGCTGCCGCCGGCATGGCGGGCATCCTTCAGTGTCGGGAAGGCGGTGATCCCGGCCTCTCCCGCCAGCGAACGGGTGAGCGCGTCACCGACGATGAGGAGGCCCCGGCCGGCACCCTCCGCGGCGCGCGAAAGCAGCCGGAGCGCGACGACCGAGGACACTGCACGAGATCGGCCGGGCGCCACGACGATGACGGACTCACCGCTCACCTCGCGGATCCGGCGCACAACGGAGGTGACCTCGTCGTCCACCTCGAGGTAGACGACGGACGCCGGCTCGCTCACAGGCCCATCTCGCGCACGACGCCGCGCATGGCGCGGTCGCCGGCGGACAAGCCGGCATCGAGGATGAGCGCCTGGTGCGCCAGGGCCATCGGCGTGACGTCCTGGCGCGTGCCGAGGCTGCCGGTCGCGTCGCGCAGGCCGACGACCTCATCGGGAGCCAGCGCTCGCACCTTCGGGCGGCGTGAGAACGGCAGTCGCCGCCACCATCCCTCATCCTCGCCCAGCACGGCCTGGATCTGTGGCAGATCCGCCCCTCCTCCGCAGAGCAGGATGCGTCCGGGGAGCAGCTCGCCGCCCGCCAGCTCGCCGATCATGAGCTCGACGCCGTCCCGCCAGATGCGCGCGTCCTCGAGCAGCGTTTCCCCGACATGCGGCGGAGCGCCCGCTGCTGCCAGCTTCGCGGCTTCCGCGTCGGTGAACGAGAGGCCCAGTCGCTCGACCAGGCCCTTCGTGAAGGCTCGGCCGCCCAGGGCAAGCATCTTCGTGCCGCTGATGCCGCCCCCTCGCACGAGGGCGACGTCGGTCGTCCCACCGCCGATGTCGACGAACACCGCCCCGGCGTCGCCCAGCTCACCAGGATCCAGGCAGGTGGCCACCGCGTACGGTTCCGCGATCACGCCCAGCAGCTCGAGGCCGAGCGCGGTCGCCACCGACTGAAGCGCGCCGAGGTGCACCATCGGCGCGAACGCGTTGAACAGGTGCAGTTCCACCTGTGCGCCGGTGAAGCCGATGGGGTTGCTCACCGGGTAACCGTCGATCCGCATCTCCACGATGGCGGCGTGGACGAGGCGCACATCCAGCCGGTCGACACCGGACTCCCAGCGAATCCGCTCCTCCGCCTCTCGAAGCGCGCCCGTCTGCGCGCCCCCCACGAGCCGCTCCAGCTCCGTCTCGTCTAGCGGCCGGCGCGGGTCGTCGCGCCGCGCGGTCGAGATGCTGGTCGCGCCCTTCACGAGCTCGCCCGCGATGCCGATGACCGCGGCCGACGGCCGGCGACCGGCTGTCGACGCCGCGGCATCCATGGCGGCGCGGCAGTTGGCCACGACCGCGTCGATGTCGCTGACGGTCCCGGACTGCATGTGCGCCAGTCCCTGGCGCTGCCGTCCCGCCCCGCGCACCACGCCGACCAGCCGCCCGTCCGCGTCGTGCTCGACACTCACGACGAGCGCCTTGGCGAACTCGGTACCGATGTCGAGCGCGGCGATCGCCGGGGACGAGCCGCGCCGCGCCGCGCGTTGAACGCGATCGGCGACGCGGCTCCACAGGTCGCGAGCGGCCGTCACGATCGCGTCAGGCGGTCTCGATCCGCTGGAGCGATTCGAGCGCGAGGCGAGCGGCCTCACGCAGCGCGTCGTCCAGCCGCGCGGCATCCTTCCCGCCGGCCTGGGCAAGCTCGGGCCGTCCGCCGCCACCTCCGCCGATCAACGCGGCCGCCCCCCGGACGACCGAGCCGGCATCGAAGCCCTCGGCCGCGAGGTCTCGCGAGGCGGCGACCAGCAGCGACGGCTTTCCCTCGGCGGCGCCCCCGAGAACCGCGACGAAGCGGCCGGTCATGCCGCGCAGCTCGTCCGCGAGGGTACGCAGCGCGGTCGCGTCCGCGTCGTGGTAGGCCTGCACGACCACCCTGGCGTTGCCAGCCTGTTGCGCCCCGTGGAGGGCGGCGGCCGCATCGAGTCGCGTGGCTGCCCCGGCGCGCGGCGCCTTCGCCGCCTTCTCCGCTTCCCGCAGCCGAGCCAGCAGGCCCTCGACGCGGCGAGGGACGTTCTCCTCCCGCTCGCCGAGCAGCTGCGCAACCGAACGGAGGGCCTCCAGCCGCTCGGCGACCAGCTCGGTGGCCGCCTCCCCGGTCACCGCCTCGATACGGCGCAGGCCAGCGCCGATGCTCGACTCGCCGGTGATCACGAACGAGCCGATCTGCCCGGTGCTCGCGACATGCGTGCCGCCGCACAGCTCCTTGCTGTAGCCGTCGACCTGGACCACCCGCACCGACTCGGGAAGGTACTTCTCGCCGAAGAACATGTCGGCGCCCAACGCCTGCGCCTCCGTCATCGGCATGTGCTCGGGGTGGACGACGGCGTCACGCCGGACCTGTGCGTTCACGAGGCGCTCCACCTCCCGCAGCGCGTCCCGGGGGGTCGCCACCTGCGCCGGAAAATCGAACCGCAGCCCCTCGGGCGCCACCCACGAGCCGGCCTGCTTCGCCTGCTCGCCGAGGACGTCACGGAGGGCACGGTGCAGCAGGTGCGTGCCGGTGTGGTTGCGCGCAGCTCCCCATCGGCGGCCCTCGTCCACCTCGGCTCGCACCGTGTCGCCGACGCGCATCTCGCCGGACAGCGCTCCCAGGTGGACGATGGCGTCGCCGACGCGCTGGGTGTCGGCGACCTCGAGCCGGCCGCCCGGCGCATGCAGGAGACCGCGGTCGCCGACCTGTCCCCCGCCCTCCGCGTAGAACGGCGTCCGGTCGAGCACCACCGCGGTCGGCTCGCCGGGGACCACCGCCAGCACGCGGAGATCATCGCCGGAGGTGACGTTCGGGTAGCCGATGAACTCGCTGCGCAACGAGGACGCCTCCGGGGGCAGTTGGAGCCCGGCCCGCTTCTCCCCCCGGGACCGTCGCCGCTGCTCCGCCATCGCCTCCTCGAACCCCGCGCGATCGACCGTCACGTCGCGTTCGGCGGCCATCTCGACCGTGAGGTCGATCGGGAAGCCGAACGTGTCGTGGAGGCGGAACGCGTCGGCGCCACTGATCTGGCCACCGCGCGCGACGAGCTGGTCGAGACGGGTCGACCCGGCCTCCAGCGTCCGCGCGAACTTCTCTTCCTCGGCGCCGACCGCACTGAGGATCTCGCCCCGGGCCTTCGCGAGCGCCGGGTACGCCGGGCCCATCAGGTCGATCACCACGCTGCACGTCTCCCCCAGGAACGGGCCGCCGATGCCGAGCAGCCGGCCGTGCCGGACCGCGCGGCGCATGATCCGGCGGAGCACGTACCCCGCGCCCTCGTTCGAGGGCTGCACCCCTTCGCCGATCAGGAACGTCATGGCCCGCGAGTGATCGGCAACGACCTGGTAGCTGAACCGCTCGCTCTCGACGGTGTCCGGGTCGTGGCCGATGAACGCCGCCAGCCGCTCGATGATCGGCACGAAGAGGTCGGTCCGGTAGTTGGAGTCGACGCCCTGCACGACGCTCGTGACCCGCTCGAGCCCCATCCCGGTGTCCACGCTGCGGAACGGGAGTGGGGTCAGGCTGCCGTCGGCGGCGCGGTCGTACTCCATGAAGACCAGATTCCAGATCTCGAGCCAGCGCGGGCAGGTCTCCGAGTGGTCCGGGAGGCAATGCGGGCCTTCCGAAAGGTGGGCGCCGCGGTCGTAGTGGAGCTCACTGCACGGGCCGCACGGGCCGGTGTCGCCCATCCGCCAGAAGTTCTTCTCGTCACCCTCGGCGATGTTGCCCCAGCGAACGAGTCGCTCCGCCGGAAGGCCGATCTCGTCGGCCCACACCCGGTGGGCCTCGTCGTCGTCGGTGTACACGGTCGCCGCGATCCGGGTCGGATCCAGGCCGAGCTCGCGGGTCAGGAACTCCCAGCCCCAGTGGATCGCCTCCCGCTTAAAGTAGTCACCGAAGCTCCAGTTGCCGAGCATCTCGAAGAGCGTCTGATGCCGCGGCGTGCGGCCGACCTCCTCGAAGTCGTTGTGCTTGCCGGCGACGCGCAGGCAAACCTGGGAGTCGACGGCGCGGACGTAGTCTCGCTTCTCCTCGCCGGTGAGCACGCGCTTGAAGGGCGCCATGCCCGAGTTCACGAACATGAGCGTGGGGTCGTCGCCAGCGAGCAGTGGCGCCGAGGGCACGCGGGTGTGGCCGCGCTCCTCGAAGAAGCGCTGGAATCCCTCGCGGATGTCGGCCGCGGTCTTCGTCTGCGTCGGTTCGTCCATCGTCGTACTCACGACGAGAGCCGGCGACCCACCGGCTCTCGTTCCTGCTCTGGCTGGGGTCGGTTCGGGTGCGTTACAGCGCAGCACCCTCGGCTGCGCCCTGGCTGCCGACCATGTCGGCACGCGCCTGCTCGGCGGCAGCGCGTCCCTCGTTCACGGCGTCGTCCCAGCCCGCCTTCTTGCTGTCCACGAACTCGCCCACGTGCTCTCGGAACTCCTCGCCGGTCTGAGGTGCGAGCAGCAGACCGAGCGCGGCGCCGATCAAGCCACCGATGACGACGCCTGCCAGGAAGCTGCCGAATCCGGAATCGTTCATGCGCCTCGATCGTCCTCTCGCGTTTGCGAGGATTCTACCGGCCGCTCGGTACGTCGTCCCGTAACCAGAGTCAGCTGTCCGCGCTCGAGGCTGGCCTGCAGGGCGTTCATCAGGTCCGTCAGGCGGTCCAGCTTCACCGCCACGTCCTCGCTGAGCACTTCGACGTTGCTCGTCAGTTCGCGGGTGTGGGCCAGGATCGGCCTGAGCTCCTGGTCAGTGGTCCGCGCAAGCCGGCGAACCTCGGTCGCGAGCAGGCGCGATTCCCGAATGAGCGGCGTTGCCTGCCATGCCAGGTAGGCGAGCGCGATGCCGGCGGCCAGCACGCCGAGGCCGGCCCCGATGTTGAAGATGGCGAGGGCGAGGTCCATGGCGGGAGGGTACACCGCGCACACCTCGGGGCGACGCTCCCTGGCCCGTGACGTTCAGTCCTCCACCCGGATCGGACCGAGCGCGCCCAGCAGCGTCACGGCCACCATGAACGCCTGTGCCAGCACCGAGGCTGCCAGCACGTTCATGTCTCCGATTCGCAGCACCTCGATGCCCATGGCCTCCCCGAGCCAGTTGCCGAGCAGCACGCCCGCCAGCGACGCGACCGCCAGGGCGATCACGATGCGGCCCCACCGACCACGAACCGCGATGAACAGCAGCAGGTTGACGAGCGCCAGCGCGGGCACCCAGATGAGCAATGGCGCGAGCGCCATCCGGATCGGCGGCTCAGTCGCGCGGATGGCGCGCGATGCGCCCTCCGCCGAGGCACTCCTGCCCGTCGTACAGCACCGCCGCCTGTCCGGGTGCCGGAGCCCACACCGGGTCCGCGGTCTCGACCATGAACCGGTCGCGGCCTATCATCGTCAGCTCGGCGGCGACGTCGGGTGCCCGGTGACGGATGCGAACGGAGGCTGCGAATCGTTCGGCGGGTGGCTCGCCGGCGGTGAACCGGGCACCGTCGACCGTGAAGGTACGCTGTGCAACCTCCTCGCGCCGGCCGATCACCACCGTGTTCGTGGCCGGCTGGACCTCGCGGACGTAGACCGCCTCGCCCAGCGCCACGCCCAGACCATGGCGCTGCCCCACCGTGTAATGCGCGTACCCGGTATGCGTGCCGAGCCACGTGCCGGCGGCGTCGACGATTGGACCCGGCTCGCCGGCATACCCCCGTCGCTCCTCCAGCAGCTCGCGATAGTCGCCGAGGGGAACGAAGCAGATCTCCTGGCTCTCAGGCTTGTGCGCCGTGGGGAGCGTCAGGTCGGCGGCCATGGACCGCACCTCGGGCTTCGTCAGCTCGCCGAGCGGGAAGCGCGTGCGCCCGAGCTGGTCCTGGTCGAGCACCCAGAGGAAGTACGTCTGGTCCTTGTCCGCATCGGCGGCCCGCATCAGGCGCCAGCGCCCATCGCGGTGCTCCAGGCGCGCGTAGTGGCCGGTCGCGACCGCATCGGCGCCATAGGCGGCCAGGCCCCGCTTCAGCAGCTCGTCGAACTTGATGTACTGGTTGCACGCCTGGCACGGGTTCGGCGTCGATCCCTCCAGGTAGGAGTCCACGAAGGCGTCGATGACCCGCGCGCCGAACTCCTTCTCCACGTTGAGGATGAAGAACGGAATGCCCAGTAGCTGCGCCACGCGGCGAGCATCGTCGGCTGCGTCCGGCGAGCAGCACGAGCGGCTGAGCTCGTAGCCCTCCGGCAGGTCGCCGTGGGTCCGCATCCAGACGCCGATGACCTCGTCGTCGCGGTGCTCCCGCGCGAGGATCGCCGCTGCCACCGACGAGTCGACGCCGCCGCTCATGGCGGCCACGATCCGGCTCACGCGGTCACCACCGCGGTCGGGATCGCCGCCGCCACGCCGCGCAGCCGCGCCAGGCACGACGCGACCGCGTCCAGCGCTCGGTCCAGGTCGTTGGGGCCGGTCATGCGGCCGATGGTCAGGCGGAGCGAGCCGTGCGCGAGCTCGGGGTCGAGGCCCATCGCGATGAGCACGTGCGAGGGCTCGACGCTGCCGGTGGTGCAGGCGCTCCCGGTGCTGGCCTCGACGCCCTCCAGGTCGAGCGCCGCGACGAGGTCCCCGCCCTCCACGCCTTCGATCACCACCGACGCCGAGTTCGGCAACCGGGAGGCGGGATGGCCCGTGAGATGCACCCCGTCGAGCGCCGCCAGACCGC
>JASLBU010000025.1 GCA_030146365.1 Candidatus Limnocylindria bacterium | reverse complement strand
CGGACCGTGACGATTGGCTCGCCGATGATGCCGGCCATCGCCGAAGAGCGCAGCATGGCGTTCAGGCGCTCTCGTACGCGATCCTGGGCGGTCCGCAGGCGCTTGCGGATGGCGCCCAGCTCGGCGGACGCCGAGTCCAGCAGCTCACCCGCTTCGTCGATGCTGCGGGTGATGCGCTCGGCCAGCTGCGGAGCCGCATCCAGCTCGTCCCGCACGCCGGCGAGGTGCGGGCCGCGCCACGAAGCCAGCCGCTCCGCAAAGCGGCCGGTGGCATCCAGGGTGACACCGATCTCCAGGAGCTCCTGGGGGGTGAGCCGGCCCCCGCGCGCAGCGCGCTCGAGAGCCGGACGGATGTCGCGTGCGCCGCCGATGGAGGCCTGCGCCTGCTCGGAGACCAGCCGGCCCGCCTCGTCGGTCTGGTCCTGCAGGAGGGCGACACGGGCGGCGTCCCCGGAGGGGCGCGCGCCGATCGCGAGCTCCCGCGCCGGCTCGAAGCTCGTCAGGGCGGCAAGGCGCTCCACGATGGCCGCAAACTCCAGCGCTCGCAGCGTGCCGGCGTCCGCCGCGCCTCCGAGCTCCTCCTCATCGGGAGACATGCGGGTCCCCGGTGATCCAGGCGCGGAGCGGTCGGGCCGCCCACTCGCCGGCGTAGGCAACGCCGATGCGCGGGCCCCACGAGATCGCCGGGACAGCCGGCCCCTCCTCGAGCCACACCGGCCCGCTGACGAGGTCGCTGCCGTTCAGAGCACGGTCGACGCCGAGTGCCCGCGCGAGATTCCCGGGTCCAGCCGCCAGTCGAGGGTCGGGCACCGCCGGTCCTCGCCTGCCACGGGCAAACTCGATTCCCTCATCGATGGCGAGGGCGCGGATCAGGACGGCCTCCGGCTTCTCGCCGGGGCCGGTCACGACGTTCATGCAGTGGTGGATCCCGTAGATGAGGTAGACGTACAGATGTCCGGGTGGTCCGAACATGGTGGCATTCCGCGCGGTGCGTCCGCGGGAGGAGTGGGCAGCCAGGTCTTCGGGGCCCTGGTACGCCTCGACCTCGACGATCCGGCCGCCGACCCGTCCGGACGCGCCGTCGTGGACGAGCCGCATCCCGAGCAGATCGCGAGCGACGTCCACCGAGCTGCGGTCGAACCACCCCCGATCGAGCGACGTGACGCTCGCCCCGCGAGCCCTCACGGGAAGAGCAGGCGGGCGATCTCCTCCGGGACGAAGGGACGTGCGAGGAATCCTGCTGTCGGGATCAGCGTCTCGCGAAGGAACCGGACGAGGATCGAGTCGTTCATCGCCTCGTAGTAACCGCCCAGCCAGCCGCCCGCCTCGCCCCCGGTGCGAAAGAAGCTGTCCAGCACGACGAGGTGGAAGACGATGACGAGTGCCGTGAAGACGAGGCCGAAGATCGCGCCGCCGAGCTCGTCCAGCTGCTTGACGATGGGCAGCCGAGTGCGGTGGTAGACGGCGCGGATCACGAAGAAGCCCGCCAGGACGAAGCCGACGAAGAGGACGACGAAGATGAGCAACTCCCGTCCCTCGGGCGTCAGGAAGTTCCAGAAGCGCAGCAGGTCGAAGACGGGACCCTTCAGCTGGGCCGCCAGTACGAAGGCGACGATCACCGCCAGCGCGTTGAGGACGTAGCGGATCATGCCCTGCGTGAAGCCGGCGAAGACGCCGGCTGCCAGGATGCCGATGATCACGAGGTCGACCCATCCAAGCTGCGTGAGCAGCTCCACGCGCGGACTCCTTCTCGGTCAGGGGCAGCGGGGATGCGAGGTCGCTCGCCCGGGCCGCGCGAAAGGGTACCAGCCGCGCATCGCCACCCACAAGGCGCCCGAACGGACTACCGGATGTCGGCCGACAGGTGGTGACGGAGCGAGCCGCGGATCTTGTTCATCGCCTTCTCGACGCCGCGCTCGTCACCGGGCTCGTCGGGCTGGAAGCGGAGCGCGAGCGCGTAGCTGACCCTGCCTTCGCCGGTCTGCGGCCCGCGGTACACGTCGAACAGCCGCAGCTCCTCGAGCGTTGGGCCGGCGCTCATGCGGGCGACGCGCATCAGTTCCCCCACCGCCGTTCCCTCCTCCACGACGACGGCGAGGTCGCGATCGATCGGCTGGGCAGCTGGAATGGGGCGCGAGAGGTGACGGTCGGGCACGAGGGACAGCAGCCGGTCGAGGCCGATCGACGCGTCCACCGGCCGCCCTGGCAGATCCCACGCCTCGGCGATCCGGGGGTGCACCTCCCCCAGCGAGCCGTACTCGCGACCGGCGGCGTCGCACACCAGGCCCGTGCGGCCCGGGTGCCGATGCGGATGCTGCGAGGCCACATCCTCGGCCCGGTACACGGGCGTCGGGGCCCCCAGCGCGGCGTGCAGGGCGTCCACGACTCCTTTGAGGGTCGCCACATCGGCGTCGTGCACCGGCTGGTTCGGGTAGGAGGGCACGCTCGAGCCAGCGAGGATGATCCCCAGTTCCCACGACTCGTAGCGTCCGGTGCCGGCGGTCTCCGACGCGCGGTCGCGTGGGGTCGGGGCCGTCGGATGGTAGCGATACACCTTGCCGACATCGAAAAGCCATGCGTTCGGGCGCCGCTGGCGCACATTCTCGGCCAGCGCCGCCAGCATCGAGGGCGACATGGAGGGTCGCAGGATCGAGTGCTCGCGGCTCAGCGGATTGAAGAGGCGGACAAGGTCCGGCGTGTCGTTCGGGTGGCCGCTCCGCGCGAGGTCGTCCGGCCCGATGAGCGCGTGGGTGACGACCTCATCCAGCCCGATGCCGGCGAGCACGCGACGCACCCTGTGCCGCGGCGCGCTCGGATCCGGCCGATACGACGGCAGGCTGGCGCGCGGCAGGCGTCCCTCGATCGCCTCGTAGCCGTGGGCGCGCGCGACCTCCTCGGCGACATCGGCGGCCTGGGTGACGTCCAGGCGATGCGGTGGCACCCGGATCTCGACCTGCTCGCCATCGCCCCGCACGCCGAATCCCAGGGGCTCGAGCAGCGCGCGCATGGAGCCCGCGTCGACCTCGATGCCGAGCAGGCGGCGCATCCGCTCCGTCGAGACCTCGACGATCCGATCCTCGTGCGGCCCGGGGTCGTTGTCGACGATGCCGGGGGCCACCGTGGCACCGGTGATCTCGGCGATGAGCCGCGCCGCGCGGTATGCGGCGCGCACGGGCAGCTCGGGCCCGATGCCCTTCTCGTGCCGCATGCTGGCCTCCGAGCGGAGGGCGAGGCGCCGGGCGGTGTTGCGGACCGTCGGGCCGTGGAAGACCGCCGACTCCAGGATCACGCGACGCGTGGCTTCGGTGACCTCGGTGGAGCTCCCGCCCATGATCCCGGCCAGGCCGATCGGCCGCTCACGGTCGGCGATGACCAGCATGCGCTCGTCCAGCGTTCGGGTCGCATGGTCGATCGTCTCGAGCGTCTCGCCGTCTCTCGCCCGTCGCACCACGATCTGGCCGTCGGGGATGGCATCCGCGTCGTACGCGTGCTGGGGTTGCCCGAGCTCGTGCATCACGTAGTTCGTGACGTCGACGACCGCGCTGATCGGCCGCATCCCGGCCGCGATCAGCCGGCGCTGCATCCAGTCCGGCGACGGACCGTTCGCCACGCCTTCGAACAGCAGGGCCGCGAAGCGCGGGCAGAGCTCCGGATCTCCGATCCGGACCTGCACCCGGCGGTCCACCGGCTCCCCCGTTCCGTCGGGCTCGGTCGTCGGAGGCAGGCGGAGGGACCCTCCGGTGAAGGCGGCGATCTCGCGCGCCAGCCCGACCATGCTCAGCGCATCTCCGCGATTCGGCTTCACATCGACATCGAGGACCGTCTCGCCCACGACGTCCGCGACGGAGCGGCCCGGCGGGAGGTCGTCGCCATGACCGAGGATGTGGATGCCGTCCGCGTCGGTCCCCAGGCCCAGCTCGATGGCGCTGCAGAGCATCCCGTTGCTGACAACGCCCCGGATCTTGCTGCGCTCGATGCGCCGATCTCCCGGCAGCACCGCGCCGGGCAGGGCGGCGGGGACCAGCTGACCGACCTCCAGGTTCTGCGCCCCGCACACGATCTCGAGCTCGCCGCCGGCGGCGCCCACGTCGACGCGGGTCAGCCACAGCGTGTCGGCGTTCGGGTGCCGCTGGACGTCCAGCAGCCGGCCGACGACGACGCCGGTCCAGTCGGTGCCGGCGACCTCGATGCCGCTCACCTCCATGCCGCGCATCGTGAGCCCATCGGCAAGGTCACGAGGCTCCATGTCGATATCGACGTACTCGCGAAGCCACGACAGCGGTACGCGCACCTCAGCGGCCCTCCGAGAACTGCGTCACGAAGCGCAGGTCCGCACTGAAGAAGAGCCGGATGTCGCCGATCCCGTGGCGCAGCATCGTCATCCGATCGGGGCCCATGCCGAACGCATACCCCTGGTACTCGTCCGGGTCGTAGCCGCCGGCTCGCAGCACGGCCGGATGGACCATCCCAGCCCCGAGGATCGTCATCCACCCGGACCGCTTGCACGCCGGGCACCCCACGCCGCCGCACACGAGGCAGGCAATGTCGAAGGCAACGCTCGGCTCGGTGAACGGGTAATAGCCCGGGCGGAACCGGGTCCGGACGTCACGACCGTACAGCGCGCGGGCCACCTCCTCGAGCATCCCCTTGAGATCGGCCAGGGTGGTGTCACGGTCGACGACCAGCCCCTCGACCTGGAAGAACTCGAAGGCATGGCTGGCGTCGACCGCCTCGTAGCGGAAGCAGCGGCCGGGCATGAGGATGCGGATGGGAGGCTCGAGCGCTCGCATGGCCCTGACCTGCACAGGCGAGGTGTGCGTGCGCAGGATCGTCCCGTCCACCGCCGGGCGGGGCGCCCCGGCCTCCACGCTGCCGGGCTCCGCGACGTAGAGCGTGTCCCACAGGTCCCGCGCCGGGTGGTCGGGCGGGATGTTGAGGAGCTCGAAGTTGTACTCCTCGGTCTCGACCTCCGGTCCCTCGAAGACTTCGAAGCCGTACGCGTGGAACACCTCGCGGAGATCGCGCATCAGCGTCTGGACGGGGTGCAGATGGCCGACCCGGAGGGGGCGTCCGGGCGCGCTCATGTCGATGGCCTCGGCCGACAGCCGCGAGTCGAGCTCCCCGGCCTCGATGATCTCCAGACGAGCCTGCAGCTCGGCCTCGATCTCCCGCCGGACCTCGTTGGCAAGCTGGCCGAGCGCCGGGCGCTCCCCAGGCGGAGCGGCTCCCAGCTGGCGGAGTGCTGCCGTCAGCCGGCCGGAACGCCCGAGCAGGTCATGGCGCAGCGCGCGGACTTCCTCCGCCGTGGCCGCCTCGCCCAGGCGGCGGCGCGCGTCGGCTCGCAGAGCTTCGAGGTCGGAGCGGAGGTCGGTCATCGGGTCGCATCCATCGGTTCAGGCATCATCGGCGAAAGCGAACGACCCCGCCCCGGAATCCGGGACAGGGCCGTGAGGACCGGCGTGATGGTCTACGCCGGTCAGCTGGTAAAGGTCGCTCTGGCGGCTTCCACCATGGCCGCGAACGCGGCGGGCTCCCGGATCGCCATGTCGGCGAGCATCTTGCGGTCGACTTCCACCCCGGCCGCCTTCAGGCCGGCGATGAACCGGCCGTACGGCACGCCGTGCTGCCGCGAGGCGGCGTTGATCCGCTCGATCCAGAGGCGTCGCATGTCACGCTTGCGGTCGCGGCGGTCGCGGTACGCGTAGACCAGCGCGTGGATCAGTGCCTCGCGGGCGGGCCGGATGAGGGTCGAGCGCGTCCCGCGGCGTCCCTCCGCCTGGTTGAGCAGCCGCTTGTGGCGACGGTGCGCGGCGACGCCGCGCTTCACCCTGGCCATCGGCTACTTCCCCTTGCCCGCGTACGGCATCAGCCGCTCGAGCTGGGCGGTGTGCGTCTCCGAGACCTCCGCGGTGCCGGCGTAGCGGCGCGTGCGGCGGCTGGACTTGATCTCGAGATGGTGGCCCCGCCACGCCTTGGGCCGGATCCACTTCCCGGAGCCGGTCTTTCGGTAGCGCTTGGCCGTCCCCTTGTGGGTCTTCATCTTCGGCATGGCGATTCGTCTATCCCTGCTGTGCGGGCGCTTCGGCCGCGGCCTTGGGGACCGTCCCCTTGGCTGCGATCGCATCGCCGATCGTGTCGCCCCCCGCGGGCGTGTTGGTGTCACCGGCTGACGGCGCGGTACCGTCAGCGTCGGCCTTGCGCTCCGGTCGCCGCTCCAGCGGCGCCATCACGATGTACATGCTCCGTCCCTCGAGCAGCGGCTGCCGCTCGACGGTGCCGTGCTCCGCGAGGAGCTCGGCGGTCCGCATCAGCAGGTCGCGACCGAGGTTCGCGTGGCTGATCTCCCGGCCCCGGAACCTGACGGTGACCTTCACCCGGTCGCCGTGGTCGAGAAACTGCCCCGCGCGTCGCGCCTTGACCTGGAGGTCGTGGACGTCGACCTTGACTCCCAGGCGGACCTCCTTGAAGGTCTGCGACTTCTGCTTCTTCTTCTGTTCGCGCTCGCGCTTCTGGAGCTCGTACTTGTACTGACCGTAGTCGAGGATCCGGCAGACGGGCGGGACCGCGGTGGGAGCGACCTCGACGAGGTCGAGTCCTCTCTCCTGGGCCAGGGCGAGTGCTTTCGCCGTCGGCATGACGCCGAGCTGCTCACCTTGATCATCGATGATGCGCACCTCTCGGATGCGGATCATCTCATTGATGCGGAGTTCCCTTGCCAGTCCTGTCTCTCCTTCAACAACAAGGCCACCTGGCCGATCACGGACGGGTGGCCCTGCGACGTACGCGGATTTGCGCGGGAATGATACACCGATACCGAACGGATGGTCAACGCTCGGAGCGTGCGGCCACCGCTCAGCGCGGGTAGTCGAAGAAGACCGCCACCTGCCGCCCATCGGGATCCGATACGCGGAAGCTGCGCGACCCCTCCCATCGATCGCCCGACGGCGGCGCCACGAGGGCAAAGCCGCGTCGGCCGAGCTCCTGGGCCCAGGCGTCGACCTCCGAGGCGGTATCCACCTTGAAGCCGATCTGCATGCCGTCGCGGACGGCGGAGTCGCCGCGCCGAAAGCTCAGCTCGAACCCACCGAGCTCGAGGTCCACGCCGCCTTCGTCCGCGGCGATCCGCCTGAACCCGAACGCCGACGCATAAAACTCGGCGACGCGGTCGGGGTCGGTGGTGCGCAGGGCGAGCTGCCCCACGCCGCGCATCTTCCTCATCCGCAGTCGGCGTGTCGGCTCACCCGGCGGGCGTCGCAGGCGGCCAGAGCTCCCGGGCATCGATGCGCGCGCGCAACTGGCCGATGAACTCGTCGATCGCGACGCCCTGGGAGGACTCACCGGTGCGAAGTCGCGGGGACACGGCACCGGCCTCGGCGTCGCGGTCGCCCAGCACCACCATCACTGGCATCTTCTGCGCCTGGGCGTCACGCAGCTTGGCCTGCATGCGCTCGGAACGAACATCCACCTCGGCACGGATTCCGGCCCGAGCCAGCGACGCCCGCACCGACTCGGCGTATTCGAGGTGCCGGTCGGCGATCGGCACGATCATCACCTGGACGGGGGCCAGCCACAGCGGGAACGCACCCGCGTACTGCTCGGTCAGGATGCCGATGAAGCGCTCGAACGACCCGTAGATGGCGTAGTGGATGACAACGGGGCGCTCGAAGCCACCGTCGGCCGACCGGTATTCGAGGTCGAATCGCTGGGGCAGCTGGTAGTCGGCCTGGATCGTCGCCATCTGCCACTCGCGGCCCAGCGCATCCTCGATGAAGATGTCGATCTTCGGGGCGTAGAAGGCTCCCCCGCCCTCGTCGATCGTGTACGACATCCCGTCCTCGTCGAGGCGCTCGCGCAGCCGCCCCTCAGCACGCTCCCAGAACTCGTCGGACCCCAGCCGCTTCTCGGGGCGAGTGGCGAGCTTCGCTCGCGGCTCGAAGCCGAAAGGCGCGTACTGCTTGCGAACAAGCGAGAGGGCCAGCCGGATCTCGTCGTCCACCTGGTCGTCCCGGCAAAAGACGTGGGAATCGTCCTGCGTCAGCTGCCGCACGCGGAACATGCCGGCCAGCACACCCGTGCGCTCCTTGCGGAACAGGACCGAGTAGTCCGCGAAGCGGATCGGCAGCTCGCGGTACGAGTGCGCCCGCGTCTTGTAGATCAGGATCTCCTCGGGACAGTTCATCGGCTTCAGGCCGGATACATGGTCGTAGTCGTCCAGGACGAACATGTTGTCCTGGTAATTGCCCCAGTGGCCGGACGTCTCCCACAGCTCCTTGCGGACGAGGCTCGGGGTGCGCACCTCGCTGAACCCCGCCTCGCGACGGACCTGTCGTGACCAATCCTCCAGCGCACGCCAGATGGCCATGCCGCGCGGGTGGAGAAACGGGGCGGCGGGAGACTCGGGGTGGAAGGTGAACAGGTCGAGCTCGCGCCCCAGCTTGCGGTGGTCGCGCTTCTTCGCTTCCTCGATGCGCCACAGGTGCTGGTCGAGCTCCTCCTGGGTGTCCCAGGCCGTGCCGTAGATGCGCTGCAGCATCGGCCGCGTCTCGTCGCCACGCCAATAGGCGCCGGCCGTGTTGAGGAGCCTGAAGGCGCCCAGCTGCCCGGTGGAGTCGACGTGCCCGCCGCGGCAGAGGTCCTCGAACCCCCCGTGACGGTAGAAGCTGACGGTCGGTCCCTCGGACTCGGGCAGATCGTTCACGATCTCCACTTTGAACGGCTGGCCGCGCTCCTCCAGCAGCGCAACCGCGTCGCTCCGCGGCAAATCCTGAGAGTGCTCGAACGCCAGGTCCGCGGCCTGCTGCTCGCGCATCCTCGCCTCGATGTCCTCGAGGTCGGCTGGAGTCAGCGGTCGGGAAAGCTCGAAGTCGTAATAGAAGCCATCCTTGATGGCCGGACCGATTCCGAGGCGGGCGTCCGGAAAGAGATCGAGCACCGCGGCGGCCATCATGTGTGCGGCCGAGTGCCGCATCGCGGCGAGGTGGCTCTCCTGCCCAGAGGTGAGCGCCGCGCTCGCGTCCGGATGCGT
Organism: Candidatus Limnocylindria bacterium; assembly: GCA_030146365.1. Classification (GTDB taxonomy): domain Bacteria; phylum Chloroflexota; class Limnocylindria; order QHBO01; family QHBO01; genus JACDBZ01. Next base: position 7,917 of record JASLBU010000025.1, on the reverse strand, counting down.
CTCGTCAGCGTCGATCGTCATGCGCCGAAGGGTACTGCCTTCCCCGTGGCGCCGCATGCCGCTGAAGGCGTCGTCAGCCCGCTTCGTCCTCGCGTCGCTCAGGGTCCGCCGTTGGCTCGCCCGGCATACCGGTCTCCGGAATCGGGTCGTCCATGTCGCCCGTCGGCGGCATCAGTCCGGAGCCGCCCGGATAGGCGTCATCGCCGATCGGGTCCCCCGCCTCACGGCCTGGCTTGTCGAGTGGTCCCTGCCCCGGACCCTGGGGGTTGTCGTGGTTGATCATGCGCCTGTGAGTTGCAATCGCCGCGCCATGACAGCCCGGCCGGGCACGGCGTGCGCGTTGACGGGTCGCGAGCGCGCTCAGACCCGCTTGAACTGCTCGAAGGGCTGCCGGCAGTCGGCGCAGTGGTAGATCGCCCGGCACAGGGTCGGACCGAACGGGTTGTCGAGCGTCGTGTTCCGCGATCCGCAGTACGGGCACTCCGCCACGGGCATGACCGCGAGCTCCTCGAGTCCGATGAGCCCGCTTCCCGGCGCCACGGCCGGCGGCGCAAAGCCACTCAGGCGGAGCCGCTCCCGACCCGCCGGGCTGATCCGATCGCTCGTCCAGGGTGGGTCGAACGTGACGACCACCTCGACCGTCGGTGCGAGCCCTATCGCGCCGACGCGCCGGGTGATCTCGTCACGCATGACGCCGACCGCCGGACAGCCGACGAACGTCGGCAACAGCTCGATTCGCACCCGATCGCGATTCACGTCCACCTCGCCGATGACCCCGAGCTCGACCACGCTGATGGCGGGGATCTCAGGATCGGCGATGCGAGCCAGCTCGTCCCGGACCTGCGCCTCGGGCGTCGTCACCCCGACAGGGGTCACCATGTAGCCCCTGGATCGGACCGCGCCACATGGGTCAGCTCGGCGTGGAGCCAGCGGAAGTCGTCGGTGCGACGCGTGCGACCGTCGATCGACGGTGCGGCCGGACCCAGCGGGCCGGCGATCGGCTCCAGGATCGGCCTCACCTGCTCCTGCCACGTCGCGTTCAGCGCTCGCATCGGGATGGGCAGCATCCCGGTCGCTACGAGAGCCTCCTCCTCGCTCAGCGGGGCGAACACCTCCTGGGCGTCGGCCCACAGCGTCCGGACCGCGGAGGCAAGCCGTTGCGACGTTTCGGGGGCGGCGGCTAACCGCCGCATCCAGGCGTCCGCGTGGAGCAGGTGGTACGTCTCCTCGCGGCGCATCTTGGCGGCGAGGAGCGCCAGCGGCTCGTGCGCGGCGGTCGCCAGTGCCGAGAGGCGGACCGCGTCCGCCGTCTCGTACAGGTAGCGTCGCGCGACGCTGAAGGCCCAGTCGCCCCGCCCGTGGTTGAGCAGCGCGGCGTGGCGGAACGCATCGGCGCCCCGGCCGTACGCGATCAGATCGGCGTCGCCCTCGGTCAGCTCGGCGAGCAGCTCGTACAGCACCTTGGCGTGGCCGATCTCGTCCTGCGCGATCGAGCTGGTGGCCACGTCTTCCTCGAGCATCGGCGCGATCCCGGTCCACTCGGAATCCCAGAACCCGATGACGAACTCGTCGTCGGCCACGCTGAGCAGTAGCTCGGCGAGCGCGGATCCTGTAACCCCGTCGAGGCCCGGCGAAACGGCCGTCACTCCCCCGCCTCCGCCGCGGCTCGCTGCTTCGCGGCCTCGAGCTTGTGCTTGATGATGTAGCCGCCGGGCTTCTTGTGAGAGCGGTCGAAGGGCGGCCGGAGCAGGTCCGGGTCGTCGAGCTCGGTGATCGCGTCGCGAGCGACGATCCAGAGGCGGTGCGACTCGCCGCGACGACCGTAGAACTCGCGCGCGTAGTGCACGGCGAGCTCCGCGTCCGGCGCGTTCACGTTGCCGGCGTGGATCATCGGGTCCCCCTCGTCCTCCTGGCGGAAGACCTCCCAGACTCGCTCCGATGGTGACGTTCCCACGTGCAGAGGGTACCGCGGCAGCCCTTGCTCCGCGCAACGCCTCAGGCTGCGGCCGTGGCGCCTCCGAGCAGGGCGTCGCGAACCCACTGGGTGTCGGCGAAGCTGGCGCGGCGGAAGTCCAGGCGCGACCGCGATGCTGGCCCGTGCCCAGTGACCACCGACTTGAGCTCGGCCCAGTCCGGCTCGGTGTACTGCCAGCGGCCGGTCGCATCGTCGAATCGCAGGGCGGGATCCGGGATCGTCAGGCCCAGCTCGCGAATACGCGGCACATAGATGGAGAGGAACTCCTGCCGCAGCTGCTCGTTCCCCTTGGCCTTGATGCCCCAGTGGAGATCCTTGTCCCTGGCGGGATCGGTCGGCGGGCCGTGCATCTGCATCAGGGGGCCCCACCAGCGATCGAGCGCCTCCTGGACCATGGCTCGCTGGCTCGCGGTGCCGTTCATCAGGGTCAGCACGACGTCCCGGCCGTGCATGATGTGAACGGACTCCTCCCAGCAGATCTTCTTCATCGTGCGCGCGTACGGGGCGTACGACGAGTCGCGCAGCGCCTGTTGCGACACGATCGCTGCGGCGTCCACCAGCCAGGCGATGATGCCGACGTCCGCCCAGGACCGGGTCGGGTAGTGGAAGACGTTGTGGAACTTCGTCCTACCCTCGAGCAGGTCCTGGAACATCGCCTCCCGCGGCTTGCCGAGGTCCTCCGCCACCCGATACAGCAGCTGGGCGTGGCCGACCTCGTCCTGGATCTTGGAGGTCAGTGCAAGCTTCCGCCGCAGCGTGGGTGCTCGCATGATCCAATCCCGTTCCGGCAGGACACCCATCAGCTCGGAGTTCGCGTGCATCTCGACGAACTTCAGGACCGCAGCGCGATATTCGTCCGGCATCCAGTCATCCGCCTCCACCTTGCCGCCGGAGCCGACGTGCGCGTAGAAGCCCTCGGCGTCACCCGGCGCGTACGGCGGTCGGCCATTCAGCGGCTGGATCGTGTCAGCGTCCTGCATCACGTCGGTAGGCTACTGCAAGACCGGTGCTGGACGCACCCGAGGCGGCAGGCTCAGGATCGCGCTCAGTCATGCGGCGCCCGCTTGAGCGGTCGGTGCCATCGCGCATATGACTCGTGCCGGTCCGCAGCCACCGTGAGAGTGCCCCTGTCGGTGGAAATCTCGGACCGGGGGACGTAGAGGTCTACAGGCAGGAGCCCCGCGGTGCGTACGAGGAGGTAGTCGGCATATGCGGCGTCGACGGTGCCGATGCGCACTCCTCGCGAGCCCCTGAGGACCGCGCCGCGCTCGACCGTCGATCCGTCCACGGCTGAAAGGGTAGCGCACCGGTCATCGCGCGGGACATGCCACCTCGATCCTCCCGTGGTGCGCGCGGACCTCGAGGGGCAGGAAGCCGAACGGCTCACCGTCGAGGTGGACGCGGGTGGGGGTCGCCCCGTAGACCGTCAGATGCGTGCCGCGCACAACCTCCACCTGCGCATGACGGACGTGGGTGCCCCGGTAGAGGTTCGCCAGCTGGCGCAACGCCGTCAGTCGCGAAATGTCGCCGACGATGCACAGGTCGAACTGACCGTCGCGGAGGGATGCCCCCGGAGCGATGTGCATCCCTCCCCCGTAATACGGGCCGTTGGCCACCGCCAGGAACAGCAGGGTGCGCTCGGAGGGGCGGCCGTCCACCGTGATGGCCAGACGCCGGTTCTCGAAACGGCGGAGCTCGGTGAGGGTGGTGCGCAGGTAGGCGGCACGCCCCGGCCGCCGGCCGCGTCGGTGCGACATCGCCTCCGCGACCTGTGCATCGAACCCGACGCCGCCTGCGGAGGTGAACCAACGGCGGCGGCCATCGCCGTTCGTCGCGTGAAGCAGGTCGATGGGGTACTCCTGCTCCGCCAGCGCCATGTCCAGGTTGGCACCGAGATCGCGGGGCAGACCGAGGCTGCGGGCAAGGTCGTTGCCGGACCCCAGCGGGAGGATCCCCACCGAGCTGCCTCCCGCCCGGGCCATGAGGCCGTTCACCACCTCCTGGACGGTTCCGTCGCCTCCCACGGCGACCACGCGATCGTGACCGCCGGAGCTCGCCTCGGCCGCAAGCGCCTCCGCCTCGCCCGCGCTGGACGTCACGACCAACCGCGCGCCCGCACAGCCGGCGAGACGCTCGCGCAGCCACGGGAGGCTTCGCGCCGCCCGGCCGCCACCGGCGACGGGATTCACGACAAACAGCGGGGCGGACGGCATCGGCAGATTGTGGCGTTGGCGTCAACGCGCGCCCCACGCTACCGTCGCGGCATGGATCGATGGCTCACCCGGACCGCCACGCTCATCGGCGCGGCGCTCGGCACCTTCGCCGGCGTCGTCGCCGTGCAGCTGATGCGGCTACGGCGCATGGAGTTCCTGCCGGCGCATCCGGGCTTCTACGTGAACCATGTCGTGCCGTCGGAACGTGCCGACCGTGGCGGCCGGCCCCTCCGCCTGGCGGTCCTGGGAGATTCCACCACCGCCGGCGTGGGAGTGACGCGTCCGGAGGATTCACTGCCCCACCTCGTCGCCCAACGGATCGCGGCTGCGGAAGGGCGATCGGTGCACGTGGTCAGCTACGGATGGGCCGGCGCACGCGTCCGCGACCTGGCCGAGATCCAGCTACCGCGTGCGCTCGAGCCGCTGCGGGCGCGCGACCCGGAGCCGTTCCTTCCCGGAGCCGACGTCATCGTCATCGTGATCGGCTCGAATGATGCGACGCACAACACGCCGCCGCGCCGATATCGGGAGCACCTGCGCACCACCCTGGCCGCCATCCGGGCTGCAGCCCCGGAAGCGCGAGTGGTGCTCACGGGCATCCCTCGCTTCCGGGGCGCGCTGCGAGCCGTCGAGCCGCTGATCTCACTGGCGGACCTGTACGCACGGCTGCTCCGCCCCATCAGCCGGCAGGAAGCGACGCGGCACGTCGCCGCCTATGCGGACCTGGCGGCCGAGGTCCCGCCGCGGATCGTGCCCGGCAGCGAGTTCCTGAGCTCCGACAGCTTCCACCCCTCGGTGGTGGGCTACTCGCTCTGGGCCGACGTCATCTGCGAGGCGCTGGCACGCGGCCCCGAGGCTGACTCAGCTGCCGCCACGAATCTCCGAACCAGCCAGCGCCTGACGTAGACTGCGGGCGAGCGGCACCCGTCCTCTTGCCCGTGCCCGGTGCAGGGTGGCATGCTCGTCGCTCGGACGGTTTTCACCACCTGGTGCCCAGAGGGGATCGTGCGTCGCCTGCTCCTGTTCGCCGTTGCGCTGGCACTGCTGGCCGGCAGCCTCGGCCTCCCCGCGCCCTCGAAGGCGGCCGCGCCGCTCACGGTCGCGGTCATCGTCGGACCGGTGGGTGAGGAGCTCACGCCCGTGTACCTGGGGCTGGCCGAGGCAGCAGCGGCGGCTGCGGAAACTCGTGGCGCCACGGTTCGACGGGCGTACTCTCCGGACGCGACGGCGGAGAATGTGCTGGCCGCCGTCAAGGGGGCGAACATCGTGGTCTACTTCGGCCACGGCATCGGCACGCCGAATCCCTATTCCGACATCCCCGACCCGGCCACCACGAACGGCTGGGGTCTCAACGGCCCGAACGCGAAGGGCGATCACAGCGACTCCTGGCAGGACGGCACGATCGCGTACTACGGGGAGGCGTGGATCGCGGAGCACGCGCGCCCCGCACCCGGCTGGGTGATGATTTACTCCAACGCCTGCTACGCGCCGGGCGCCTCGGAGGGCTTCGACACTCCCGCCACGGAAGAGGTCGCCGTCGGTCGCGTCGAGGCCTACAGCCGGGCCCCGCTCGTCGACATGGGCGCGTCCGCGTATTTCGCTACCGACTTCTTCGAGGGCGCAGCGCACCTCGTGGCCGCCATGATCGACCAGCCACAGTCACCGTACGGCGACATCTTCGCCAGCGAGCCGCGCTTCGTCGCCGATGGTCTCTCGCGCCACCCCATCGTCTCTGCCGACGGCGCGGAGGCATGGCTGCACCGTTCCGCCTACTTCGACGGGAAGGTCGATTACTGGTACGCGTTCGCCGGCGACCCGGCGGCGAGCCTGGCCGGCGGGCGCGGCGTCACAGGTGGGCCCGATGGCGCCGCGACGGCTCCGACCGAGGACGAGGGGATCGTCGTCGGCCGCGCCTCGAGCTACCTGGAATCGGCTGGATACGAAGGTGAGGCGACGGTTGCGCTTCCCCCGCAGATCGGCGTGCCGATCGTGCCGGATCAGCCGGCCAGTGTCGTGGTCTGCGCCGAGCGGTGCGTCACCCTGCCGGTCGTCGACTCCTGCCCGTGCTACTTCGGAACCGCGGACCAGCGGGTGGCCAATCTTTCCCACGCAGCGTGGGCCCTCGTGTCGGACATGCCGCTCGAGGAGGGCCTCATCGACGTACGCATCCAGCTGTCGCCCCTGCCAGTGATCCGGGGCGGCGCGCCGACGAGCTGAGGCGCGCGATCGGCGCGGGACTGGCCGGTGGGGAGGTGACGAGGTACTAGGAGATGCGCACCTGGATGGTGTGGTGCCCGCGCGCTCCGTCCGGGTCAGGGCGCGACGTCTCGGCCGTCTGGACGACTCCATCGCCATCGGTCGCGCGGACTCGTACGGTGTGCTCCCCCGGCTCAGCGTTCCAGCGATGAACGAACTGGACCCAGGTGGCATCGGAGATCGGGACGCTGAGCTCGGCCGCCTGCCATTCGCCGTCGTCCACCTGCACCTCCACCGCGCTGATGCCCCGATCCGGCGCCCAGGCCACGCCCGCGACGGGAACAGTGCCGGAGGCCACGCTCGCGCCTGAGCGCGGCGTGTCGATGCGGGACTGCGTCAGGATCGGCGCATCCTTCGACCAGCCGAGCGGGACCCAGTACCCGTCGAAGTCGAAGGTGGTCATCTCGATTTCGGCAAGCCACTTCGTCGCGCTCACGTAGCCGTACAGGCCCGGCACGATCAGGCGAGCCGGGAATCCGTGATCGGCCGGCAGCGGCTCGCCGTTCATCGCCACGGCGACCAACGGCTCGCGGTCGTCGGCCAGCGCCCAGGCCGTCGGGAAGCCTGCCGTGAACCCGTCGACCGCACGGCCGACGATCTGCGTCGCCTCTGGCCGAACGCCTGCCCGATCCAGCAGCTCCTTCAGGCGCACGCCCCGCCAGAGCGCGTTGCCAACCAGGTCCCCGCCCACCTCGTTGCTGACGCAGGCGATCGTGACGTATTGGTCCTGGAGTGGCATGGCTGCGAGCTCGTCGTAGGTCAGCTCGAACGGCCGCTCCACGAGTCCGGTGACGCGCAGCCGCCACGTGTCCAGGTTCGGTCGAGGCACGATAAGCGCGGTGTCGATGCGATAGAACCGCTCGTTCGGCGTGACGAGCGGCGACAGGTCGGGCACGTCCAGGGAGGCACCGCTCGGGATGGGCGGCGCCGTGGCAACCGGGTCCGGGATGGAACCGACCTGCGGGACGGCGTTCAGGCGGCCACGATCCAGCAGCGCGCGACCGATCACACCGCTCGTGGCGGCCGCGCCGACCAGGGCGCCGGAGGTGATCAGGAATCGGCGGCGCGCCCAGGCCGGCATCTCGGCGGGCCGGTCGCCCGCAGCAGGGGTCGCCAGGGTGAGCATCCTGTCGAGGACCACCAGCGCGACACCGACTGCCGCGGCCGCGACCACGAGGGTCGTGATCGGCGCCGATAGCGGGTCGCGCAAACCCGCGCCGAGCGCCAGCAGGCCGAAGCCCAGGAAGCCGATGCGCGCCAGCGACCGCCGCGTCCGCGCCAGCACACCGAGCCCGGCTGCCGCGGCCAGCGCGACACCGATGATGAGGAGGTTGAGGAGCAGTTTGTCGGCCTCGCCGAACAGGTCGACGACCAGCTGCTTCGCGCCCGGCGGCTGGAGAGCGATGACGAGGTCACCGATGCCGATGATGGGGCTGGCCGCCGACGGCAGGATTCCGGCAAGCAGCTCCGCCA
>JASLBU010000258.1 GCA_030146365.1 Candidatus Limnocylindria bacterium | reverse complement strand
GCCGCTACCCTTGGCGGCCGATGAACCTTCTCGACGCCCTCGTGCTCCTCCTCCTGCTCCTCGCGGTCCTGGCCGGCGCCCGAGCGGGCTTCCTGGGGCCGGTGGTCGGCCTGCTCGGCGCGATTGGCGGCTTCGCGCTTGCGCTGTTCCTCTCGTCGGTGTTTCGGGAGTCGCTCGCCCAGATCGAGCAGCCGATGCGGGCGCTCGTGACCATCCTGGGCCTCGGAGCGTTGGTGCTGGCCGGCGAGGCGCTCGGGGCCGCCATCGGCACGCAGATGAGCCTTGGACTGCGCCGGAGCCCGCTGCGGCCGCTGGATGCGCTCGGTGGCGCCCTGGTCGGAGCAGCCCATGTCGTCCTGCTGGTGTGGCTCCTGGGCGGGATGCTCGCGATGGGCATGGCGCCGACCATCGCGGCCGCCGCCCGCGAGTCGGTGGCCGTCGGGATCGTGACCGAGCGGCTCCCACAGCCCCTCACCGTCGCCGGGCGGCTTCTGGCCCTGCTCGACACGACCGACCTCCCGCCGTTGTTCGGCGGGCTCGAGCCGCCCCCGGCGGAGCCGGTCGACATGCCGCCGGACGCCGAGGCCCGTGCCCTTGTCGAATCCGCCACGGCGAGCACCGCGCGCGTCACCAGCGGCGGCTGTGGGGCCGGACTGTCGGTCGGGAGCGGCTTCTTCGTGTCGGCGACGCACGCGATCACCAATGCCCATGTCGTGGCCGGCAGCCAGTCGACGACGGTCACGCTCGGCGACAGCACGCTGGACGCCGTCGTCGTGGCCTACGACCCTCAGGCGGACCTGGCACTCCTCCACGTCCCGGGCGCTCGCGCCCCCGCCCTGCGCCTGACGCCGACCGCACCGGGCCGCGGCACGACCGGAGTCGCCATCGGTTACCCGGGCGGAGGGCCCCTGAGGTGGACGTCGGCCGGAGTGACCGCGTCGCACGAGTTCCCGGGACCCGACATCTACGGGGACGGGGCGTATTCGCGCAACGTTCTCGAGCTGCGGTCGGGGATCCAGCGCGGGAACAGCGGGGGGCCGCTGGTGGTCGAGCCCGGCCTGGTGGGCGGCGTGATCTTCGGCGCATCGCGGATCAACCCGGAGATCGGCTACGCCATCGGCGCTGACGAGGCCGTCGAGCGGCTGGGCCGATCCTTCGCGTCGACCGCGGCGGTGGACACCGGCGCCTGCCTGTAGGCTCTCCGCATGCCGTGGAGCCGACCGGTCAAGATCGCCTTCATCGGCTCCCACTCGGTCAGAAAGTCGAACGCCGTGCATGCCTTCGCCTCCACGGTCGGCCGTTCCGGGCGCTCCGTCGAGGTCGGCCGCGAGGTCGTCCGATTCAACCCGCTGGGCCTCAACGAGGGCGCGACGCCGGAAGCCCAGCTGTGGGTCCTGATGGCGCAGGTGCAGCAGGAGCTGGAGCTGGCGCCGCGGGCGGAGGTGCTGGTCACCGACCGCTCCGTCGTCGACAACTTCGCCTACTACCTGCGCGTTACCGGCGGCGAGGATCCGTTCGGCGTGGAGCCGCTGATCCGCCGCTGGTCCGCCTCCTACGACCTGTCGGTGCGTCTCCTCCCGGACGTCGGCCTGCTGGCGGACGGCGTGCGGTCGACCTCCGACGCCTTCCGGGATGAGATCGAGGCAATCCTCGACCGCATCCAGCCGATCTACCTGCAACAGGACCGATGCATCGCCGTGGCCGCCAGCAGCGTGACGGCCGACTTCGACTGGTGGGCGATCGCCGAGCGCATGGCGGCGATCGCCGGCCAGCCGCTCGTCGAGGGACAGCTGAGCGCTCCCCTCGCCTGACGGTGGACGATGGCCGCGAGGGCCGGGGCGCATCGGCTCGGCGGAATGTCGCGTGTGCGGCGCCCGCGCTCGATGGCAGAATCCGCCACGTCGACGCGCTGCCGGTCAGCGCCGAGCCGCCACGGAGGCCCACCGTTGCCGAAGCCGCTTCGTGCGTTGCAGACGCTGTTCGCCGCTCCGTTCCTGAGGCGCATCGGCTTCCACGCGAGGCGCATCGGCGGCCAGATGGACCGTCACTTCTTCACCTCGTTGCTGTCCGCGGTGATCGCCTTCGTCGTGATCGCGGCCATCGCGGTGACGGCGCTCGAGCCACAGCGGCTCTCCCTGGCCGGGTTCGGGAACTCGTTCTACTGGGCCATCACCACCGTCATCGGCTCCGGCGACGCGAGCTATGTCACCTCGCCGGGAGGCTTCATCGTCGGATGGCTGCTCGCCTTCTTCGGTGTGGCCATCGTGGCCGCCATGACGGGGGCGGTCGTCGGATTCGTCATCGATTTCCTTCTCAAGGAGGGACAGGGCATGGGCGCCGCGGGCTACCGCGATCACATCGTCGTCTGCGGCTGGAACGAGACCGCCCGCGACCTCATCGAGGAGCTGAAGGGAGACGAGTTCACGACCAGGGTCGTCCTCCTGCACGACGCGGAGCGCAACCCTGGCGGCGACGGCGTGTACTTCGTCCGCGGCGACATCACCAGCACCGAGGATCTGGAGCGCTGCGGGATTCGCGAGGCGAGCGCGGCAATCGTCTTCCCCGCCGACCGCAGCAACGAGGCCGACATGCGGTCGATCCTGGCCGTGATGGCGATCGAGTCCGTCGCGCCCGAGGTCCGGACCGTCGTCGAGGCCAACAACCCGAGCCACGTGCCCCACTTCCGCCGGGCAGAGGCGGACGAGATCCTCGTCACCTCCCGCCTGGCCTCGCGCCTGCTGGCGCGCTCCGCGCTCTACCCGGGGCTCTCGGAGCTCGTCACCGACATCGTGTCCGGTGGGGATGGCTCGGAGCTGTACCGCGTTGCGCTGCCCGACGACTACGCCGGCCTCTCGATCGACGAGCTGTCCGCGAAGCTCCGCGGCGAACACCGCGCCACGCTCCTCGCCGTGACGCGTGGCGGCCGGTCCATGACCAATCCTCCGACCGACTTCCGCCTCCAGCGCGGTGACGACGCGGTGGTCGTCGCGCAGTCGCTGGGTGAGCTCCGGCCGCTCGAGCTCCAGCACCAGTAGCGCCCGCCGGCAATCGCTTCGGGACCTATCGGCGCGCACGGTGCGACGCTACACTGCACCGCCACAACCCGAGCGAATCATTCGCGGCGGCGCCCGGAGGAGCCGTCGCCGAAGAGTGAGGAGCGAACAATGATCGGATCGAACGTCATGCCGTGGGTGCGTGCGCGCGCGGCGGGAACCCTCCTCGTGGCCCTGGTCCTGGCGCTGACCGGCTGCGCCCCGATCGATGAGGGCGACGGCGCGGACGACGGCGGTGCCAGCCAGGACGTGGCCGCATCGGCCGGCGGCGAGAGCGCCGGCGAGAGCACCGACGAGAGCACCGGCGCGTCCGCTGCCGCCAGCGAGGGCGGCGCGGCGGGTGGCGGCGAGCTCACGATCGCGACCGGCGGGACCGGCGGCGTCTACTACCCGCTCGGTGGCGGCCTCGCCGAGGTCATCGGCGACAACATCGAGGGCTACACCGGCTCCGTCCAGGAGACGAACGCGTCGGTGGACAACATGCTCCTCATCGGTGACGGCGGGGCGGACATCGCCTTCACGCTCGGTGATACCGCCGCGGACGCGGTCAACGGAGAGGGCGACGACTTCGCCGACGGACCGGTCGAAGCGTGCGCACTCGCGCGTGTCTACAACAACATCACCCAGATCGTGACGAGCGCCGACTCGGGTATCACGAGCATCGAGGACATGCGAGGCAAGCGCGTGAGCCTCGGCGCGCCGGGCTCCGGCACGGAGGTCATCGCCCTTCGCATCCTGGAGGCCGCCGGCATCGACCCGGATGCCGATATCGAACGGCAGCAGCTCGGGGTTGACGAGACCGTCGCCGGCCTCCGGGACGACACCATCGATGCCGGCTTCTGGTCCGGCGGCCTGCCGACCGGCGCGCTGGTCGACTACGCCACCAGCGGCGAGATGGTGCTGATCCCCCACGCCGAGTACACCGCCGACATGGTGGATGAGTACGGTGAGTACTACGTCGAGGACGTCATCCCGGCCGACACGTACGAGGGCCAGACCGAAGAGGTGGCCGTCATCGCCGTGCCGAACGTGCTGGTGGTGAACCCGAGCATGGACGAGCAGCTCCAGCAGGACCTCACCCGTATCCTGTTCGAGCAGAAGGATGCCCTCGTGGACGTCCACCCGGCGGCCGAGGCGCTCGACCCCGAGAACGCCCAGGACATCCCGTTCATGGAGATCTGCCCCGGCTCGCAGACGTACTACGACGAGGCAGGCTGACCCATGCAGGCCCGATGGCGGGGCCGGCTCCTCGGCCTCGCCATCCTCGCCGCGCTGACGGGACCACTGTCCCGGGCCGACGCCGCACCGGCCGGTCCGCACCTCGTCCTCCGCGGGCCGGACGGTGAGGCGCTGACCGAGGTCCCGCTCAGGGACGGTGGCTTTGCGCTCCGATACCGGAACTCCCTGTACCGCTCCCTGGCCGAGGAGCGGTACCTGATCCAGGCCGACGGCAGCATCCGGCTGGTCGGCCTCGCGGCCGACGAGCTGGCGGTGCTCGAGGAGTACTACGCGATCGACGAGCCCGCCGTGCGCCTGGATGCCGGGGCAACGCGGACGTGGAGCGCCGAGCCGGCCCGGGAAGTCGTCATCGAGACGCTGATCGTGGCGGCAACCGACCTTGGGCAGCGCACGCTGCTCGTCGACGGCGTGGCGCCGATGGAGCTGTGGCCGCTCGTCCACGACACCGACCCCTCGGTGACGCTCGAAGTGGCGTGGCCGTGACCCACGGCCCGGCCGGCGATTCGCAGATCGACGAGGCGGCGCTGATCGCCGAGTACGAGGCCGAGAAGCCGGCGCGGACGCTGTCGGGCGTGCCGCTGCTCGTGGTGCAGGTGCTGGCGGTCGCGCTCACCGCGCTGGCGCTGTGGTGGGTGTTCCGGCCGATGGCCTCGCAGATCTACCTGCCGCTGTTCCTCGGGCTGGCGCTGGCCCTCACGTTCCTCGTGTACCGCGGCTGGGGGACCTCCGAGAACGCCCGGGACTCGAACCGGCCGGACAATCCGGGCCCGCTCGACTGGGCACTGGCGGCCGCGGCCCTCATTCCGCTTGGCTACATCGCCCTCGAATGGCAGAGCTTCTTCCGCCGCGCGGTGCGGCCCACGGAGCTCGACCTCGTGATGGCCACCGTGCTGGTCGTCCTGATCTTCGAGGCGACGCGGCGAACCGTGGGCTGGATCGTGCCGGCCATCGTCGCGGCGTTCCTGGTGTACGCGTACCTCGGGCCCCTCATGCCGGAGCCGTTCAACACGCAGAGCTATGCCTGGCCGCGGCTCATGGGCCACAACGTGATGGGGACCCAGGGCGTCTTCGGCGTCCCCCTGGAGGTGGCCGCCACCTACATCATCCTTTTCACGATCTACAGCGCGGTGCTCGAGTTCTCCGGCGCCACGCGGTTCTTCCTGGACCTGTCGTTCGCCGCGTTCGGCCAGTCGCGGGCAGGACCGGGGCGCACGGTCACACTCGCGGGGTTCCTCCTGGGCACGGTGTCCGGGTCCGGCGTCGCCACCACCGTCGCGCTGGGAGGCGTGTCCTGGCCGCTGCTGAAGAGGTCCGGTTATCCGAAGGAGGAGGCGGGTGGGGTGCTCGCGGCCGCCGGCATCGGCGCACTGCTGTCTCCGCCGACGCTGGGGGCCGCTGCCTTTCTGATGGCCGAGCTGCTCAGCGTCCCCTACCTCGAGATCCTGATCTGGGCCACC
>JASLBU010000239.1 GCA_030146365.1 Candidatus Limnocylindria bacterium | reverse complement strand
CTCACGCGGCATGAACGCTAGACTCGATCGGATGTCCCCGACCGACGTGGCCCGCAGCGAGACGCGTGACTACTACGAGGTGCTCGGCAGCGATCCCTCGGCGTCCGCCGGCGAGCTGCGGACCGCGTTCCGGGAGGCCGTCCTGCGGCACCATCCGGATCGCGCACCGTCCTCCGACGTCGCCACCCGTCGGACGTCGATCCTCAACCGCGCCTGGGCCGAGCTGCGAGATCCGCTGCGGCGCGTGCACTACGACCACGACCTCGAGACCGGCCGAGCGACGACCGTGGACTGGCCGCTCGACGAGGGCGAGGCCCCCAGGCGGTTACATCCGCGCCGCGGCACCCGCATCGAGCCCGGCGAGCCGAGCCCGTGGCATCAGCCACAGTGGCGCTCGGCGGCCGGGTTCCGGGTCCCGGTCGAGGTCTTCATGGCGGGACCGGCCGCGCAGGACCGCTGGATCGTAGCCAACCACATCGACGGCGAGGACTGGCGGGAGCACGGCGAGCGGTACTGGCTGCGGTTCGCGTCCCGGCACTACGCGGAGCGCGGCCGAGTCGACGACTGGCTGGGGACGCTGGAGCGCATCGTCGACCTGGGTGCCCCGTGGGCGGAGATCGTGGGCCTGGGCCTGCGGGACGCGTACCTGTCGAGCGGTGAGGAGCTGCGCGGCGCGATGGTGCTGGCCCGGCTGGCAGAGCGCCACGCTGCCGACACGCCCCAGCGCCGATGGACGGAGCGCGAGATCCGCGTGCTCCTCGGCGAGTACCGTGACGCCCACGTGCGCCGGGGCCCCGCCGCGCGCCGCGCGGAGAATGCGGAGCTGCTGCTGAACTTCCTCGAGTCGCTCGGGATCGAGCCGAGCTTCACGGACGTGCGGTCCGCCATCGTCGCCCACCGGCGCGCCGGCCATGCGGGTCGTGCCGCCGAGCTGGTCGAGCGCGTGATGGCGGCCCCGGTCGCGGAGCCCGGCCGATGGTTCTCGCTGGTCCAGATGCTCACGGAGGCCGGCCAGCTCGACCGTGCATCGGCGCTCCTGGCGGCGATCGCCCGGGGCGATCACCCCGCGGCGCTCGACCCGCGCCGTGTCGCCGGCCCGTGGCGGCGGATCTCGGCCGCGCGCGAGCGCCTCGCACGCGCCCGCCGCCGGGCGTCGGTCGCGACGAGCTGATGTCGCGTTACCGCGTGGTCCGCGCGCACGCCGGGCGGTCGGGATGCTGACGTGGCTCGCCCCGGATGCGCGGGCGCTGGCCGGCGCGGCGGTCGGCGCCGCCATGGCCTTGCTGGGAGCCTGGCTGGCGGGCCCGGACTCGGTGGGCGTGCCCTACACGGTCCTGCTCGTTCTCGCCATCGCCGTCATCGGCCTTGCGCTGGGCGCCGGCGCCGCCGCCTGGGCATGGGGCGCGGGCCTGCTCGTGATCGGGCTGCTCCTCGTTCAGAAGCTCGACGTGGTCGCGGTGATGCCGAACGACCTCATCCGGCTGGCAGCCTTCGTCATCGGCTCACCGTTCGTCGTCTTCCTCGTCCACCGGGCGGAGCGGGCGCGGGTGGACGCCGCCGGCGCCCTCGAGGCCAGCCGAGAGGCGCAGGAGCTGGCGGCCGCCGAGCGGCAGCGGCTGGAGGCGGCCCGTCGGGAGGTGGACGAGGCGCTCGCGGGCGCCGAGCGCGAGCGAACCCGGCTGGAGGAGGTCGCGGAGGCGATCCCTGAGCCGCTCGTCGTCTACGACGACACGCTGCGCGGGACCTACGGCAACCGGGCCGCCCTGCGGCTCTTCGGTCGGGCGTTCGTCGAGCGGCCGCTCGAGGAGTGGGGACGCTCCACCGAGCCGCGGGACGAGCGCGGACAGCCGCTCGAGCGCGATGAATGGCCGCAGGTCCTCGCGCAGCGGGAGCCCGTGCGGCGGCGCCTCACCCTGCGTGTGCCGATGTCGGGGCGCGACGTCCTCGTCGACGTCGAAGGCACTCCCATCCCGGGCGGCGGCGCCGTCCTCCTGCTTCGCGACGTCGGCAAGGAGGAGGATGCGCGGCGCCGGCTCAGCCGCTTCGCGTCGTTCGTTGCGCACGAGCTGAGGAATCCACTGGCCGTCGCGAAGGCGCGCATCGAGCTGTCGCAGCGCGACCCGAAGCTCCCGGAGCGCGCCGCCGGCCACGGGCTGCGAGCGTTGGAATCCGTCGACGCGGCGATCGGCATCCTCGAGCGGCTCGAGCTGTACTCGCGCGCCGACGCGGGCAGCATCGAGGCCACCCGGGAGCGGTTCGAGCTCGCTCCCGCGGTCGGCTCGGCGGTCGAGCGGCTGCGGGCGCGGGGCTCGGAGCGCCAGGTTCTCGTATCGCTGGCGAGCGATGTCGCGGTGATCGGCGACAGGCACCTCTCGGAGCAGGCGATCACCAACCTGCTCACCAACGCCGATCGCTACTCGTCGCCGGGTGGCCGGATCCACGTGGAGGTCGCCGACGGCGATCCGGTGGTGCTCCGTGTCCGGGACGAGGGCCCGGGAATCGCCGACGACGTGGCTGCCCGGATCTTCCGAGACCGCGTGGCGGTCGGCAGGGGACTGGGCCTCGGCCTCTACCTCGTCCACGCCACGATGACCGCCATGGGCGGCTCAGTCGTCCTGGAGGAGCGCAGGCCTGCCGCGGTGTTCGCGCTCCGCTGGCCGCGGGCCGCCGAACCCGTACCCGAAGAGGCCGTGGCGGACTCTGGCCATACGGGCTGAGTTGACCGTGGCGCACTAATGCTTTAGCGTGCTAAAGCATGAAGGCGGAGACGGATCCCAGCCCGAACCGCGATGCCGCCGCGGAGGACCGCTGGATGACCGATGCCACGCGCGACCTGGCGGAAGCCGTCGCCACGTTGCGCGACGCCGACGAGTCGCTGCGGTTCCTGCGTGATCTCTGCACTGTCAACGAGCTGCGAGAGTTCGCATCTCGCTGGGCGGTCGCTCGGCTGCTCGACGAGGGCGTGAGCTATCACGAGATCAGCGAGCGGACCGGCGCATCGAGCGCCACGATCAGCCGCGTCAACCAGTGGCTGCGCTACGGACGGGACGGGTACCGGCTGGTCCTCGACCGTGGGGCCGCGTCGGCCGGGAAGCGACCGTGAGCGGTCAGCTGAGGCTCGCGCTTCCGAACAAGGGACGCCTCGCCGAGCCCTCGGTCGAGCTCCTCCGAGCGGCCGGGCTGGACTTCGAGCTGTCGGAGCGGCGCCTCTCGGCCGCCGTCGCCAATGCCGACCTGGAGCTGCTGTTCGTGCGAACGGAGGACGTGGCCGAGTACGTCGCCGACGGGATCGTGGAGCTCGGCCTGTCCGGCGCTGACCTCGTCGCGGAGCACGGCGGCGGCCTGGTGACCGTCCTTCCCCTCGGCTTCGGTGCATGCTCGCTGGTCCTCGCCGTGCCGCGCGACGCCGGCATCCAGGACGTCGCCGAGCTCGGCGGGCGCCGCGTCGCCACGTCGTTCCCGCGCATCACATCCGGCTTCCTCGCGGATGCCGGAGTGGACGCCCAGGTCGTGGAGGTTCGCGGGGCGGTCGAGGTGACTCCGCAGCTCGGCGTGGCCGACGCGGTCGTGGACCTCGTGGCCAGCGGCAGCACGCTGCGCATGAACGGGCTACGGCCGATCGCGACGCTGCTCGCCTCCGAGGCGGTCCTCGTCGGCCGGGCGGGAATCAGGGAGAGCGACGACCGTGTCGGTCCACTGGTCGACATGCTGCGCAGCGTGCTGGACGCCCGCGGCCGGGAGTACATGATGATGAACGCGCCCGCCGACGCGCTCGAGCGGATCCGGTCCATCATCCCGGGGCTGTCCGGCCCGACGGTCATGCCGCTCGCGGACCCATCCCAGATCGCCGTGCACTCGGTCGTCGAGCGCAGCCAGCTGTGGCGCATCGTGCCCGCCCTGAAGGCGGCCGGCGCGCGGGACATCCTCGTCGTCCCTATCGAGAAGGTGATGCGGTGAGCGCCCGCATCGCACGTGCCCACTGGGCCGATCTCGGTTCCGCGGACCGGCGTGCCTGGGTGGCTGCCCTCCGGCCGCCCGCGCCGGCGGCCGACGTCGCGGCGATCGTGTCGCAGGTCCGCGACGGGGGTGACGCCGCCCTCCGTGCGCTCACGGCCCGATTCGACGGTGCCGACCTACAGTCGCCATGGCTCGACCCCGCCGAGATCTCCGCGGCCATGGTCGAGCCGGCGCTCGAAGCCGCCCTGGAGCGCGCCGCGGCCGCCATCCGGCGCTACCACGCGGACCAGCGGGACGCTCTCCGGGCGGAGCGTCGAGTCCGAACGGGGCCGGGAGTGACGGCGTGGCGTCGCTGGCTGCCCCTCGAGCGTGTCGGCGCCTACGTCCCGGGCGGCCGCGC
>JASLBU010000163.1 GCA_030146365.1 Candidatus Limnocylindria bacterium | reverse complement strand
GACCAGCCCTTGATCTGCTCCGGCGATGCCAGGCTGATGCGGATGGCGTCGAAATTGTTGACTTCAAGCATGAGCGGCTTCACGACTCCTGCAGCGGCTGGCGGCGCCGTTGCTGCGCTCGTTGCCGGGACGGACCGGGTCCCGGCTCAGGATTGACCGATGGGGACACGGACGGCACCGTCCCCGGTGCCGTCGTGCGAGGCTATTCCTCAAAGCCCTGGAGATTGATTCCGCCGAGGTCCGGGAGCGGATAGCTGCCCGTGTCCTCGATGAAGCGGATCTCCTCTTCGTTCTCGTTCAGGATCTCGACGGAGAGACCGAGCGCCTGGAGCTCCTTGATGAGCACCTTGAACGACTCGGGCACGCCCGGCGCCTGGATCTCCTCGCCCTTGACGATGGCCTCGTACGTCTGCACGCGGCCGACGACGTCATCGGACTTCACGGTGAGGAGCTCCTGGAGGATGTTGGCGGCGCCGTACGCCTCGAGCGCCCAGACCTCCATCTCGCCGAACCGCTGGCCGCCGAACTGCGCCTTACCGCCCAGCGGCTGCTGGGTGATCAGGCTGTACGGGCCCGTGCTCCGGGCGTGGATCTTGTCCTCCACCAGGTGGTGGAGCTTGAGCATGTAGATGTAGCCGACCGTGACCCGGTGGTCGAAGGCTTCGCCCGAACGCCCGTCGTACAGGACGGTCTTGCCATCCTTCGGCAGGCCGGCGCGCTCCAGCGACTTCTCGATGTGCGCCTCCGTGGCGCCGTCGAAGACCGGCGTCGCGGCCTTGAGCCCCAGGGCCTGCATGGCCCAGCCGAGGTGCGTCTCGAGGATCTGGCCGATGTTCATCCGGCTCGGGACGCCGAGCGGGTTGAGCACGATGTCGACCGGCGTGCCGTCCGGCATGAACGGCATGTCCTCGACGGGCAGGATCTTCGCGATCACGCCCTTGTTGCCGTGGCGGCCGGCCATCTTGTCGCCGACGCTGATCTTCCGCTTCTGGGCCACGCTGACCCGCACGAGGCGGTTGACGCCCGGCAGGAGCTCGTCGCCGTTGTCGCGGCTGAACTGGCGCACGTCGACCACGATGCCGCGCTCGCCGTGCGGCAGGCGCAGGCTGGAGTCACGCACCTCGCGAGCCTTCTCACCGAAGATCGCCCGCAGGAGGCGCTCCTCGGCGGTGAGCTCGGTCTCGCCCTTCGGCGTGATCTTGCCGACCAGGATGTCGCCGGGGGTCACCTCGGCGCCCTCGTAGATAATTCCGTCCTCGTCGAGGTTGCGGAGGCTCTCCTCCCCCACGTTCGGGATGTCGCGCGTGATCTCCTCGGGGCCGAGCTTCGTGTCCCGGGCCTCGATCTCGTGCTTCTCGATATGGATGCTGGTGAAGAGGTCGTCCTTGACGAGCCGCTCGCTGAGAACGATCGCGTCCTCGTAGTTGCCACCCTCCCACGGGAGGAAGGCGACGAGGATGTTCTGGCCGAGGGCCATCTCCCCGTTCTCGGTGCTGCTGCCGTCCGCCAGCACCTGGCCCGCCACCACGCGGTCGCCGACGTCGACGACCGGCCGCTGGTTGATGCAGGTGCCCTGGTTGCTGCGCAGGAACTTCTTGAGCCGATAGTCGTCGCGCTCGTCCCCCTCGTCACGCTCGACGCTGATGTGGTCGGCGGTGACGCTCACGACCGTGCCGGCCGCCCTCGACACGAGGACGCCCTGGGAGTCGAGCGCGGCGCGGAACTCGACGCCCGTGCCGACGACCGGGGACTCCGGCTGGAGCAGGGGCACCGACTGCCGCATCATGTTCGAGCCCATCAGGGCGCGGTTCGCGTCGTCGTGCTCGAGGAACGGAATCATCGCCGTGGCGACCGAGACGATCTGCTTCGGGCTGACGTCCATGTAGTCGATCACGTCGACGGTCTCCTCGAGGAACTTGTCCTTCCAGCGCACGAGGACGCGGTCCTCCGCGAAGCGGAAGTCGTCGTCCAGGGCCGCGTTGGCCTGGGCGATGTGGAACTTCTCCTCCTCGGAGGCATCGAGGTAGACGATCTCGTCGGTGACGATCGGGCGGATGCGGACCTGGGCGACCTTGCCGTCCTTGATCTGGTCCCACACCTTCTCGTCGATCGTCGTGCCGGCCTTGGCGACCGGCTTGCCCCCGTCGGTCAGGACCAGGTCCTCGGCCAGGATCTGGCCGATCGCATCGTCCTTCCGGTCCCGGGCGCCGACGAACCGGCGCACCTTGCGATACGGCGTCTCGATGAAGCCGTGGCGGTTGATCTTGCCGTAGGTCGCCAGCGAGCCGATGAGGCCGATGTTCGGGCCCTCCGGCGTCTCGATCGGGCACATCCGGCCGTAGTGGCTGGGATGCACGTCGCGCACGTCGAAGCCGGCCCGCTCGCGGCTCAGGCCACCGGGGCCGAGCGCGCTGAGGCGACGCTTGTTGGTGAGCTCCGCCAGCGGGTTCGTCTGGTCCATGAACTGGCTGAGCTGGCTGCCGCCGAAGAACTCCTTCATCGCCGCCACCACCGGGCGGATGTTGATGAGCGTGTTCGGCGTGGCCTGGTCGGCATCCGTGATCGTCATCCGCTCCTTGACGACGCGCTCCATGCGGAGCAGGCCGATCCGGAACTGGTTCTGGATGAGCTCTCCGTTGGCGCGGATGCGACGATTGCCGAGGTGGTCGATGTCGTCCGGGTCGCCGCGGCCGTTGTTGAGCTCGATCAGCTTGCCGATGATCGCCACGATGTCGTCGCGGCTGATGACGCGGCTTTCGCGCGGGTTCGCGCTCTCCTCGGCGGGAAGCTCGAACTTCAGCTTCGTCGCTACATCGCCCAGCGCCTTGTTCAGCTTGTAGCGGCCCACGCGACCGAGGTCGTATCGGCGGAAGTTGAAGAAGAGGCTGGTGACGAGCGCCTTGGCGTTGTCCACCGTGGGCGGATCGCCGGGGCGCAGCTTCTTGTAGACCTCGATGAGCGCCTGGTCCTGGTCCTGGGCCGGATCCTTCTCCAGGGTCAGCTGGATGTAGGGGTGCTCGGGGTTGTCGTCCGCCGGGGCGAAGATCTTCTCGATCTCGGCAGTCTCCAGCCCCACGGCGCGCAGCAGCGTGGTGACGGGGATCTTGCGCTTGCGGTCGACCTTGACGCTGAGGAGGTCCTTGTTGCTGGTCTCGAACTCCAGCCAGGCGCCGCGGTTCGGGATGACCTTGGCGGCATGGAGCAGCCGCCCGGTCGCCGGGTCCTCGGCGGCGGTGTAGTAGACGCCCGGAGAGCGCACGAGCTGCGACACGACGACGCGCTCGGCCCCGTTGATGATGAAGGTTCCCTGGTCCGTCATCCACGGGAAGTCACCCATGAACACGGTCTGGTGCTTGACCTCGTCGGTCTCCTTGATGACCAGATCCACCTCGACCTTCAGCGGACGGGCGTAGGTCAGGTCACGGGTGCGGCACTCCTCCTCGGAGAACTTGGCGTCCTCGAAGTAGAACTCGCGGAAGTGCAGCTCGAGATTCTT
>JASLBU010000158.1 GCA_030146365.1 Candidatus Limnocylindria bacterium | reverse complement strand
CGCCGACAACGGCCTGAAGGTCGTCGTGAACGGGCGCAAGGCCGATGACGCGGCCGAAGCCGAGCTGGAGCGGCTCATGGAGGACGGATCAGCCGTCCCGGATCGCCCGAATGGCGAGCTTGGCAGGCTCCGGCCCGACCGCGGCGCGGTCGCGGCCTACCGGCATCATCTCGTCGAGGTGGCCGGGGAGGCGTTCGCCGGCATGCGACTCGGCATCGACTGCGCGAACGGTTCGGCAGCGGTGATCGCGCCCACGCTGTTCCGCTCGCTCGGAGCCGAGGTGACGATCCTCTTCGACGCGCCGGACGGAACCAACATCAACGACGGCTGCGGCTCCACGCACCCCGAGCGCCTCGCCGAGACGGTCGCGGCAGCCGGGCTCGACATGGGTCTCGCGTTCGATGGCGATGCCGACCGCCTCATCGCCATCGACGAGCGCGGGCAGATCGTCGATGGGGATGCGGTCATGGGCATCTGCGCGCTCGAGCGCCTTGCCTCCGGCACGCTCCGCAACAGCGTGCTCGTCACGACCGTCATGAGCAACGGCGGGCTCGAGCGGGCCGTCGCGCAGGCGGGAGGCAGGATGGTTCGGACACCGGTGGGGGATCGGCACGTCTTCGAGGCGATGGAGCGCGAGGACGCGTCACTGGGGGGTGAGCAATCGGGGCATATCATCTTCCGCGACCTCGCCACCACGGGTGACGGGCTGCTGACCGGAATCGAGCTGGTGCGCGCCTGGCGCAACGCCGGGACGAGCCTCTCGGAGCTCGCCGGCCGCATCCCGAGGCTGCCGCAGGTGGTGATAAACTCAGCGGCCCGCCGGCGGGATTCGTGGGAGGACGATCCGCAGTTCGCGGCCGCCGTCATGCAGGCGACCACCCGGATCGGGGAGCGCGGACGTGTGCTCGTCCGGCCGTCCGGCACGGAACCCAAGATCCGGATCATGGTCGAGGGCGACGACGCCCGGGAGATCGAGACCATCGCCCGCGAGCTCGCGACGCTCGCCGAGGCCCGACTGAACTGAGCGCCGACGGTCGGCGAGGAGGCAAACATGTGCGGCATCGTCGGATACGTCGGGCCGCGTGACGCGGCGCCGATCCTGATCGACGGCCTGCGGCGCCTCGAGTACCGCGGCTACGACTCCGCGGGCATCGCCGTCCTCACCCGGGACGGCGAGGTCTTCATCGAGAAGAAGGCCGGCAAGCTCAGCAATCTCACCGACCATCTGAACGGGGACGCGCCGGGCGGGAACCCGGGCATCGGACACACTCGCTGGGCGACGCATGGCCGGCCGAACGACGAGAACGCCCACCCGCACCGCGACTGCACCGGCAAGCTGGCCCTGATCCACAACGGGATCATCGAGAACTACGCGGACATCAAGGCGCGCCTGGCGGCCGAGGGCCACCGGTTCGCTTCGGAGACCGACACGGAGGTGCTTGCGCACCTGATCGAGACGAAGTACTCGGGCGACCTCGTGGAGGCTGTGCGCGCCGCGCTGCGGGAGGTCACCGGGGCGTATGCGATCGGCGTCATGCACACCGATCATCCCGACCGGATCGTCGGCGCCCGCATGAACGTGCCGCTCATCGTGGGCCTCGGCGACGGGGAAGGGTTCCTGGCGAGCGACGTCCCCGCGATCCTGGAGCACACGAAGAAGGTGATCATTCTCAACGAGGGAGACATCGCCGACGTCACCCCCGCCGGCACCCGGATCCTGTCCATGGACGGGACGGAGATCCACCGCGACGTGACGGAGATCCGCTGGAACATCGAGGCAGCCGAGAAGGGCGGCTTCCCGCATTTCACCCTGAAGGAGATCTACGAGCAGCCGCACGCCATCCAGGAATGCCTCCGGGGTCGGGTCGATGCGTCCGGGGCGGTCAACATCCCGGAGCTGGCGGCCATCGAGGAGCGGCTGAAGGCGGTCGAGCGGGTGTACGTCGTCGGGTGCGGCACCGCGTCGTATGCGGCCCACGTGGCGGCCTACCTGATCCAGGACTGGGTAGGCCTGCCGGCCACGATGCAGGTCGGATCGGAGATGCGCTACAGCCCACCGCCGATCGACGAGAAGACGCTCGTGATCGGCGTCAGCCAGTCAGGGGAGACGGCTGACACACTGGCACCGCTGAAGCTTGCATCGGAGCGCGGGGCGCTCGTCGTGGTGGTCACCAACGTGGTCGGCAGCGCGATCACCCGGGAGGCCGATGCCGTGTGCTACCTCCAGGCCGGGCCCGAGATCGCCGTCGCGTCGACGAAGGCATTCGTCACCCAGGTCCTCGTCCTCCAGATGCTCGCCCTCCAACTCTCCCGGATCCGCGGCACGATGGCGCCCAGCCGCCTGAAGACCTATGGCCAGGCGCTTCGGAGCCTTCCTCGGTTGGCCGCGGAGACGCTGAAGACGGCCGCCCAGGTCAAGAAGCTCGCCCAGCGCTACTCGGGCGCGCGTGACTTCATCTTCATCGGGCGCGGCGTGGGCTTCCCGATCGCGATGGAGGGCGCGCTCAAGCTGAAGGAGCTCAGCTATGTTCACGCGGAGGGGTACGCTGCGGGCGAGCTCAAGCACGGCCCGATCGCCCTGCTCGACCCGGAGACGCCGCTCGTCGCCATCGCGACCAAGGGCGCGATCTACGACAAGGTCGTCAGCAACGTCGCGGAGGCGCGCGCCCGTTCCGCACCGGTGATCGTGGTCGCCACGGTGGGCGACGAGCACATCGACCACTACGCGCAGGACGTGATCTACATTCCGGAGACCCCGGAGGCGATCAGCCCGGTGATCGCGGTGCTCCCACTGCAGCTCCTCGCCTACGAGGTGGCCGTCGCCAGGGGCACCGACGTCGATCAGCCTCGCAACCTCGCGAAGTCCGTCACCGTCGAGTAGCCGCGCGCCGCCGGCCGCGCCCCTACCCTCCATGACCCGCCACGACATCGGCATCGACCTCATCGACATCGACCGCATCCACGACGTGCTCGGCCGCTTTCCCGACCGGTTCCGGCTCCGTGTGCTGACGGACGCGGAGCAGCGCTACTGCGGCCGCCGCGTGGAGCGCATCGCGGGCCGCTGGGCAGCGAAGGAGGCGATCAGCAAGGTGCTCGGCCTTGGCGTGCGCGGTGTCGGGTGGCGCGAGATCGAGATCCTGCCGAACCGCGCCGGGGCGCCACAGGTCACCCTCCACGCCCGCGCGGCGCGCCGAGCCGAGGCGATGGATCTGGACGAGGTGAGCGTCTCCATCTCGCACGAGCGCCGCATGGCCGTCGCGGTGGCGGTTGCCCACCGGCGTCACGGCTGACACCCCTTGGCCGTGAACGTCCAGTTGATCACGCAGCGCCGCGTCGCGCGGGACCTGCCCGCGCGGCACCCGCGGGCGCACAAGGGCGACTTCGGGCGTGTCCTGGTGGTCGCCGGGTCGATCGATTTCGCCGGGGCGGCCGTGCTCGCAGCGCTCGGCGCGATGCGCGCCGGCGCGGGTGTGGTGCGGGTTGCCACCGCCGAATCGGTCGCCGCTCGCGTCGCGTCGACGGTCCCAGAGCTGACGTGGATGTCACTGGACGAGGAGGCGCCGGGCCTCATCGCGCCCGGCGGCTGGCGGCGGGTGACCACGGAGGCGCCGTCCTATGACTCACTCGTCATCGGGCCCGGACTCGGGTCACAGCCCGCGACGCTGCGTCGAACGCGCCAGCTGATCACGACGCTCCGCGTCCCGGCGGTGATCGACGCCGACGGGTTGAACGCCCTCGCGGACGGTGACCGCTGGTGGCAGTCGACGGCGGCCCATCACGTGCTGACACCTCATGCAGGCGAGTTCGCGCGGCTCACGGGCGCACAGGCCCCCGACGGGGCAGACGACGCGGCGCGTGCCGACGCGGCCGCCGCCGCCGCGCTGCGATGGGACCAGGTCGTGGTCCTGAAGGGGGCGCACACCGTCGTGGCCGATCCGGGCGGTGAGACCCTCGCCTCGTCGATCGCCACGCCGGCGCTCGCGACCGCCGGCAGCGGTGACGTCCTCGCCGGAGTGATCGCGGCCCTGCTGGCGGCCGGCGCCACGCCGATGGCCGCCGCGACCTGCGGCGTTGCGGTGCATGGCGCGGCCGGGCTGATGGCAGCCGAGCGCATCGGGACCGCCGGCACCATGGCGCGCGACCTGGCCGCGCTGCTCCCCGAGGCGATCGGGCAGCTGCGCGGAAACGGGTCGTGACGCAGCCGGGCAGCGCGCACCGCGCCTGGCTCGAGATCGACCACCACGCGATCCGTCACAACCTCGCTGCGGTGCGCCGGCTGACGCCGTCGTCGCAGGTCATCGCCGTCGTCAAGGCGAATGCCTATGGCCACGGCGACGTGGAGGTGGCTCGCACGCTGGTGGCGGCCGGTGCCGAGCGCCTGGCCGTCGCCACGATCGACGAGGCCGAACGGCTGCGGGGCGCTGGCGTCGACGTCCCCATCCTTCTCCTGTGGGCCGTCGGGCCGGATGAGGCGGCGAGCTGCGTCGAGCTCGCCGTCGAGCCCGTCGTCTACGACGATCGGTCGATCGAGGTGCTCGGGGCCGCGGCGGCAGGCCGGCGGCCGCTGGGCGTGCACCTCAAGCTGGACACGGGCCTCGGGAGGCAGGGCGCGGATCCGGAACAGGCGACGCGCCTGGCGTCGGCCATCACGGCAAATGCGAACCTCCGCCTGGCGGGAACGATGAGCCACCTGGCCGTTCCCGGAGAGGAGGACGCGTACACCGAGGTCCAGCTGATGCGGCTGGCTCGGGCGCTCGACGCGATGCGCTCGGCAGGGATCCATCCGGGCCTTGTGCACGCGAGCGCCTCCGGCGGCATCATCGCCGACGGTGCGGCACTCGCGGGGGCAGTGCGGCCGGGCCTCGCGCTCTATGGGCTGCTGCCGTCCTGGGCGGCCGCCCGGGCGGTCGACGTGCGGCCCGCCCTGGCCATCAAGGCGCGGCCGCTACGCCTCTTCGACCTGCCTGCCGGAGCGGCCATCGGCTACGGGCTGCGCTTCCGCGCGGACCGGGCCACGAGGATCGCCACGCTCGCCATCGGGTACGGAGATGGGTGGCCACGGGTGCACGCCAACAACGGCTCGGTACTGGTCCGCGGCCGGCGGGCGCCCATCGTCGGTGCCATCAGCATGGATGGGCTGATGGTCGATATCGGCGGAATCGCTGGTGTAACCTACGACGACGAATTCGTG
>JASLBU010000090.1 GCA_030146365.1 Candidatus Limnocylindria bacterium | reverse complement strand
CGCAGCTTCCGCCTGAATGACCATGACGCTCACATGGTGTGTCACGACGTCGTGGAGTTCGCGAGCGATCCGCTGGCGCTCCTCGGCGACAGCGCGGCGCGCGTCTTCCTCCTTCCGGCGCTCCGCGGCGATGGCTCGTGCGTCGGCTAAGTCTGCGTGCGCCCGACGCTCGCGCGACCATGTGCCGAGTACCCAAGCCACGCTGGTGGAAACGCCAACTTGCACCAGGCCACCGAGACCAGCTGGGAACCCGGTGTGGTAGATGATCACGGCGCCGATCGCTACCCAGGAAACGAGAGGTGCCCAGATCGAGTACCGACGCGGATAGCGCTCCGAGACCGTGAACAACGCGATCAGCGCTCCCAGAGTCGCGCGCACGGAGGCGGGCGAGCCGGCCGACACGAACAGATGCGTCGCCGTCGCTCCTAGGGTGACGAGCCAGACAGGTACCGGCATGATGCGACGCGCCGCCAGGGGGAGCGTCTCTAGAAGCAGGAAGACAAGACTCAGCCCGCCGACCGCCCCGATGTCCCCGGCACCGGCAACTACTGTCAGGAGCGAAAGGAGCGTCAGCCCGATTGCAACCGCGACGTCGAGCGCCAGTGGGCGGCTAAAGACGTCGGAGAGGCTCATCAGGCCAAGAGCGTACGGCGTGATGCAAGACGCCAGATCGGTAAATGCGTCAAGGCTTCTCTGCGGTCGATGGCGAGCTCACGGCCGCTTGCTCGCGCCACTCCCCCGCGTCGATTGCGGTCGGCACGCTCGTTTGGTGCACGCCGAGGTTATACCCCGCATCACCCCCCCGTATTGGCACGGCTGCCCGGGACGCGGTAGGACAGCAAGATGCTGCCGCTCGGGGTCGGCGTAGCGTTCATCAGCTCCAGCCGGTGTATGCCGCCGCTCGGAAACAGACGCCGGCCACTGAAGCCGAACGCCGGACCCACAACCAACTGCAGTTCGTCCACGAGCCCGGCAGCGAGCAGCGACCGGGCGAGCTGGATGCTGCCGTGAACGCCAATATCACCGCCGGGCTGGTACTTCAGCTCGGCTATCGAGTCCTCGATCGGTGGCGCAATGGCTTCGGAGTTGTTCCACTCGTTCGACAGCGGGCTCGACGTGACGACGTACTTCTTGACGCCGTTGATGAACTCCGCGAAGGGGTGGTTCTCAACCTTGGGCCAGTACTGCGACCACTCGTCGTACATGTGGCGGCCCAGCACAACAGCGTCCTGGGTGGCGATCACCTTCGCCTCGTTGTCGTCCATCACCGAATCGAACTCCGGTGGATGCCCCGGCTCCTGAGGAGTGAAATATTGGCCGGGGTCATCCACATCACCGTCGAGGGACATCAGGGTGCAGAGCACGATCTTGCGCACGCGGACCTCCTGGGACCGTTGTCTTGGGCGTCAGATGCTAACCGGCGTCATGCTGCGCCCCATTCGGCGCGACGACCCGTGACCGCCTTGCCGGCGAGGTGTCCAGAGTGCCCACGGTGACAGCGGGCGCCGCGCCAATCGAGGGGGGGCTGGCAGCGTTTGGATCGATAGCCATCCCGCCCGCCTGGCCACCATCACGGTAGGTGCACTGACTGCCCTCTGCCCGCTAGGTGCAGAGCTGCTCTTGACGACCCCGGCCTCGCCTTCGATGGACTGCTCGGTGGCTGCGACCCCAGTGTTAAGCAAGTACGGTCGAAGCGGCCCTTGCCATCACCGACGTTCGGCTGGCAAGGTCTAGGGAACAGAAGTCGCCCCTCCCGCTGCACCCTGGGGGATGCGTTCGCGTGGTTCCAACGGCGGGGCTAACCGTCGGGATCCGGGGCGGCTGTAGCCGCGATGTCCACCTCGTTACCGGCTGGATCCGCTAGCGTCCAGAAGCCTTCCTCTTGATTGTGTCGGACGATCCGGCCGCCGGCGGCGACGCCCGCGTCCACGCGCGACTCGCCGGCGTCCCATGGCACCCACACCACAAGATGGATCGTTCCGGCTCCATCGGCACGCAGCTCGTCCATCTCTTCGAACCAGAGCGGCGCCAGACGCCCGCGTGGATCGACTAGGTCCTCGTCTGGGCTGTCCGCGCGCGGGTGATACCCAAGCACGCCTTGCCAGAACGGCATTATTCGGCGTCTGTCGGTTGCACCGGGGATGATCGAAACGCTCTGAATCGCGCCTGGCTCCGCACTCAGCCCAAGCTGGGCAGCCTTCGCCGAGATTGCCAGTGCCAACTCCAGGTCGCTCTGCACCAGCCCGTAGTCTTGACCCTTGAAGGCAGGTACAAGAACCGTCACGCCGTCACGCCGTATGTCGATATCTGGCTGATTGCCGACACGCACCAGCCCTGTAATTGCGTCGACGAACCGGGCAGCCGTCTGCAATGAATCGGCGCGGAAGAATGCGTAGGCGCCGTCGGGCAGCACACGCCACGCCTCGGCGCCATCGGTCGCGTGGAATTGCCCCGGAAGAATCCTGTCCGTCATTGTTGGCTCACCTCCTGAGGGGCCGTGACGTCGCCGCGGCCAGTTATCGGCCAGCCGGCTCCTCCCTGAGTCGCTCAGGAGGACACCGTATCGGCGATCCAGGACACAGGGTGTCTTGAATCCTCGGCCGGCAGCCGAGCGGAGCGGTGGTGGCGGGACGGCGGCCGCCCCGATGCCGACGCACCTTCCGACCGTCTAGAGGAGAGTCGGGCGGGCTACTCCTCCTCCTCGGAGTGGGTGACCCCTTCCGGCCTGATCGCGACGATGCGGAGTACCAGATCGAGTGGCAGCGGCTGCCCCGTCGCCGGGGGCGCTCAGCGCGCAGCTCGGTGGATTGGGGCCGGTGACGGAGCCGCAGGCTGACCGGCCCGATGTTTCGGCGAATCGCGGTGCCCGGACCACGCGAACGATCGGCAGCGGCCTCCTCGGGGTGATCTCCGGCGTCGCGCCCAGGTATGCCGCTGGCTAATGGACCCCAGTACCACCGCTAGGGGTACGCCATGGTTCGTGCGGGGGACGCGCGGCTTCCGGGATTCTCCTGCCAATCGCAGGTGGCCCGTGATGCTGCGGCATGGAGGCGATGGTCGTCATGAGACGCCATCGGAGCACGGATGAGGGACGTACGGGCTTCCTGGACACCTGCTCAGCCACAAGCGCTATACGCCCAGTCGGACAGCGCGACCGATGCGGGCCGATCCTTGCGTAGACGCGCCATGCACGCACGCTCACTGGAGCACCACCACCGAGCGGACATGTCGGCCAACCGGTCCACCAGCGTGAATCTGCTGACACCTGTGCGGCCACACACATAGCAGCCGAGTTGTGTAGGTTCCATGCAGGTAATTTACATGGGCAAGTACCTGCGCGCGGTACTTCTGCTGACTTAGCAGGGCGGCTTACATAGCCGAGGGAGCCGGGTGAGAAGCAGATCCACACTGCATCGCACTCGCAACCACCTGCTAATGCGGCTGCCGTGTCTCCCCGCAATAGCGCTGGACCAGCGACAGCAGCGCGTCAAGGTCAAATGGCTTGGGCAAGACCGCGACAGCGTCGACGGCGTTGCGTAGAGAAGCATGGTTGGCGCTCATGACCACGATCGGGGGTGCATTGCCGGTGTCACGGGCACCGATAGTGGCAGCCAGTTCGATGCCGGTGAGCCGGGGCATCATGTTGTCGGCGAGTACGAGCGAGGGGCTCACGTCGTCCAGCATGGACAAGGCCATCTGCCCATCCGTGGCGGTGGCGACGGTGTAGCCCTCGTCCACCACGAAGCGCTCGAGCAGTTCGAGCACACTCGGCTCGTCATCCACAATCAACACGTCGGCCATCTGGCGATCCCCTGCAGTCGAGCTTCGCACTGCACGATGTGCGCCCGTGCGGAAGCGACCGGAGCACTGCCTACTATCGGGTCATCCGGCCGTTGTGCAGACCCTACCGCCGCCGGGTCCCGGCTCGCAGTGCTCTCCTTACAGAGTAACGGCAGTCAGTGTGCCGTGAGCCACTGAGCAGCGTGCTGTCTGGTCATGGCCAGCACCCACGACCCGAGTGTGCCGAGGCTGCCATCAAACTCGCCGATGTGCTGCCACACGGTCACGAACGCGTCGTGGACGACGTCCTCCGCGGCTGCCTCATCGCCCACCAGTGCCTTCGCGGCGGCAACCGCCGCGGCGCCATGCTGATCGAACAGCTCGCCCAACGCGTCGGCATCGCCCGACGCGATCCGACCGGCCAGAAGATGGTCGACAGAAAGCGCCCCGCTCGCAACGGACACGGCGTGCGTGCCCCGATGTTCCATGACGCCGCTCGAAGGCACAGGGCGTGCCGTTGTGTTTGGAATCGTACATCGACTCGTGACACTTGGCACACCCCTCGGGCAACCACCGTACTAATGCGTCGGCGGGCCACAGACGTACCAGTAAGGTGGATGAACAGATGACGTCGTTCGCGGAGTGGCTGGCGGGGCAGCTCCGTGCCCGGCGGCTGTCCCAGGAGGAGCTTGCGCGGCGCAGCGGTCTCCACCGCTCCACCATTTCGCGCATCGTCGCGGGCCAGCGGTCTCCGACGCTCAAGACAGCACGCCGACTGGCCGACGCGCTCGACGCAGGTGCGCCCTTCAACAGGCACTTCGCACACGATCCGATCGTGGCGGTCGAGCGTGCCTTGGCGGCTGACCCGCAACTGCCGCCATCCGCGCGGCAGCTCGTGATGCGGACTTACCTAGCGCTTCGAACGCACGGATGAGGATTCATTGGCCACAGGCGAGGGCCCGTGCACTTCCCCCGTGGTCACCGGGGCCTGGCCGGGAGCAGGGATGAGTGAACGAGAGAGGGACCTGAAGGCCCTCCGAACCATCGAGGTCACGGCGCGAGCGGCGCTGAGATACCGCACGGACACTGAGGGCCGGGAGCGAGTCCTAGAGCAGGCGGCGATCCTGCTCGAGAACTTGGAGCAGCAGGTCATCCGGCATGGCTCGGACACCGACGTGCTCGCGGCCATCGAGTACGTGCGGCAAGGGATCAAGGACTACCGGGTCAGCCCCACGCCGGCGCCGCCGCCGGCGCCGCCGCCGGGCGTTCCTTAGCCCTGGCGCGTTGAGCCGCTAGATCCTGCAGGCACGGCATGAGCAATGCGCTCATCCACAGCCGACCGGCACGGAAATGAGCCTCCGCCCCCGGTCGCCGGAGGCCGGACCACGGGCGGTGATGGCGGTGGTCCGGCCTCTCCGTGTTGCGCCCCCTTGCTGTTACGAGACACTGCACTTTGGCGTACCGCAGGCGGCACCCTGCCGTGGCTTGAGCCGACCATCTGCCCGAATGCTTCGACCGGCCGGACCGCTGCGCTGCCCTCCGGCACATGCTGCTCCACGAGTCGAACCGTCGAGACCAGTTGGCGTCGCGATGGACCCAATGGCTACCAGCTTGCTATGTGTATGCATTGATACAAAGCGGCATCAGCGGCGTATCGCTGTCGTGGGGACTCCGGACCGGTAGGTCCGGTACGAACACGGAGGGGGCCCCACGGAGCAGTCATGACTGATCGAGGTACGACGCGAGCGGCGCTCAGATACCGCAGCGGCCTCGAAGGCCAGAGCCGGTGAAGGACGGAGCCGCGATGCTGCTCCGGGACCTGGAGCGGCAAATCATCCCGCATGGCCCGGACAGTCAGGTGCTCGCGGCCATCGAGTACGTGCGCGAGGGCACCTCCGCCTCGTGGGTTGTGGCGTGGATCAACCAGCACGCACAGCACGCACTGCCGGACCCAGCTCTTGCGGGGCTTGGTGCATCGGCCGCCTCATGAAGCACCTTATCCCCAGCAGCCCCGCTAACGCGGCCGAAGCCGCCGTGGACGCCGACGCCGACCAGACGCTCTCCGACGCCGACCAGACCGCGTCTGACGAGGACGCATCCGCTTCAGAGCAGGACGAGGCCAACTCCGAGCAGGACCAGGAGCTCTCGGACCGCGACCAGGCGACCGCCGACCGCGAACACCCTGCGGACGATCACTCAGCCGCCGGCGAGGCCTCGAGCGAGTCCAGTGCCGACCGGGCCCAAGTTTCCGATGAGCGTGACGAGACGCGTATGCAGCGCGGACGCACCGGACTGCGCCGCAGTGGAACCGGAGAGTCCCGGGATGCGGTCGCCGCTCGGCGGGACGAGCGAGCAGTGCTGCGCGACGCCGAGGCCGAGCTGCTCGAAGCGGCCCTTGCCACCGTTGACCCGCAGGCAGCTCGCACGCTGCGCGGCTTTCGCCGGCAGACGGCCGCTGACCGCGCTGGAGCAGCTCGGGACCGAGCCCGAGCCGCCCGTGACCGGGCTGAGCACGATCGAGAGCGGACCCGGTTCCAATCCGAGCTGATGCACGCGCATATCGATGAACTGACCGGCACCTTCCGCCGCTCGATGGGCCGCACGGCGCTCATGCAGGAGGTCGAGCGGGCTCGACGTGGTGACGGAAGGTTCGTCGTCGCGTTCCTCGACCTGGATGGCCTCAAAGGCATCAACGACCGGGACGGCCACGCAGCCGGTGACCATGCCCTGCGAGCGGTTGCAGGAGCCTTGCGGCGTCGGCTGCGATCATTCGATCCCGTCCTCCGTTACGGCGGCGACGAGTTCGTGGCCGGCATGGGCGGCGTCGGGCTGGAAGATGCGCAAGTGCGCTTCCAGTCCATCGCGGACGACCTCCGGGTCGAGGAAGGCATCAGCATCAGCGTCGGCATGGCGGGCCTAGCGCCAGAAGAGTCGGTGGATGAGCTGATCGAGCGTGCCGATGCTGCGCTGACGCAGCAGCGGAGGACCCACCGCAACTCCGCCTAACGCAACGGCGATCCGGGTGATGCGGCAGGCTCACGGCATCATGGCGCGTGTCACTGAGTCGTCCTTCAAGCCTGGAAGTTCTGGCGCTCGGGGCTGCCCTCGCGGCGGCGGGCGTCACTCACTGCCTGCTCACCCCGAGCACATGGCGATGTGGCCGATCTTCGGGTCGGCTTCTCGGGAGCGGGAGCCGCGCGGCTGGGCATGGCGGGCCTCGGCCTCGTGAGTCCGTCGCGGCTGCTGTACGCAGCGGTGATCGCTTCCAACGGTCCGGGGTACGAAATCAGACCCTTGGGTGCAATGTATGCAGTGATACAGATCGCCATCTGGCGCGTATCGCTGTCGTGGGGACTCCTGACCTGCCAGGTCGGGTACGAACACGGAGACGGGCCAAGCGGTGTCCGTCCCATCTGTCAAGCCCGAGCCACAATCATTTCAGGTCTAGGAGACTCAAGTGCGTAGACTTCTCGTAACTCTGGTCAGCACGGGCATGCTGCTCGGCCTGGCCGTCCTGCCGGTGGCCGGCGCGGCGCAAGGCGAGCCCGCCATGGTCGGCGTCATGAAGCACCTGTGCGACGAATCCATCCAGTCCGAGGCGGACTTCATGGAGCTCGAGGCCAAGGCCGCGACCAACGAGCTGACCCCCATGGGCATCCCATCGCTGGGTGCGACGACCGAGACCGTGCTCGCCTGCCCGGTGGTGGTGCAGCCCGGTGATGGGCAGACCCCGGATGCGATCGGTGCCGGAGAGGCGGCCTTCGACTTCTCCGTTGCAGATTCGGCGGGTACCACCCAGACCCTGACCGCGGACGCCACCTTCAGTGGTGAGAATGGCTTCGACACTCCCGTCGAGGACTTCGCCTGCGAGACCGACGTCAAGTACGACGCTGACCGCAGTGGCACGCTTGACGCGGGCGTCTGCCTGGACTTCAGCAGCTACTCGTTTGCCAATGTGGCCGAGGGCCCGGTGACCGTCACCGAGACCACCGCCCCCGAGGGCACGCGCTTCGGCACCGTGCGGCTCACGCCCCCGGAGCTCAGCGATGATACGAACGTCGAGGTGTCATTCACCGCCAACGGCCAGATCACCTTCGACTCGTCAGGCGATGGCGACGAGATGTTCATGCTCCACGTCTACAACTTCGTCGGCGAGCCGACCATGCCCGACGCGGCCATGGAGCTTCCGACGCCGAACAGCAGCCTCCCCCTGCTGATCGCCGCCTTCGGGACGCTGGCAGCAGCTGCCGGCGCGGCCGTGGTGGTTCGCCAGACCCGGAGCTAGTCCTCCGGTCATCCCGCTTACCTCTGGCGAGGGGCTCGGCCCGATGGGCCGGGCTCCTCGCGACCACATCGCGGCGTACGTCCACTGACACTGTGCAAATCGCCGCGCTTGTGACGGAAACTTACTCCGCTGTCCGGTTCGGCCCCGCTCGGGACTCAACTCTCTGGTTCGTAGACGATACGGACCGTCTTGCTCGTGGGCTCTCCGTCGCCGATGGGGAACACGAGATCGTTGATCCCCTCCCCCCAGGCCCACGGTCAGCACCCACCGCGCCTGCCATCTGCACTCGTCCGCCTGTCCCCGAACGGTGCAATCTGCCGGATGATTTCGGCGGCCCGGCGCTGGATGCGGGAAGTAGCGCAGCCAGGCACGGCCGCGCATCCCCGACCCTCGGCTCTGTGCGGCGGCGCTACGGCAGCAATTGAGTGGCTTAGACTCGCCGCATGGGACTCTTGACCTTCAGCATCAACGTCACCCTGGACGGCTGCGTCGACCACCGGGAGGGAATCGCCGATGACGAGACGCACGCCTTCTTCACCCGCCTCGTGGAGGAGGGTGGAGCGATGCTGTGGGGCCGCATCACCTACGAGATGATGGAGAGCTACTGGCCGGCGGTCGCCCGCGGTGACGAGGAAGCGCCGCCGGCGATGCGCGAGTGGGCGGTCACGCTGGAGGCCAAGCCGAAGTACGTGGTGTCGTCGACGCGAA
>JASLBU010000077.1 GCA_030146365.1 Candidatus Limnocylindria bacterium | reverse complement strand
ACCAGCGTTCGGCAGGGCGCGGCCGAGGTCACCCTCGTCTACCGCCGCGACCTCAAGGACATGCCCGCTGCCGACGAGGCGCACGAGGCCATCGAGGAAGGCGCGCGCCTCATCTTCCAGGCGGCCCCGACCCGGATCGTCACCGACGCCGACAACAAGGTCACCGGCGTGGAGTTCCAGCGCATGAAGCTCGGCGAGCCCGACGCGCAGGGCCGCCGCCGCCCGGAGCCGATGGCCGGCACCGAGTTCATCGTCGAGTGCGACACCGTCCTTGGCGCCATCGGCCAGGGTCCCGACCTGTCATGGATCGACTCCGAGCCCGAGGAGATCCGCTCGCGGCTCGAGGTGTCCCGCCGCGGCACCCTGGTCGCCGAGGAGCACATCTTCCGCACTGACGTGCCCAAGGTCTTCGCCTCCGGCGACGTCCGCACCGGCGCCGCCACCGTCGTCGAGGCGATCGGCGAGGGGCGGCGTGCCTCGTACGCGATGGACTACTGGCTGCGCGGCCACGACCTGGACGATCCGCAGGTCCGTCGCATCGTCACGGAGCCGCAGCCGAACTTCCTGACGATCGTCCCCTTCACCGACGACGTGAAGGAGCCGCGCGCGATCATGGGCAAGCAGGAGGCGGACGAGCGCAAGGACAACTTCAACGAGTACGAGTTCGGCTTCACCGGCGACCAGGCGATGGCCGAGGCGTCACGCTGCCTCCAGTGCACCTGCGAGGCGGTCGGCCACTGCGACCTGCGCGAGGCCGCGATCGAGTACGAGACGACGCTCAACATGGCGATCGACGAGCGCTCGATCCAGGACAACCCCTACGTCGGCGTCAACCACGGCTACGGCCGCGACGAGACCCACAGCTTCATCCTGCGCGACTACAGCCGCTGTATCGACTGCGGGCGCTGCGCGCAGGTCTGCAAGGAGATCGTCGGCGCCGGCTGCTACGACTTCATCGGCAAGGGGTTCGACTCACTGGTCACCACGGCCGACTTCGTGAGCCTCAACGAGACGCCGTGCGTCTCCTGTGGCCGATGCGCGGAGACATGCCCGGTCGGTGCACTCATGCCCAGGCCTCGCATCCTCGAGACCTACCAGCTCGACGTGAGCCGCTGCATCTTCTGCGGAATCTGCGCGGACGCCTGCCCGTACGACGCCCTGCGCTGCGGACCCGAGTTCGAGTTCAGCGAGTACCAGCGGGACCTGCCGATGCTCGACATCCTCGAGATGTCGGACCGGGAGCGCCCCACCCGCTAGCGCCCCTGCGCGCGCCCTCCGGTCAGAACTTGATGAGCGTCACCGTCCACTCGTCGCAGTCGCTGGTGACCCCGATCGTGTACTCCCCGTCGACCATGTCGTTGATGAAGGACGTATAGCCGCGTGGCGCCTGCTCGTACGTGAACGACCCGTCGGCGGAGGTTACCGAGATCACGACATCGTCGCAGTCGGGGGCTCGGTAGGAGAGCCGGTAGCGGCCGGCCTGGAGCGGATACGTCGTGCCCTCCGCGTCCTCGGAGGAGGCTTCGGCCCGGTCGGGCAGATCGGACTCCACCTCGTCCCCGCCGCCTCCGCCTCCGCCGCAGGCGGCGAGCATCAGGGCCATCACGAGCATGCCGAGAACCGGGATCCGCCACGGAGTGTTCACCTGACCACCTACCCTCCAACTGCTCTCGTTCAGGGGCGTTCACGTCGAGCCGCCTGGGTGGCGGTTGCGCGTACCTTACGCACGCCCGTCGCCCCGCGCAATGCGTTGGGGCCACTGCGCTAGAATCGGTCGCGGCCCCCGAGCGGGGCCGTTGAGCGCTCGATACTTCGTGAACGGAGCTTCGACCCTGGACATTTCCAGCGTCCTCTTCTTTCTGCTTGCCTTCGGCGTGGTGGGGGGCGGACTGGCCGTCGTCACGCTGCGCAACATCATTCACTCGGCCATCGCGATGATGGTCTGCTTCGGTTCGCTGGCCGGCATGTACGCGCTGCTCGGCGCGCCAATCGTGGCCGCGGCGCAGGTGCTCATCTACCTCGGCGCCATCAGCGTCCTGATCCTGTTCGCGATCATGCTGACCCAGGCCGGCGACGCGAACCTGCCGGCGCCGTTCCACCGTCAGCTGCCGGTGGCCATCGTCGTGGCGCTCGCGATCATCGGCCTGGTCGGCTGGGCCGTCGTGCAGACCGACTGGGGGCTGGCGGCCGAGGCCGTCGGCGCCGAGGTGGAGTCCATCGCCGGCGTGCTCTTCACCGACTTCGCGCTCCCGTTCGAGATCATCAGCCTGCTGCTCCTCGTCGCGATCATCGGCGCCATCTACCTGGCGCGGCGGCCCGAAGAAGACGAGCGGGCCAACTGACCGATGGTGGGGATCGAGGGCTACCTTCTGGTGTCGACGCTCCTGTTCGGGATCGGCGTCTTCGGCTTCATGGCGCGTCGCAACGCGATCCTCATGCTCATCAGCATCGAGCTGATGTTCAACGCCGTGAACCTCAGCCTCGTCGCCTTCAACGCGCACCTGCCGCCTGGCAACAGCACCGGCGCCGTGTTCGCACTGATGATCATGGCCGTGGCCGCGGCCGAGGTGACGGTGGGCCTGGCGCTGGTGATCGCGATCATCCGGACCCGGCAGACGCCCGAGGTCGACCAGTACTCCGACCTCAAGGATTAGGCGGCCACCGATGGACCTGCTGATCGCCCTCATTCCCGCGCTGCCGCTCGCCGGCTTCGTGTTCGCGGTGCTGGTCGGTCCACGCCTCGACCGCGTCCCGCATCACGGGACCCACGGCGGGCACGAAGGCCCCGGCGATCACGGCGAGGAGCCGCACGGGTCCGCCGCCGCCGTCCCGCACCCGAAGGACGACGAGGACATCGTCGCCCGCCGCACCGGGGAGCCCGCCCACGACTACCCCGAGGCACACGGCCTGGGTGCCGAGGACCACTCGGACGACCCGCACGGGCCGCTCGACGACACCGGGTTCCGGTCGATCCCGACCGAGGAGCAGCAGCGCGAGACGAGCCCGCACGAGGGACACGCCGACGACCTGGCCAATGCCGAG
The DNA here is from genome assembly GCA_030146365.1 of Candidatus Limnocylindria bacterium. Lineage (GTDB taxonomy): Bacteria > Chloroflexota > Limnocylindria > QHBO01 > QHBO01 > JACDBZ01. The sequence goes on along the minus strand of JASLBU010000077.1, from coordinate 28,398 downwards.
GGAGCGGCCGGCGTCATCCCCGCCGAGTACAACGACGGGCTCGGCCAGGCGGGGCACGTCGCCCCGGGTGCCCCTCGGCCGCGCTACCGGTCCTGGATCATCCCGACCGCCTTCGTTGGGCTGTCCTGGGTCCTGAGCATGATCGTGTTCGTCCAGGTCGTGTTCGGCGGCCAGGAGTTCGAGGTCACGATCTACGAGTGGATCGCGTCCGGCGACTTCGTCATCGAGATCAGCTTCCTGGTCGACGCCCTGACCGCCATGCTGCTGCTGGTCGTCAGCACGGTGGGCTTCCTCGTCCACGTGTACGCCATCGGCTACATGGACGGGGACCGCGGCTTCTGGCGCTTCTTCGCCTACCTCAACCTGTTCATGTTCAGCATGCTGCTGCTGATCCTGGGCGACAACTTCCTGATGCTGTACGTGGGCTGGGAGGCGGTCGGCCTGTGCAGCTACGCGCTGATCGGCTTCTGGTACAAGAAGCCCTCCGCCGCGGGTGCCGCCAAGAAGGCCTTCGTCGTCAACCGCGTCGGCGACTTCGGGTTCGGCCTCGGCATAATGCTGATCTGGGTCAACCTCGGGACGCTGTCGTTCCACGAGGTCTTCGAGCGCATCGGCACCCTGGACGAGGGCACGGTGACGGTGATCGCGCTGCTGCTGTTCGCGGGCGCGGTCGGGAAGAGCGCCCAGTTCCCGCTCCACGTGTGGCTGCCGGACGCCATGGAGGGGCCGACCCCCGTCAGCGCCCTCATCCACGCGGCGACGATGGTCAACGCCGGCGTCTACATGGTCGCGCGGGCGAATCCGATCTTCGCGGAGGCGCCGACGGCGATGTGGGTCGTCGCGATCATCGGCACGTTCACCGCCATCTTCGCGGCGGCGATCGCACTGACCCAGAACGACATCAAGAAGGTGCTGGCCTACAGCACCGTCAGCCAGCTGGCCTACATGTTCATGGCGCTCGGCATCGGCGCCTGGATCGCGGCCATCTTCCACCTCGTCAGCCACGGGTTCTTCAAGGGGCTGCTGTTCATGGGTTCCGGCTCCGTCATCCACGGCGCGGGCGGGGAGCAGGACATGCGCTTCATGGGCAACCTGCGCGAGAAGATGCCGTGGACGTACCGCACCATGGTGATCGGCTCGCTGGCGCTGGCCGGCGTGCCGATCTTCGCCGGCTTCTTCAGCAAGGACGAGATCCTGGCGGAGGCGTTCAACCGCGGCTACATCGTGTTCTACGCGGTCGGGATCATCGTCGCGTTCATGACCGCCTTCTACACATTCCGCATGATCTTCATGACGTTCTGGGGAACGTGGCGCGGGCCCCGGGCGGTGTGGGAGCACGTCCACGAGAGCGCCGGCACCATGGTGGCGCCACTGATGATCCTCGCCGTCCCGACGACGCTGCTCGGGCTCCTGCTGGGCATCCCTCCGGAGGAGGGTCTGATCCACACCTGGCTGGAGGAGATCTTCCACAACGCGGAGGAGGCGCACGCCGGCGTCCTGCCGGGGTCGATCCTGGATGGCTATCACGTCCGCGAGGAGGCCCACCACTTCGAGCTGTTCGGGCTGGGCGGCCTGTTGCTGCTGGTGGGCGCAACCGTGGCGATCGGCGGCGTGCTGCTCGCCTACCGTTGGTACGTCCAGCGCACCGAGGCGCCCGCGCGGTTCGTCGAGCGGTTTCCGCTGGGCCTGGGCCCGGGGATGTATCGGGCGAGCGTGAACAAGTACTACGTGGATGACATCTACCAGCTCGTCTGGGCGCGTGGCGGCGTGCTGCTCAGCAACGCCCTGTGGTGGTTCGACGCCAAGGTCATCGACGGGGCCGTCAACGGTGCCGGCTGGCTGGCCTCCGGGATCGGCGGCGGGCTGCGCCGGTCCCAGACCGGCCGAGTGCAGAACTACGGGCTCGGGATCGCCGCGGGCCTGGCGATCGTCCTGCTCGTCTTCGCGACGGTCGTGCGCTGAACGATGAGCGGCCTGCCCATCCTCTCTCTCGTCGTCTTCACCCCGCTCGTCGGGGTGCTGGCGATCCTCCTGGTGCCCGGCCGCAACCACCGGGCGATCCGCTGGGTCGCGCTGGTCGTCGCGCTCGTCAGCATGGCGTGGAGCCTGGCCCTCATCGGCTACGACCCTGCCGGCACCGAGTTCCAGTTCCGCGAGGACATCCCCTGGATCGATGCGTTCGGGATGCGATACACGCTCGGCGTCGACGGGCTCTCGGTGCCCCTCGTGATCCTCACGACTCTGCTTTCGGTGGTCGCCATCTTCTACTCATGGGACCCGATCACCACGCGGGTCAAGGAGTACTACGTCGCGGTCCTGCTGCTGATGGTCGGCATGCTGGGGGTGTTCGTGGCGCTCGACCTGTTCCTCTTCTACGTCTTCTGGGAGCTCAGCCTCATCCCGATGTATCTCATCATCGGCATCTGGGGCGGACCACGGCGAATCTACGCGACCGTGAAGTTCGTGATCTACACGCTCGTCGGGTCGCTCCTCATGCTCGTCGCCATCCTGGCCGTGGCGATCGCCTTCGCGGCGGCCGGCAACGAGTTCACCTTCAGCTACGAGGTGCTCAGGGGCTTCGCCTACACCGACGGCCTCCAGGCGCTCGCCTTCGGCGCGTTCTTCCTGGCGTTCGCGGTGAAGGTGCCGATGTGGCCGCTCCATACCTGGCTGCCGGACGCGCACGTCGAGGCCCCCACCGCCGGCTCGATCCTGCTTGCGGGGGTGATGCTCAAGCTGGGCGGATACGGCTTCCTGCGCTTCAGCATCCCGCTGCTGCCCGACGCGGCCTCGAGCTTCGCCCCGATCATCATCGGCCTGGCGGTGGTCGCCATCCTGTACGGGGCGCTGGTCGCGATGGTGCAGCCCGACATGAAGAAGCTGGTCGCCTATTCGAGCGTGAGCCACATGGGCTTCGTGATGCTCGGCGCCTTCGTGTTCAACGAGCAGGGCCTGCAGGGCGCCGCGTTCACGATGATCAGCCACGGCATCACGACCGGCGCGCTCTTCCTGCTGGTCGGCGTCATCTACGAGCAGACGCACGACCGCCAGATCGCCCACATGGGCGGGCTGAGCGCCAGGCTGCCGCATTACGCGGCGGTGTTCGGCCTCTTCACCTTCGCGAGCATCGGCCTGCCGGGACTGTCCGGCTTCGTCGGCGAGTTCCTCGTCATCCTGGGCGCCTTCCGCTACAACGGCTTCGTCGCCGCCGCCACCATGCTGGTCGTGATCGCCAGCGCGGTGTACATGCTGTGGATGTTCCAACGCGTCTTCTTCACCGTTCCCTCCGACTGGATGCGCCGGTGGTGGCCGAACCTCAGGGACATGAGCCGCAACGAGTGGATCGCGCTGTCGCCGCTCGTCGTGCTCGTCGTGGCACTCGGCGTCTTCCCGGGGCCGGTGCTCCATCTGCTCGAGGCGCCGATGGATCGCATCATCGACGCGGTGAATGGTGCCGGCCTCAGCAGCATCGGCAGGCTGTGGTGAGCCGCCGATGAGCTACATCAACGATCTCGTCACCCTGCTGCCGGAGCTGATCCTGGCTGCCCTGGTGCTGGTCCTCATCACGGTCGACCTGTTCCTGTCCCGTGCCAACAAGTGGCTGCTCACGCCGCTGACCGTGGCCGGACTGGTGGTGGCCGGCGCGGCCTGCATCGTGGTCTGGGACATCAACGAGACGGTGTACGCCGGGTTCTACGTCGTCGACGACCTGTCCGTGTTCCTCAAGGCCGCCACCATCGTCGTCGGCATCCTGAGCGCCCTGTTCGCGCCGGCCTACCTGGCCCAGCGGCGGATTCCGCTCGGCGAGTTCAGCATGATCCTCGTCTCGGCGCTGATCGGCATGTGCGTGCTTGCCTCCAGCAGCGACCTCGTGACGCTGTTCCTCGGCCTCGAGCTGATGACGATGCCGAGCTACCTGCTCACCGGCCTGCACAAGACCGACCGCTACAGCAACGAGGGCGGGCTGAAGTACTTCCTGCTCGGAAGCTTCGCCAGCGCGATCCTCCTCTTCGGCGTGGCATGGGTGTACGGACTGACCGGCACCACCAACATCGCGGAGATCGCGGCCGCGCTCGAGGGCCAGATGTCGGGCGCGCTGCTGGTCTCGATCGGCTTCCTGATGGTGGGCGCCACGTTCAAGATCGCCGCCGTCCCGTTCCACTACTGGACGCCGGACGCCTACCAAGGGGCGCCGACGCCGATCACCGGCTTCCTCTCGGTCGGCCCCAAGCTGGGGGCCTTCGCGCTCCTCATCCGCGTCTTCGCGGAGGCGCTGGAGCCGATTCGTGCTGACTGGCTGGCGATCTTCCTGGTCCTGACGGTGCTCACGATGACAGTCGGTAACGTCGTGGCGCTCACCCAGGTGAACGTGAAGCGCATGCTCGCGTACTCGAGCATCGCGCACACCGGCTACATCATGGCCGGGCTGGCCGCCTTTGCCGCGAGTGACGACGCCACGATCGCCGCCCAGGGCATCGAGTCCGTCCTCTTCTACGTGCTCGGCTACGGCGTGATGAACATCGCTGCGTTCGCGGTCGTCGGCATGCTCCAGCGCGACACGAACCGCTACGGCGGTCTCGCCTCGTTCGCCGGGCTGGCGGGGCGGGCGCCGTGGCGTGCCGCCGCGATGGCCGTGCTGATGCTCAGCCTGACCGGCATCCCGCCCACCGTCGGCTTCTTCGCGAAGCTGTACGTGCTCATCGCCACCGTCGACGCCGGCCTCTGGTGGCTGGCCGTCGCCGTGGCGCTCAACGCGGCGCTCGCCGCCTTCTACTACCTGCGGGTCGTGGTGTACATGTACATGCGCGATCCCGAGAGCGATCCGGCACCGATGGACACCTCGCCGTTCGGATCGATCGGCCTGGCGATCTCGATCGCCGGGGTCCTCCTGCTCGGCATCTTCCCGGGGGCCGTGCTCGAGATCATCGAGGTGTCTGCGGCGAGCCTCTTCTGAGCCCCCGGATGGCCCAGACCGCCGACCAGCGGCTCGGCGCCGCCGCCGCGGAGCTCCTCGGTGACCGGCGCCTGGTCATCGCCACCAACCGCGGGCCGGTGACCTTCACGGCCGGGGCGGACGGGACGCTCCGCCCACGCAGGGGCTCGGGCGGCCTTGTGACGGCGCTCGGACAGGTCGGTCGGCACGTGCCGCTCACGTGGATCGCGGCCGCCATGGGGGATGGCGATCGGCGCGCGGCCGCAGACCCGAAGCTGCTCGACAAGGTCGGCGGCGAGCATGTGCGACTGCGCTTCGCGACAGTGGAGCGCCAGGTGTACGAGCAGGCCTACAACGTCATCGCCAACCCGTTCCTGTGGTTCCTCCAGCACCAGCTGTGGAACCTGCCGGAGCGGCCGGTCATCGATGCGGCGCTCATGCGGGCGTGGGAACGAGGCTACCTCGCCATGAACGAGGCCTTCGCCAAGGCCGTGCTCGGGCAGGTGCGCGGCGACCGATCGCCTCGCGTGATGCTCCACGACTACCACCTGTACTGCGCCGCGGAAACCATCCGCAGGGAGCGGCCTCGCGCCATCCTGAGCCACTTCACGCACATCCCCTGGCCGCCGTCGTCGATGTGGCAGACGATCGCGCCGCCAATCCGCGAGGGAATTGCCCGGGGCCTGCTGGCGAACGACGTGGTGGGATTCCACACCGCCCGCTACGCGCACAACTTCCTGCGCACCGTCGAGTCGTTCGTGCCCGATGCGACCGTCGACTACGACGCCGGCACGGTGCGCCGGCGGCGCCGAACGACCCACGTGCGCAGCTACCCGATCAGCATCGACGTGGAGGCCACGCGACGCATCGCCGCCTCCCGGGCGGCGCGGACCCGCGCGGACCAGCTGCTGGCGGCGACCAGGGAGCGAGTGATCGTGCGCGTCGACCGGCTCGAGCCGTCGAAGAACATCCTGCGCGGCTTCCTCGCGTACGAGATGCTCCTTCAGCGCCGTCCGCGCCTTCGCGGCCGGATCAGCTTCCTCGCCTTCCTCGTCCCATCGCGCACCGGGCTGCGGGAGTACGGCGACTACGGGCGCACGGTGCAGAACGCGGTCGACCGGATCAATGCCCGGTTCGGACGCGCCGGGTGGCGGCCGGTGCAGATCTTCTACGAGAACGACTACGCCCAGGCGCTGGCCGGGCTGTCGATCGCCGACGTGATCCTCGTCAACCCGCTGGTCGACGGCATGAACCTCGTGGCCAAGGAGGCGGTCATCGTCTCCCAGCGTGATGCGGCCCTGGTGCTGTCGGAGACGGCCGGTGCGTTCGACCAGATGGCCGATGGGGCGCTGGCCGTGGCGCCCGCCGACGTCGTCGGCACCGCCGAGGCGCTGGCGCGCGGCCTCGGGATGGACGCGGACGAACGGCGCAGGAGGCTGGCGACGCTCCGGAGAGGGGTCGAGCGCGAAGACGTCACCTGGTGGCTGCGCCGCCAGCTCGAGGATCTCGCCGAGATCGCCGGCGGGCGCTGAACGTGCGGCTGCCCCGCGCCATCGGCCGCTTCCAGCGCGACGCGCGCATCTTTCTCGCCACGACCGCCGTGGCGGGCGGCGCGCTGAGCCTCTACTGGATCGACTTCAACCTCTACCTCGCCTCGCTCGGGTACGAGCCGGCCACGATCGGCGTGGTGGCCACGACCAGCTCCATCGCGGGCGCCCTCACCGCCTTTCCGGCAAGCGCGCTCTCCGACCGCATCGGTCGGCGCCGCGTGATGGCGGGCGGCATCGGCCTGGCGATCCTGGCCGTGGTCGGCCTGCAGCTGGTGGATGCGCTGCCGGCGCTGATCGCCTTCGCCGCGCTGTGGAACATCGGCCAGCAATCGCTCCTCGTCGTCCAGTCGCCGTTCCTGGCGGAGCACAGCGACGCGGCGCACCGGAACGAGCTGTTCGCCACGCAGTCGGCCATCCAGGCCCTGACCAACGTCTTCGCGGCGGTCCTCGGCGGTGTGGTGGCCACCACGATCGCCTCCGCCCTCGGCTACGAGCCCGGCGGCCCGGCCACGTACCGGATCATCCTGGTGATCATGACCGTGCTCCTCGTCGTGGCGCTGGGCACGATCGCGGTGATTCGCGACGACCGGCCCGCCAGGCGCGCGGAGAGACGTCCCGGCGCCAGCGGCGAGCGGGACCGTGGCGGTGCCGAGCGCCCCGTGCGCGCGCGGTTCGGGATGGCGGTCGAGAGCCGCGGGCGCTTCGTGCGGCTGCTTCTGCCCGGCTTCCTGATCGCCATCGGAGCCGGCCAGGTGATCCCGTTCCTCAACGTCTTCGTGCAGGGCAAGTTCGGCCTCGACCTGGCCTCGCTGAACGCCCTGTTCGCCTTCACCAGCCTGGGGACGGTGGCCGCCATGCTGGCCCAGCCTCGGCTCGCCCGCCGGTTCGGGCAGATCACCTCGGTCGTGGTGGTGCAGGCCGCCAGCCTCCCGTTCCTGGCCGTCCTCGGGTTCTCGCCGCTGCTGTGGACCGTGATCCTGGCGATGGCCGTGCGGAACTCGCTGATGAACGCGGGCAATCCGATCTTCTCCGCCTTCGCGATGGAGCACGTGGCGCCGACGGAGCGAGCCACGCTGGCCGCCGCCATGAGCGTCCTGTGGCAGCTCGGCTGGGTCATCGGCGGCGCGTGGTACGCGTTGCTCCAGGCAACGCTCGGCTTCGATGGCGGCTATACCGTGAACTTCCTGACGGTGATCGCGCTGTACGGGATCGCCACCAGCCTGTACTGGACGTGGTTCCGCGCCGCCGATCGGCGCGCGCTGGAGGCGCGCCGGGCCGCCGTCTAACGAGACACCGGCACCGGCAGCCGCTCCGCCAGCGCCGTCAGCATCCGCGCCGCATCCGCCGGGCCATCCAGCACGACGTCCGCCGCGGCCGTGACCTCCGCGGGCACCTCGATTCCGCCACCGCCGACCGCGACGATCGCCGCGCGCAGGCGGCCCGCGGCCCGCAGCTCGGCGACGGCGCCGAACATGTCGAGGTCCGTCACGTCATCGCCCATCACGAGCGCGCCGCGCAATCCGAAGCGCTCGGCGACGGCGCGCGCCGCGGCACCCTTGTCCCCCAGGCCGACGGGCCGAAGCTCGATGCTCATCCGTCCCGAGCGCCGCTCGAGGGCCGGATCCAGCATCCCGATCGCCCGCAGGAGGGTGCGGTGCGCGACCTCCGGGTCGCGGGCGTTTCGGTAGTGGACCGAGGCGGAGATGCCCTTGTCCTCGACCACGACCCCGCGGAGCCGCGGCAGGCGCCCGACGACTTCGGCGATGGCCCGCCTCGCCCGTGCGGCTTCGGGTGACGCGACCGGCGCATCGGCGTCGGGCTCGAGCCACTCTGTCCCGTGGTTGCCGGCGATGAGCAGGCCGGGGACCCCGGTCATCAGCCGCGCGTCGAGCGGGGCCCGGCCGGTGATCACCGCCACGACTGCGACCCGGCCGACCAGGCTGGCGAGCGCGTCCTCCGCTCCCTCGACGAGACGGGCGGCCGAAGGGTCCGCCACGATCGGCGACAGCGTCCCATCGAAGTCGGTGAGGACGCCGGCCGGGGCCACCGACAGAGCGTCGTAGGCGAGGGCCAGGGCGCGGGTGAGCGGTCCATCGGCACCGCGGGTAGACTCGGCCACGTGAAGCGACTCTCTTCCTGGGCGCTGCCCCTGGTGCTGGCGGTGGCGGGAATCGCCCTCATTATCGTCGGGCTGAACGTCGACCTGGGCGGGTCAGCGCCGAGCCTGTCGCCGATCGCGCGCGCGTCCGCGTCCGCCGCGTCGTCCGCCGCGTCGCCCGCCGCCACCGCGGCCGGTCCAAGTGTCACCGCGAGCCGGTCGCCGGGGAGCAGCGCCGAGCCCAGCGCGGAACCCACCGAGCCGCCGACGCCGACCCCGCTTCCCGCCGGAGTGACCGCGGCGCAACTCGAGATTCCGTCGGTCGGCATCAACGTCGTCGTGCGGCAGTCAGTGGCCGGCGAGACGGACAACTTCCCCCCCACCGACGCCGCGTACATTCTGCGGTCGAGCAGCCAGCCTGGGCGGAACACCAATTCGTACGTGTTCGCCCACGCGCTCGGCACCCTGTTCAAGCCGCTCTGGAACGTACAGGTCGGCGCCGAGGTCCTCGTCCGAATGTCGGACGACTCCGTGCTGCGCTACGTCGTGACCGAGGTCCGGCCCAACGTGCCGTGCCCCGACCCCAATGCCGACCCGGCCCTCAATCCACAGGACCCGCCGCTGGCCCTGCAGATCCACGACGACTGCTCCGCGGGTGGGTTCTGGACCCTTCCCACCGACCACGAGCGCCTGACGCTGCAGACTTCGCAGGGCTACAACCGGAACTGGGGAGAGCTGGTCGTGGTGGCCGAGCCGGCCGGCTGACGCACCGGCCCCTCAGCGCCGTCCGCGCACGAACCAGGCCGGCAGCAGCGTCGCGATGGCGACCCCGAGCGCGATGGCGAACACGAGTCGCAGCACGCCCGACGCCTCGCCCTGTGACCATGTCTCGAGCAGCCCGACGAGGGCGAGCGAGGCCTGGGGATCCACGCCGACGAACTCCGGCCTTCCCAGGTCGGTCACCAGGGCGTCGCGGCGCACCGGGTCGTTGATGAGCGCCGACAGCTCGTCGATCCGGCTCTGGCCCAGGGAGGTCAGCAACGCGAGCCCAACGCTCATGCCGATCGTGCGGCTTATCTGCACCATGGCGCTGGCCATGCCGTAGGCGCCCGCCCCCGCCGCCTCGACGGCCGCCGTGGCCCGTGGGGAGACGGTGAGCCCGAAGCCGGCGCCGAAGACCGCGAGGTCGCGCACGAGCTGATCGAGGCCGGTGTCGGGCGACCAGCCGAGCGCCAGCCAGAGGCCTGCCGCGCTCAGCGTCACGCCGGCGACCGTGACGATCCGTTCGCCGATGAAGCCCGTGGCGAGCCCGCCGGCCAGGGCCGTGGCCGCGATCGCCAACGTGAGGGCCGTGAGCGCGACCGAGGCATCCGCATCGGAGCCGAACAGGACTCGGTTCACGAACACTGGCCCGCCGATGATCGCCGTCGCCAGGGTGTACCCGGTCAGCAGGCTCACCGCGTTGGCGGCCGCGAACGCCGAATCCCGGAACAGCCGCAGCTCGATGAGCGGGGCGCGTCGGCGGAGCTCCAACCAGCCGAAGGCGAGCAGGGCCGTGAGCGACAACGCCAGTCCGCCGAGCACGAGCGGATCCGTCCAGCCGGCGGTGCCGGAGACGGTGATCGCACCGATGCCCGCCACCAGCGACACGCTGAGCACCGCAGCCCCGCCCAAATCCAGGGGGGCGCGCAGCCGTGGCGTCTCGATGCCGCCGGCAACGACGTAGATCAGCAGCAGGGTCACGATCCCGATCGGCACGTTCAGCAGGAAGATCCACTGCCAGCTGGCCATGTCGAGCCCCGGGATCGGAAGGTTGAAGTTGAGCAGCACCCACGCGCCGTACGCCGGGCCGATGGCCATGCCGACATAGGTTGCCGCGCCCTCCAGCCCCAGCGCCGCGGCCCGCGCCCGCCCGGCGAACAGGTGGCTTGCCAGCGCCATGGACAGCGGTACCAGCGCGCCGCCGCCGAAGCCCTGCACCGCCCGAAAGCCGATGAGCCAGCTCAGGCCGTCCTCCGCACCGGCCAGCCGCGACAGCCCCGCGCCGGCGCTGCCCACGATGAACAGCAGCAGCGCGACGATGTAGAGCCGCAGCGCGCCCCAGAGATCGGCCCCCCGCCCGGCGAGGGGCATCGCGACCACGTAGGCGAGCAGATAGGCGTTGATGATCCAGCTCACGCGACCCAGGTCGGCCCAGCCGCCGAAGTCGGCAACGATCGACGGCAGGGCGATCGCGACGACCATGAGCTCCGCCCCGCCGAGCAGGACGCCCAGGCTCGCGAAGGCGAGGGCCGTCCAGGCTGCCAGCGGGTGGATCCGAACGGGCGGGCTGGGCTGATCGCTCACAGGTCGGAGCGTCGCAGCAGTAGCCGGGCCAGCAGGATGAGCGCGGCAGCGACGAGGAGGCTGACCCCCGCAGAGGCCAGGCCAGGGGCCGGTCCGGACGAGCCGTCGTAGAGGTCCGCCAGCATCGCGATCGCGCCACCGGGAACGAGCTGTCGAATGTCCGGCGCCACCCACGCGCCGAGGCCGACGGCGACCGCCAGCAGTATCGTCGCAGCCGCGGCCGCCCGCGGGCACAGGAGGACGCCGGCCACCAGTCCGAGCGCCACGGCAGCCATGACACCGGCGCCGATGCCCATCGCCGTCGCCCCGAACGCGAGGGCATCGGGGCGCGGAAACCCGCCCGCGGCCGCGAGCCACCCGAGGACCACCGCCGTCAGCACGCCGAGCAATGCGACGCCGGCGATGGTGGCGAACCACGCTGTCACCAGGGTCGCCCTTGGCACGGAGCGGCTCACCAGCCACGCGGCCCTGCCGTGCACGCGGTCGAACGCGATGGACCAGGCGGCCACGCCGGCAGCGACCAGCGTCGCGGCGCCCAGCCCGACCGCCAGACGTTCCAGCATCGTCGCCAGGGCGGCCGGCAGGAGCGCCACCGCCGCGCCGGCACCCACGAATGCCACCAGCAGCGCGATGAGGCGGAAGGAGATCCACAGCTCGCGGATGGCGAGCCACACCATCGTGCCGGACTGGCTCACCGGCTGGCAGCCTCCGGCCGGCGCCGATCCGCGAGCGCCGTGATGGCGCGCATGGCGAGGCCCTCACCGAGCGCCTCCACGTCCGCAGCCGGCGCGAGCATCGCCACCCGCCCGGCGCGCAGCAGCGCGACGTGACTGACGTGGCCGGCCTCGCTGGCCGGGTGGCGGCTGTGCAGGATGACCGTCCGCCGGTCCGCCGGCAACGTGAGCAGCCGGGAGCGCTCGTCACTGCCAATGCTCCGCAGCGGCTCGTCGAGCAGCAGCACTTCGGGGTCCGCGATGAGCGCAGCCGCGAACCCGACGCGCTGCGCAAGGGCGGCGCCCCCTCGCCGGACCGGGCGGTCGAGGCTCGAGACCGGGATGCGCGCGCGGTCGACCGCCTCGCCCATCCGGCGGGCCGCGGTCGACCTGTCCAGCTCCAGGAGCCGGCCGGCGAGCTCGAGCGCCTCACGAGGCGTCATCCAGGCATGGACCCCCGGATCGGGGCCGAGGTAGGCGATCCGTCGTCCCCATCCGTGGGCGGAGGGGTCCGTGAGGCCGGCGATCTGGACGTGGCCCGCCGAGCGGCGCGCGAGCCCGGCCAACACGCGGAGGAGCATCGAGCCGCTGGCGTCCGGTTCGCTCACGACGAGAAGCCTGTTCCCGGCCGGGACCGTCAGCGTGCAGCCCTTCAGGAGACTGCCGCGCCAGAGGTCGCTGCACGCCAGCGCCGCGGGCCGCAGGACCCGGACCGATGGCGCGCGCCACAGCGCGTCGGGCGTCGAACGTGCCAGGACCGCACCTCCTCGTGAGCCCGAGGGCCGGGCGTCCGCCGATCCTAGCATCACGCTTGACGTGGCCGACCGATGCCCAATACCATAAGCTCACGCTTATATAAACCAGCATTTGATAAAGAAGCACTACGTGATCCCACCCACTCCGGAGACGGCCGGCGAACAGGATCTGCGTCGCCTGCGGACCCTCTACCGGGCGCTCGGCGACGAGACGCGCCTCCGCGTCATCGGCATCCTGGCGGAGGTCGGCCCGCTGGCCGTCGGCGAGCTCTCTTCCCGCGTCGGGCTCTCCCAGCCCCTGATCAGCTGGCACCTTCGCATCCTGCGCCTCGCCGGCGTGATCGACACGAAGCGCCACGGCCGCGAGGTCATCTGCCACCTCCGGACGGCCGCCTTCGAGGAGCTGCACGAAGCGGAGGCGCGCCTGGTCGGCGGCACGGCCGGCGTCATGGCCACCGGCGACGCCGGCCGCAGGGTCGCCGATGTCAGCTAGTCAGCCGCAGGCGCCAAACCTCCGCCGCGGCGAGTCGTTCCTGCCGTCGTGGGTGAAGGAGGCGGCGCGCGCCAGCCTCGCGCCCGTCGTTCGGCTGGCCATGGCCCTTCACCTCACCCCGAACACGATCACCGTGATCGGGCTCGGGATCACGCTGATCGCCTCGCTGATCGTGGCGGGCGGATGGCTGCTCCTCGGCGCGGCGATCCTGACCGCGGGCTCGCTGCTCGACGCGGTCGACGGCGCCCTCGCCCGGGCGCAGGGCGGGGGCACGGCCTTCGGCAGCTTCCTGGACTCGACGCTCGACCGAGCCGGCGAGGCGATCCTGTACACCGGCATCGCCGTCTGGCTGCTCCGAACGCAGCCGGAGCCGATGCTCCCGGTCCTGGCGCTCCTGGTGGCCCTGGCCGGCTCGTTCCTCGTCAGCTACGCCCACGCGCGTGCGGAGGGCATCGGGCTGACGGCAAACGTCGGCCTCGCGCCGCGAACCGAGCGGCTCGTCCTCGTCATCGCCGGGATCGCCCTCGCCGGACTCGGCCTGACAGCCGGGCTGGTGGGCATCCTCGTCATCGTCGCGGTGCTGACCGTGACCACCGTCATTCAGCGCATCCGTCACGTCTGGCTGCTGAGCCAGGCGTCCCCGATCGACCGCAAGGAGAACTGAACGTGGCATCAACCAACGGCAATGCTGCATCCAACGGCCATCGTCCGAGCGACGGAAAGGTGCGCGTTGCCATCGTCGGCGTGGGCAACTGCGCCAGCAGCCTCGTCCAGGGGCGGTTCCACTACGCCGACGCCAACGAGAGCGACTTCATTCCGGGGCTGATGCACGTCAACCTGGGCGGCTACCACATCCGCGACATCGAGTTCGTGGCCGCGTTCGACATCGACCGCAACAAGGTCGGCAAGGACCTCTCCGAGGCGATCCTTGCCGAGCCCAACAACACGTTCACGTTCGCCGACGTGCCGAAGCTGGGCGTGAACGTCGAACGTGGCATGACGCACGACGGCCTCGGCAAGTACCTGTCCGAGATCATCCAGCCGGCGCCGGGCCCGACCGCGGATGTCATCGGCATCCTCAAGGACCGCAAGGTCGACGTCCTCGTCAGCTACCTCCCGGTCGGCAGCGAGCAGGCCACCAAGTGGTACGCCGAGCAGGCGATACAGGCAGGCGTTGCGTTCGTGAACGCGATCCCCGTTTTCATCGGCAGAGAGCCGTACTGGCAGCGCCGATTCGCGCAGGCCGGCCTGCCGATCATCGGCGACGACATCAAGTCGCAGGTGGGCGCAACGATCACCCACAGGGTCCTCACCCGGCTCTTCATGGACCGCGGCGTCCGGATCGACCGCACCTACCAGCTGAACTTCGGCGGGAACACCGACTTCCTCAACATGCTGGAGCGGGAACGACTGGAGTCGAAGAAGATCAGCAAGACGAACGCCGTCACCTCGATGATCGACTACGAGATCGAGGACGACAACGTCCACGTCGGCCCCAGCGACTACGTCCCGTGGCTCAAGGACCGGAAGTGGTGCCACATCCGCATGGAGGGCACCACCTATGGCGACGTGCCGCTGAACCTGGAGCTCAAGCTCGAGGTGTGGGACTCGCCGAACAGCGCCGGCGTCATCACGGACGCCATCCGGTGCGCAAAGCTCGGCCTCGACCGAGGGCTCTCCGGTACGCTGGTCGCACCGTCCAGCTACTTCATGAAGAGCCCGCCCATGCAGATCCACGACGACATCGCGCACAACCGGGTCGAGGACTTCATCCGCGGCGAGGACAACGAAGTGCTCGTCGGGACCGAGAAGTCCGCCCCGCGACCGACGAAGCGCCTGTCGAAGCGGAACACCCGGGGCGAGGCGAAGGCCGCAGCGGCCGAGATCGCCTGAGCAGCGTGGACGTCGCGAGCGGTTCGGGGACGGCACGCGCGCCGTCCAGCCGCCGCGCCGCATCGGTCGTCACCGAGCGTAAACGCGAGGTCGTGACCTTCTGGCTGTACCGAGCGGCCGAGCGGGTCATCAACGCCATGCCACGGGCGCTCGCCATGCCCGCCGCGGCGGCCGTCGGCAACGTGGCGTACGACCTGGCCGAGGACAAGCAGCGGCTCATTCACGCCAACCTGGCGCGCCCGATGCGGCTGGACCCGGATGATCGGCGCGTGAAGCGCGCCGGGCGCCGGGCGTTCCGCAACTACGCCAAGTACCTCGTCGACATGATGCGCATCGGCGACATCACCGCCACGGAGGCCCGGGACCTGGTCTCGATCGAGAACCTCGAGGTCCTGGCGGTCGCGCGGGCCGAGGAGAAGGGCGTCGTGGTCTGCACGGTCCACGTCGGCGGCATGGACCTCATCGGCCCGGCGGTGAAGGCGTCGGGCGAGTCGATCCACGTGGTCGCCGACGACACGACCTACGGCCGCCTCTATGACCACCTCGCGGCCGTGCGCGCGCGGCAGGGCATCTTCCTCATCGGCTGGCGGAATCTGCGCGGTCTCTTCCGTGCCCTGCGTGATCGGAAGACCCTGGTGCTGTTCTGCGACGGGGGCTATCGACGCGGTGACGTGCCCGTGGAGTTCTGCGGCGAGCCGACGACCTTCCCCATCGGCCCCGCGACGCTGGCCGCCAAAAGTGGGGCGCCCATGCTGCCGGTCGCATGCAGGCGGCTGCCGGACGACAGGTTCAGCGCCCGGGGCCTCCCGCTGATCCACTGCGCGAGCACGGAACCTCGGGAGATCCAGCGTGCGACGCAGGCGGTCGCCGACGCCCTCGCCGAGGTCATCGTCGAGGATCCCGGCCAGTGGTACATGTTCCGCCCGGTGTGGCCGGAGTCGGAGGCAGACCGAGCCGCGGCTCGGGCAGCGCTGGAGGCGGCGCGGCGCGGCGAGGACTGGACGAAGATCCGGCCCTGATGCTCCTCAGACTCGCGCTCTCGCTGGCCGATGGACTGGCCCGGCTGCTCCCATCGTCGATCGCGTACCCGCTCGCCGACTTGGCGGGCGACGCCTGGCACCGCCTGGCGCCCGGTCGACGCCGGCTGGTGGCTGCCAACCTCGCACGTGTCTGCGCGGCCACCGGCCGGCCGGCGTCCGGGCCCCCGCTGCGGGCCATGGTTCGAGACGCGTTCCGAAACCACGCGCGCTATTACCTGGAGCTGCTGCGCGCTCCCTATTACGACCTGCGCCACGCGAACGAGATCGTGGACGTGCCCGCCTGGGACCAGATTTGCCGGCCGCTGAGCGAGGGTCCGGCGATCCTCGTCAGCTCGCACCTGGGAAACTTCGAGCCGTTCGGCATCTTCCTCTCCGCGCACGGGCTGCGGCCGCTGTCGCCGATCGAGGAGATCGAGCCGCCCGCCCTGTTCGAGTTCCTCGCGGCGCGGCGCGGGGGCGGTGGGCCGGAGCTCGTCGCGCTGAAGCGGGCGCGGCGACCCTTGATCCAGCGACTCCGGTCGGGCGGCATGATCGCCATCATCGGCGACCGCGACCTCGATGGCGACGGGCAGCCGGTCACGATGTTCGGCCACCCGACCACGATCCCGGTTGGACCGGGCTGGCTTGCGGTGAACCACCGGGCGGCCATCCTGGTCGGGCGCTGCCTGCGGCTCGCCCCGGACCGCTTCCAGACGATCGGGCGCCTCCTGGACCTGCCGGACACGGGCGACCGCCGCGCAGACGTCCGGCTGCTGGTCGCCCGCATCGCCGAGTGCATCGAGGAGGACATCGCGGCGGCGCCTGAACAGTGGTGGGGATCGTTCCAGCCCTTCTGGCCCGACCTGCGGGGCGTTCGGTGAGGGCGCCGAATGGAGGCGTCAGTGCCGGCAATCGGCGCGGGATGGAGCCCCGTGGAGGCGGCCGTCGCGGCCGCGCCGACATGCACCTGCACTCGCTGTACTCGGACGGCACGGCGACGGTCGCCTCGATCCTCGAGCACGTCGAGCACCGTACCGATCTCGACGTGGTCGCGATCACCGACCACGAGCGGATCGACGGCGCGCTGCACGCCGCGGAGCTCCACGCGGCCGGGGACTTCTCGTTCGACCTCGTGGTCGGCGAGGAGATCACCACGCGGCGCGGCCACGTGCTCGCCCTGTTCCTCACCGAGCGGCTTCCCGCACTCCGCCCGCTTGAGGAGACGCTGGCCGCGGTTCACGCCGCCGGAGGGCTCGCCATCGCCGCGCATCCGCTCGCGCCGATCCCGCTGAGCGTGGGCGCCCGCAGCCTGCGCGGCGTGCGGGACCATCCGGATCCCGCGGTCCGCTTCGACGCACTGGAGCTGTTCAACCCCAGCACCGCGGGGCGGACGCGGCAGGCCGCGCGCCTGGACCTCAACGCCCGGGAGCTTCGGCTGCCGGCGGTGGGCAACTCTGACGCCCACGTCCTGGAGGGCATCGGCAGCGGCTTCACCGCCTTCGACGGCCACACGGCGGCGGACTATCGCGCCGCGCTTGCCGCGGGGGCAGTGAGCGCCCACGGAACGCACTGGTCATCGGCGCACAACGTGGATGTCTATCGGCGGCAGCTGCGGGCCAAGGCCCGCCACCTCTGGCAGACCGTGCGACCCGGCAACCGGGACTGGCGATGACGGAGCGATCGACTATGCTCGGGACCGTGCCGGATCGCCCGCTCTCGGTCGCATCGCTGCTCGACGCGCCAGCGGCGCCGCTGGTGGTGGCCAGGCAGGATCGGCGCCCGTTGAAGATCGGCATCGTGAGCCCGTACGGATATCCGCATCCGGGCGGCGTGAACGAGCACGTGCGCTACACGTACGAGTCGATGACCCGGATGGGGCACGACGTGTGGATCCTGACCAGCAAGTACGGCCGCCAGCGGGAGAGCGAGGGCCACATCATCCGCCTCGGCACCGGCTGGGCGGCGCCGGCCAACGGCAGCGTGGGGCGAGTGACGCTCGGCCTCCGATTCAAGCACCAGGCGCGCGACATCCTCGAGGCCCACCGGTTCGACATCCTGCACTTCCACGAGCCGTTCGTGCCCTTCCTGTCGCCAACCGTCCTCGACCAGTCACAGACGGTGAACATCGCCACCTTCCATGCGTTCGGCGGGTTCTCGCCGTCGTACTGGGTCGGCAAGTGGTTCGCCGGCCGGCTGCCCAACCTGCTCCACGGGCGCATCGCCGTCTCGGGCGCCGCGCGGCACTTCATCAGCTCGTATTTTCCCGGCGAGTACCGCATCATCCCGAACGGCGTGAACCTCGAACGATTCGCAGGGGCGGAGCCCTTCGAGGAGCTCCGGGACGGCACGCTCAACATCCTCTTCGTCGGCCGCTTCGAGGAGCGCAAGGGCCTGATCCACCTGCTGAAGGCGTACCACCGTCTGCGCAAGCGGAAGGTGGATGCACGGCTTCTGGTGGTCGGCGCCGGGCCGAAGGAGCGCGAATACCGCCGCTACGTCGGCCTGCGTGGCATTCGCGACGTCGAGTTCCTCGGGCGGGTGAGCGACGAGGACAAGGTTCGCTACTTCGCGTCCGCCGACATCTACTGCGCACCCAACACCGGCCAGGAGTCGTTCGGCATCGTGCTGCTCGAGGCCATGGCGGCCGGCGTGCCGATCGTCGCCTCCGACATCCACGGCTTCAAGAAGGTCGTCGAGCGCAACGTGCAGGGCATCCTGGTCGAGCCCCGCAACCCGCGCGCGCTGGCGGCCGCGCTCTACGCGCTCGCCCGGGACCCGGATCTGCGCCATGAGCTCGGTGAGGCCGGGCGGGCGCGCGCTCCCGAGTTCAGCTGGGACCGGGTCACCGAGCGGATCGTCGACTTTTACTACGAGACCCGGGAGCGCGTGCTCGCCACACGCTGAGACGCGAGCCGGTCGCCGCCTCAGACGGCAAGCGGCTTTCGGTAGGTCGTGAACGTGCGCTCGGGCTCGAAGCCGAGCGAGCGGTAGAGGTCGGTGGCGCCGGTCGGACTGTTGGAGTCGACACCGAGCGATGCGGAGGTGTACCCCGCCTCCCGCGCCCCAACCAGTGACGAGGCGAGAAGCGCCCGCGCCAGCCCGCGCCGCCGCCACGGCCGCCGCACCGAGACGCCGGCCACGTAGACCCGCTTGCGCCCGTATCGCTCGTTCTCCTCCCCCGGCACCGTGGTCATGACCACGCCGGTGACCTCGTCACCGTCCCAGCCGACGCGCCAGAGCCCTGGATCCGCGTGATCCGGATCCGCATCGAAGCGCATCCAGTCCTCCTCGGTCCACTCGCTCTCACCCCAGTGGTCGCGGAATGCCTCGGCCTGCGCCTCCCACAACCGGCGGTACTGATCGCGGGTGGCCGGCCGCAGCTCGATGCCCTCGGGCATCGGCGGGCTGACGATCGGCTCCAGGGTGGGGGCAACCATGTCGTAGAACCAGCGGGCAGGCTCGTAGCCGTCGCCGAGCAGGAGGGCCGTGTTGCCCGCGTCCGCGTCGGTGCCCTCCGACGAGAGCCACTTCGGGTCGGTGGTGCCGTGCGCCGCAGCGATCTCGCCGAGCCGCGACTCGTTGTGGCGATGGAGCGCCGAGCCGATGCCGCGCCGCCGCCAGGCCGGGTGCACGAAGCCGAAGTTCTCGTATGAGCGGCCGCCCTCGACCAGCTCCATCCAGAACACGCGCGCATACGCGATCAGGTCCCCGTCGATCTCGGCGATGACGATGTCACGCGCCGGGTCGCAGTTGACCAGCGTGGCGTAGTTCAGCCGCATCTGCTCCAGCGTCGTGACCTCCTCGATGCCGTCCGCCTCGTGCGCGGCAGCGTAGACGGCCAGCATGCCGGGATGATCCGCCTCGCCGCGGTAGTGCCGGAAGCGGAGCCCCGGAATGGGCGGCCCGGCGATCTCGATAATGTCGATCACCGCAAAGCTCCCTCCAGCGGCCGCTGCCAGGCGGTGAAGCGTTCGTGGATCTCGAAGCCGGCCGCCTCGTAGAGGCCGAGCGCGCCAGACGGATTGTCGGCGTCCACGCCGAGGGCCGCGCTCGTCAGCCCGCGCTCGCGCAGCAGCAGCAGCGACCTGCCGATGAGCGCGGCCGCGAGGCCGCGGCGGCGCCAGGCGCGCCGCGTGAACACCGAGGCGAGCCAGCCGCGGTCCAGGCCCAGCTCTTCGTTCTCGGCGGCGTGGACCTCGTTCCAGACGCCACCGGCAACCTGGTCGCCGTCCCAGGCGATGAGCCACAGGCTCGTGTCGGTATCCGGGTCTTCCAGGTGGCGCCGCATGGCCTCCAGTGACTCATCGGAGCCGCCCCAATGGTCGCGGAACGCCTCCCGGTTCGCGCGCCAGATCGTCTCGTGCTGATCGGGGGTGACGCTTCGCAGCTCGAGTCCCTCGGGCATCGGCGGCACGACGACGCCCTCGAGCGTCGGTCGAACCATGTCGAAGAACCACCGGGCGGGCTCGTACCCGTGGTCGCGCAGCAGGTCCTCACCGGGACGGCCCACCGACGCAAACGAGCCGAGCAGCGCGGTGCGGTCGCCGTAGGACTGACCGGCCGCCAGGGCAGCGGCGTGGCGCGTCTGCGCCGCGAGGAGTGCGGTCCCGATGCCGCGGCCGCGAAGCTCCGGGTCGACGACGCCCCAGTGACGAAACTCCCGGTGCAGGCCGTCACGGGTGTCGATCCACTCGACGGCGCCCCCGCCGACGACCCGCCCGCCCAGCTCGACGACCATCACGTCTCGACCGGCGTCGAACTGCTCCGTCGGGTGGCTCAGCCAGGCGGCGACGCCCGCCTCGCTCCACGCCTCCTCGATGCCGTCGGCCATGGACTCGGCGTTGGCGGCCCGCACCAGCGGGCCGATGTCCTGCTCGCCGGCGAAGGGCCGGATCACGAAGTGGTTCGATGCGCTCATCGGTCGAGCTCCAGCGGCTTGCGCCACGAGATGAAGCGCTGCGTGGCCCGGAAGCCGGCCGACTCGTACAGCCTGAACGCGCCGGACGGGTTGTCGGCGTCGACACCCAGCATGGCCGTCTCGAGGCCGCGCTCACGCAGCAGGTGCAGCGACCGCACGATGAGCGCGCGAGCCAGCCCCCGACGCCGCCAGGCGCGCCGCGTGAAGACGCTGTCGAGCCAGCCGCGCTTCATGCCGAGCTCCCGGTTCTCCTCCGGGTAGATCGCGTTGAGCACCGCGCCGGCCACCTCGTCGCCGTCCCAGGCGACGAGCATGAGGTCCGGCTGGAACTCCGGCGAATCCGTCCAGCGCCGAAAGCTCGCCTCCGACGGATCCCAGCCGCCCCAGTGGTCCTGGAATGCGTCCTGGTCGGCATCCCAGATCTGCCGCGCCTGATCGGCCGAGGCGGGACGCACCTCGAGTCCCGCCGGCAGCGGTGGCGCATCCGGCAGCTCGTCGAGCAGCGACCGTTCCATGTCGGCCCACCAGCGCGCCGGCTGATAGCCGTGGCTCCGGGCCAGCGCCATGGCGCCGACGTTCAGCTCGGCCGTGCCCATGCCCAGCACCCGCGGCCGGTCCGTCTGCTGGTCTGCTGCCAGGCGGCGACGCGCCTCTTCGTTGCGCGCGAGCAGGGCGGTGCCCATCCCCCGCCGGCGGACGGCCGGGTCGATCCAGCAGCGGGCGCGGTACTCCCGCACACCGTCCGTGGTGTCCACCCAGTCGCGCTGGGTGAACGCAACCGTTGCCCCGTCCAGCTCCACGACGTCGACATCACGGGCAGGGTCGAACGACTCGGACGGGTTCCCCCACCACGCCCGGAGCTCCTCGATGTCGGAGCGCTGGCTCACGCCATCGGCCGCCCACTCGGCATTCTGGATCCTCACGACGTCCGGGAGATCCGCCTCGCCGGCGTACGGGCGCAGCGTGATGCCTTGTATCGGTGTCGCCAGCTCGACTGCCATGCCTGTCCTCATCATCCGACTCTCTTGAGCTTGCCGGTCCGCTTCGCGTAGCGCTCGGCGAGGCCGAAGACGTACACCCCCAGGGGGATGAGCAGCGCGCCCATCACCACCAGCGGCCAGACGTCGTGCAGCAGCTCCGTCACGGGCGTCCCGACGATCAAGCCTTCGCGGATCCCGTCCAGCACGTACGTGCCGGGCGAGAACTGCGCGACGAACTGCATCCACTCCGGGAGCTGGTCGACGTTGTAGTAGACGCCGCTGAACAGCAGGATGATCGACTGGATGGCGAACACCATCTGGTCGCCGCGCTCCACGTACAGCAGCGGCAGGATGGCGGCCATCATGCCCACGCCAACGAAGCTGATCGAGCCGAGCGCCAGGAACACGGCGGCGGTCACGAAGTTACCGCCGGTGAACTCGACGTCGAAGAACAGCAGCATGACGCCCAAGATGATGAGCATCTGGATCACGGCGTACGCCACCGCGAAGAACGTCGATCCGATCAGCTGCGTGTAGCGGCGCACCGGCGCCATGAACGTGTACTCGAGCGTGCCTTCCCAGCGCTCCCAGGTCACCGTCTCGCCGATGAAGCCGAAGACGATCGACAGGAAGTTCCAGAAGATCGCGCCGATGATCAGCACCTGCAGCAGCTCCGGGTCACCCTGGGCCACGCCGATGAAGGCCACCGACAGCGCGGCCGCCAGGGAGTACACCAGCCAGGCGACTTCCCAGCCCCAGTACCGCTTGGTGAGGTTGTAGTTGCGCTCCACGAAGGCCAGGCTGGCCCGCAGCTCGCGCGTCGCGATCGTCATCGATTCGTTCTCGCCCTCGTTGCGTTGAAAGTTCCGATGGCCGGCCGGGCCCTCAGCGGGCGCCGGCCGGGCGCATCAGTGCCGGATCCGCTGCCAGGCGCACGCCTGCGCGCACCAGCAGCCGGCCGGCCCAGCGCCGGATTCGGCGCCGGCTACGCACTCGACCCACCAGGAGGGTCGTGCGGAGCAGCATTGCCTGGCGGTCCGCCGCCATCTGGCGGAGGACGGTCACGTTCTGCGTCTGCACGGTCATCACCTCCTCTCTTCCTTGCTACTCGTCGTCTTCCTTGTCGTCCCCGAGATCGTCGTCCAGGCTCTTGCCGGTGAATGTCATGAACACCGCGTCAAGGGTCGGCTCCTTGCCGTACTCGCCTGCCACCCGCGCCTTGAGCTCGTCGGGGGTCCCCTCGGCAACCATGCGCCCGTCGTTGATCAGGGCGATCCGGTCGCAGAGCCGCTCCGCCTCGGCGAGGTCGTGCGTCGTGAGGACGATCGTGGCGTCGTGACGGTCTCGGACCTCCTCGATGAAGGCCTGCACGTCGAGCTTCGACCGCGGGTCGAGACCGGTCGTCGGCTCGTCGAGGAGCAGCACGGTCGGGCTCGTCAGAAGCGCTCGCGCGATCGCGACCTTCTGCTGCATCCCGCGGCTCATCTGCTCCACGGGCCGATTCAGCCGCTTCTCGCCGATGCCCAGCCGCGCAAGGATGTCGACCACCTGGACCCTGGCCTTCTTCGCGTCCATCCCGTACAGCCGGGCCGCGTAGGCCAGGTTCTCGTGAGGGCTGAGCTTCTTGAAGAAGGCGGCATCCACGCTGACGCGGTTGATCAGCTGCTTGACTGCCATCTCGTCCCGCGCGATGTCGTGCCCGAAGACCTCCACCCGCCCGGAGTCCAGCGTGAGCAGCGTGCTGACGAGGCGGATCAGCGTGCTCTTGCCGGAGCCGTTGGCTCCGAGCACGCCGTAGATCTCGCCGCGCCGGATCGACATGGTCACGTCGTTCACGGCGGTGACCGCCTTCTTCTTGCGTCCCACCACGAACCGCTTCGTGGCATGCTCGATGAGGAGCGCGGGCGGCTCGCCCGCTGGGGGCGGACCCACGCGCCGCACCGGCCCGAGCACGGGGGCAGGCTGCGCGGCGGTCTTCGGTTCGTTCGTGACTTCGGTGATCATGGGTGTCTCGCTTCGTCGTGTCTGGCCGGGGCATGGAAAGAGCCGCGGCCCTGGCTCCCCGGGTCCGCGGCTCTCGTGCTGCCACGCGGGCAACAAAAAACCGTGGACCCGATCCGGCCCACGGCTCGTGTGTCTGCCGGCGGTCATGCCGCCGTGGCGTCTACTCGAGCGGG
This sequence comes from Candidatus Limnocylindria bacterium, assembly GCA_030146365.1. Lineage (GTDB taxonomy): Bacteria > Chloroflexota > Limnocylindria > QHBO01 > QHBO01 > JACDBZ01. Next base: position 4,523 of record JASLBU010000077.1, on the reverse strand, counting down.
GGCACAGATCTCCCGTCGGACTCGCTGCCGTTTGGCGCGAGCCGGTGCGCGATGAAAGCGCTGCAGAGATGCATTGCCGTCTGATCGCTCCTCGCTGCTGGTGGTTGATCGGTCGCCGGGCACCCGAGCAGGCCGTACCGCTGCCGGTGGTGCCGGCGGAGTCTACGGCCGTCGCTCGACGAGTGTCAACCCATCTACGTCGTTTGTCTCAATGGGGCCCTGGCCGGCGGCGCCAAGCGGAGGAGGCCGGTATCGTGGAGGCCCGAGCAGGAGCCCCATGTCATGCAGCTCAACCGCGGTTTCATCTTCTGGGGAATCGCCCTCGTCACGGCAGGCGTCGTGGCACTCGCGATCCAGGCGGCAGTCATCGACGGCGATGTCGCCCGTCAGGCGTGGCGCCTGTGGCCCGTCCTCCTCGTGCTCATCGGTCTCGCCCTCATCGCCGCGCGCACGCCGTTCGGGCTGGCCGTCCTGGCGATCGCGGGAATCGTGGCAGGCGGCATGGCCGGCACGCTGGCCGCCGGGCTGCCGGACGGCATCTCGATCGGCTGCGGCGGAGACCTCGGGCAGACCGTGTCGGCCGAGGGAGAGTTCACCGAGGGCGCACGGGTGGATCTGGACATCAGCTGCGGCGAGCTCCGGGTCTCCGCCGCCGATGAAGAGGGCTGGACGCTCGCCGCAGCACACGCGGCAGCAGCGGAGCCGGCCGTGACGACCGCCGACGGCGGCCTGCGCGTCGAGGCCGATGGCGCCGGCCTTCCGTTCGGGGACGGACGGCAATCGTGGGACGTCGGCCTGCCGCGCGACGCGAACCTGGGACTGGAAGTCAGCGCCAATGCGGCTTCGTCGGTGCTCGCGCTCGACGGCATGACCCTGCAGGAGCTGTCGGTGGAGGCGAATGCCGGTGAGGTGGTCGTCGATCTTGCGGGGGCAAGCGTCGCCGGCCTGCAGATCGATGCGAACGCAGGGTCCGTCTCCCTGACGGTGGACGACCGAAGCGGGGTCGATGGCAGCGTGCAGATGAACGCCGGATCTCTGCGGCTATGCGCCGATGTCGACGCGGCCATCTCGATCACCATCGATGAGGACAATGTCACGTTCGCGCACGACCTCGACGACGCTGACATGCAACGGACGGGCGACACCTGGCGGGCCGGGACGGGGACGCCCGCCGTGTCGCTCGACGTGCGCGGCAACGCCGCGAACCTGATGCTCAATCCCGACGGAGGATGCTCATGAACCGACGTCTGTACCGTTCCAGGACCGATACGGTCATCGGCGGCGTGGCGGGAGGGCTGGCCGCCTACCTGGGAGTCGATCCGGCCCTTGTCAGAATCGCGTGGGCCATCCTGGTGCTCGTGACCGGCGGCGGAGCGCTCCTGGCCTACATCGTGGCCTGGGTGGTTGTGCCGGAGGCGCCCCTCACCGCTCCACGCCACGTCGACGGGGCGGCCGGCGCGAACGTGATCCCGCCGGCTGCCGAGTCCACCCAATACGCCGAGTCGACCGAGCCCGCAGAATCCGCCCAACCCGGCAACGGTGGGCTCATCGTCGGCCTGCTCCTGGTTGGCGCCGGCATCTGGTTCCTGGTGCGCGAGTACGTGCCGGCCATCGATTGGACGCTGATCTGGCCGGTCATCCTCATCGCGGTCGGCGGGCTCATCCTGGTGACCTCCTCCCGGCGCCGTCCGGGCGACTGAGCGCCGCTCAGCCGGGGCCGGGGACGGTCGCCGCAGGTGGCGGGGAGCGCCGCTCCCAGAGCTCGCGGCCGACGAGCGCGAAGGCGATCGCCGCGGCCGCCACCAGGACGCCCAGCACCGCCTTCAACGCATCGGCGCTCAGCAGGTCCCCGCGCTCGCCGGTGGGCGGGTCGGGGAACTGGAAGGCAAAGTTCCATGGCGGCAGCGCCCGGGCCGCGTTGATGTACCAGTCCGGCATCGCGAGGGCGGAGCCCAGCGGGAAGACGAGGATGCCTGCGAGCACGACCAGCCCGAGATAGCCCAGCGCCAGATCGCGCCACGCCGGGCGGCGCAGCAGCTCGTCGACGACGTAGGCGACGGCGACCATCGCGAAGATCACCGCGGTCAGGTAGTGGTAGGCGAAGGTCGCGCGCTCGATGCGCAGCCACGGCACGTACTGGAAGGCGAAGGCGGCCACGACCAGCACGAGCGCCATCGAGCGTCGCTTCCACGCCAGGATGGCGGCGGCCACCAGCGCCGGGATGCCGGCCCAGAAGAGGACCGGGTTGCCGCCGTTGTAGATGACCGCCACCTGGTCGCCGTCGAACGAGCCGCTGTAGAACCACGTCGGCTTGAGGGCCAGCGGCCAGCTCCACCACGGAGAGGCACTGTCGTGGCCGGCCGTCAGGTTGAAGTGATAGTTGAACATCTGGGCGTGCATCTCCTCCAGGCTCCAGCTGTAGGCCGGTCCACCGCGGACCGCCCAGTCGTGCCCGAGCAGGAGGTACGGGACGTAGCTCAGCCCGTAGACCGTGAGCGGGATGACGATCAGGCACACCCCCGCCCACGACCATGCGAAGCCACCCATCTCGCCGGGCCGATACCAGCGAGCGTCCGAGGCCGGATCCCGCAGGGAGCCCCACGCGCGCCAGCCGAGCAGCACGGCCGCCACGCCCAGCATGATCGCCACCGGCCAGACCGCCTCCGCGCCGCGCGCCAGCAGTCCGAAGACGTACTCGACGGCACCGCCCGGCTCGCGGTCGCCTGGGACGCTCTCGTAGCCCAGAACGAAGGCCACGCCGACGCCCGCCAGCACGGCCACGGTCGCCGGGATGGCCGTCAGCAGCTCGCTTAGATCGATGCGGATTGGACGCGCCCAGGTGATGGCCAGGGCCAGGGCCAGGATGACCAGCATGGCGACCAGGAAGGGCCATGGTGCTCCGATTCCACCGACGATGGCCGCCATGGCGGCGAGGCCGACGAGGACGAGGCGGCCGAGCGCCGAGCGCGCCAGCACGAGCACGATGAGGCCGGCCATGGCATAGAAGCCGACCCACTTCGTCGAGGCCGCCAGGCCCACGAGCACGCCGACCAGCGGCAGCGCCCACCACGCGGAGCGCGCCCAGCGCCCGGACCACACCTGCCAGAACAGCACATAGGCCGCGACGATGAACGTGGCGACGTAGATGTCGTTCATCGCGATGCGGCTCATCACGAAGCTCATTCCGTCGATTGCCACGAAGCTCGCGGCCAGGATCGCGATCCGGCGCCGGCTGAACATGGTGGCCGCCAGCAGGTAGACGAGCCCGACCAGGGCGGCCCCGAACACGATGCCGGCGAGCCGCCAGGCGAAGGCGTTGCTGCCCGCGTCGATGTGGACCAGCGTGGCGGCTCCGTCGTCGGCCGCCGTGCTCACGAGCAGGCGCGCGTGGTCGTCGTTCGGGTGCGTGGTGGCGACATCGAAGGCCATGGCCAGCGGCGTGCCGGCGAGTGCGGTGGTGTCGAACGCCCCCAGCCCGATCGAGCCGTCCCCGCGCGACTCGACATGCGGCTCCATCGTCCACACCTCGGCGCTGCCGTCGGGCGCCGTGCCGGCCGCGTAGACGATGCCGGCGACGCGCTGGTGGCCGATCAGGGCCGGCGTCCCGGGCAGCGGCACGAGGCCGATCAGATCCTCCGCATCGGCGTCGACGGCAGCGACCCCACCGGGCGTCCGCGAGTGCTCCTCGCTGGCCGGAAGCGGGCCGGTGAGTGCGAGGAGCAGCTGATCCTCGCCGCCCCCGCGAGTCACGAGCGGACCGATCAGCGGCGCGTCCACCGGGATGATCCCGAGCTCCTCACCGTCCGCGTCCTGGCGCGGTTGGAGCGTCTCGATGTCGAGCAGGACGATGGCCCCGCGCGCGGGATCGGTCACCGCCACGGAGTCGCCGCTCACCTGCGCCTCTTCGTCCTCTTCGTCTCCGTCATCCTCACTGCCTGTGGCATGCACGAGGCCCAGGCCACCGTACGCGCCCCCGGCGGACGCGAGAACGGCGTCGCTCGGGCGCTCGACCACCACGACGCCGTCGGGGCCGCGGACGAGGAGTGGCTCGGACGTCCCCTCCGGCACCACGAGCTGACTGACGGCCTGCAGCTCCGTCTCGATCGGCGGGCCGGCGGGCGGCGCATCGCCGGGCGAGGCCAGCAGCCCGGCGAGCTCGAACGTCTCGATCGTCCCGCCGTCGGCACGACCGACGAGCAGCCGCGGGCCCTCCGGATCGAACGCCAGCGAGGCGATCGCGCCACCCGCGTCCCACCGCACCAGCGCTTCGCCGGAGCCGGCATCGAGCGCCACGATCGTTGACGGCGACTCGACCGCGAACGCGACGGACCGATCCTGCCCCGTCGACCCGCGGCGCGGCGCGACGGCCAGGGCGTTGCTCGGGGACTCGAGGGGGTCGGAGTCGACGACCGAGTTGGGGTCCGCGACGGCGATGCCCGCCGCGATCAGGTACTTCGCCAGCATCGGGTGCGTCCACTCGTACACGTCGCGGTCCCAGCCCTCCTGCCAGGAGCTGAGGAACT